>JAZUGE010000013.1:0-53955 GCA_045641045.1 Treponema sp. | reverse complement strand
CATCTCACCAACTTTACGCAATGACAACCATTCCTGTTGAAAACGATCCACATCTTCTCGAGGCTGACGATATAACCGATTCCGACTCGACTTATGCTTCTACCGAGGGATCAGATACCACTTCTCTCGGCTCGTCGGTTTTCAATTACGTCTATGAGAACGGGAGGAGATACACCAACTTTCGGTCAGAGAAGTACATGTTACCAAATGATGAGACAGAGCAAGATCGGTTAGACAACCCAGTAAGGAAAGCAATGAGTGCTGGCTGACTGTTGACAGGTTGGATATGGCTCACCATCTTTGGAACCTGATTCTCAAAGGAGACTTGTATGAGGCACCACTTGATCGTCCTCAGAGAGTACTTGATTTGGGAACCGGGACTGGGATATGGGCTATTGACTTTGGTGATATGCATCAAGAGTCTGAAGTAATAGGAACAGGCAAGTAACTGCTTATGATTTGGCTTTCCTCTGGTTAGGAAGCTTCAAAAGAAACTTATTATATTACAGAAATAAGTGATTATGAAATAAAACTAGAAACTGAATATTTTACAGATAGGAATCCTTTAATTAATGCTTCGGAAATAGGGAGTGAAAAAAAAGTTCATTACTTTAAGATTGTAGGACCAGAAAATGCAAAAGTATTGGGAGCACCTATAAAAGCAAAATTATTACATGATATTGAACTTAAAATAAAAGATTATCAAGGTGTTATTTATAATTTTGGATTTGTAAAAGAAGGGACAATAGTTGAAGTAATGGATTATAGGGAAGGATTGATACCAGAAATTACTGAATTAGATTTTGTTTTTCATGTTCTTGTAAATCCTGAATTGGGAGGATATGTGGATCCAAGAGCAATAGAATTCCTCGATGACATAACAATTAACGGTTATGGTGGAGGCAAAAAGTAATAGTTCTTTCCCCGACAAATAGAAGTTTGTCTGGGTAGAGCCAGTTTACAGTGATTTTTCTTGTAAAAAAGCCTTGAAATTGCTGTAAAAATGTATAACTAAGTTGGAAAATGTTTTTATAATTGATTAAAAAAGTGTGGTTTCTTATCAAAATGACTATTTTTAGATGAGTTTGCAAACCAAACAGGAATTGATTGGATAAAGATTGGAGAAAAAGTTGAAAAAGTTAATAATTGTTTCGTTGTTTTTGCTGACTTTACTGACAGAAGGTTTTTGTGGAGATTGTGATTTAACTAATGTGCCTAAGGATTTTATAGGAACATATGTTCCTGTTGCTTTTGAAACACAGCTTAAGGAACTTATGAATTATGAAAAAGCTTTGAATGATATAGCTCCAACAAATTATGATCTGCTTATGTTGCGGGACAATATATGTTATACAACTCTGCGTTTTAATGATGGATATGCAGTTCTTGCTAAAGATTTTGAAAATTGGACTTTTGTAAATGGAAAGGACGGCCAGTATATTCTTGATGAAAATGGCTGTTCATACAGAAAGATAAGTGACGATGGTTCCTATGAAGGTTATACGCTTTTTGCAGAACATGCGTTAAAAATCCTTTTCAGAGATGCAATTCATAATACGAATATTTCTATTAACAAGGAAAAAGTAAATCTTTATGGAACAGAGTATGAAATAAAACTTGCCCCCACTTATAGTTCAAAAGACTTTATTGTTGCCCTTAATAACGGAGCTTTTTTTCTTGTGAAAGATGGACTTGGGGCTAAACTAGTAGAAGGTGTTGCGGCTCCTGATGATAAATGGGGAAAGAATCCTGGAGATAAAGTTGTACTTGAGATTCCTCTGTTTTTCTGGCGAGATGAAGAATTTCCTGAAATAAGCAACATTCGTCCATTTACGCTGGATAAAAAGAATCTGCGAATTTTACGAAATATTTTTTATGCAAAGCATGGATATGAATTTAAGTCCCAGGATTTAAAAGATATTTTTGAAGCTTTTGACTGGTATAAACCTAATCCAAAATTTTCCGAGAAAAATTTCTCTAATTATGAAAATGCTATGATTCGTGATATTCAACGTTACGAAAGTAAGTGAAGCAAAATTATACCTATGTATGAAATTAGGGAAACTACGGGATTTTTTTGCATAACCAGTTTTTTATTCATACAAATAGAAGTTTATTTGGATAGAGCCAGTTCACAGTGATTTTTCTTGTAAAAAAGACCTGAAATTGCTGTAAAAATGTATAACTAAGTTGGAAAATGTTTTTATAATTGATTAAAAAAGTGTGGTTTCTTATCAAAATGACTGATTTTAAGTGAGTTTGCAGACCTAACAGCAATTTGTCGGGGAATAGAAATCAAATATATATCCATGATCCTGATGCAAATCCACTAAATCCGTATTATCAAAATTCTGAAGAATTATGCCCATTAAATGATTTAACTATGATATTGAAAGATGGAAAACTGGTTATAGATGAAAAAAATAGTTTCAGACTTAATGCTTGTAACTTAATGAGTTATCTTTTTATTGTACAAGATTATGTCCGCATCCCCAGCTTTATTGTGTAGAAAATATCCTCAAGTGAGGATATTTTCTTTTGTTTTTGTATAAGATACCTATTCTTCGTTATTAGCTGCGTGAACCTTATCAAGAACTGCCTGTGGTACTTTTGCAAGCTCAATTTTTGCAAGCTTTTCAAAGGATGGAGGTAAAACTCCTGGTTCTGTTTTTGGATATAAATCTCTTATTTCTTCAAGAATCGGTACAGCCTGTTCGTACTTTTTCTGTTTCATAAAAAGATGTCCAATTTCATAGCTGGCTTCGATATAAAGATTTACATTATTGCTGTATCGTTCTATTACCGCATTGTAATAGCGCAATGACTCTTTATAGTTACCTTTTTCAAAATAGTCCTGACCTTTTTGAATTAACTCCTGTGCAATCATATCCTGAGGAATTTCTTTTGGAGTAGAAGTGCAGGAATTTAATAAAAATGCAGAAATAACTGCTAAACACAAAGTTGAAATAATTGATGTTTTCATAATGCTAGTGTATCATCTCCATAAATAAAATAAAAGATATTTAGTTTGGTTACAAAAATAAAAGTGGAGTCTGTTATTATGCAAAAGATTAAAGCTGGTATTATTGGCGCTTCAGGTTACGCAGGTGTTGAGTTGGTTCGTATTTTGCTTCAACATCCTATGGTCGAAAAACTTTATTTAAGTTCTGTTTCATTTGAAGGTCAGAATATTACAGATGTCTATCAGAATCTTGCCGACCGCTGTAAGAATAAAACTGATGGGCTTTTATTATCAGCAGATCAGGTAAAAGAAAAATCTGACATTTTGTTTACTGCTTTACCAAACGGACTTGCTGAGGAATATGCTGATTACTGTGTAAGACATGGAAAAAAATTAATAGATTTAAGTGCTGACTTTAGATTTAACCTTGATGAAGCAACATTTAAAAAATGGTATAAAGCTGACTGGCTTTTTCCTGAAGTACATAAGGAAAGTGTTTATGGGCTTCCTGAGTATAACCGTCAAAAAATTAAGGATGCCCGCATAGTGGGAAATCCCGGATGTTATGTTACAGCCAGTACATTAGGTCTTATACCAGCATTAAAAAACAACATCCTTTCAGATTCTTTAATTATAGTTGATGCCAAAAGCGGGGTTACCGGAGCAGGTCGCAATCCGACTATGACAAATCAGTTTTGTGAGTGTGGTGAGTCTTTTAGCGCATATAAAGTAGGTGGACATCGTCATCAGCCTGAAATTGCAAAAAACTGTTCTGTAGTTGCAGGTCGTCCTGTAAATATTTTGTTTACACCACATCTTGTTCCTATGAGCCGTGGTATTTTCAGTACGATTTATGCACCTTTAAGTGACGAGTTTAAAAAGCAGATTGCGGGAAAATCTGCTGATGAGGCATCAGACATCGTGAGAAGTATGTACTCAAAGTATTATGAAAATGAGTACTTTGTTCGTGTTCTAAAAAAGGGACAGTCTGCCACAACTAAAAATGTTCGTATGAGCAATTTTTGTGATATTCAGGTATATGTTGTAAATGAAGGTTCTATTCTTGAAATCACAAGTGTTATTGATAATATGGGTAAGGGCTCAAGCTCTCAGGCTGTACAGAATATGAACCTTATGTATGGCTTTGATGAAAAAGAAGGTATAGATTTTATCTCTCCTTCTATTTAGAATCGTTGTGGTTTGATAAAAAAACAAAAGTCTTTACACAAAGTGTAAAGACTTTTGTTTTTAAGGAGTCAGACTGTAAATTTGTCTATTTGTTCTCCAATACCTGCAATACGTCTGTGTAGCTTGTCTGTAATATCGTTTAAGCAGGCTCCTGTTGCGCTGATTTTTTTTGCACCTTCATTCATTATTTTCATACGGTCAAGCATTTTTTCAGTAGCATCCTGAAGCTGTGTAACTTCCTGTAAAATTGCTTTGTTTCCTTCAGACATTTCCTCTGAAGCATTTTTTACTTCGAGAGTACTATCATTCATTGAGTGTAGTGCCTGTCCAATCTGTTTTGAACCAGTTTCCTGTTCTTCCATTGCAGATTTTATTTGTAGTACAATCTGGTCTGTATCATTAATCTTTGCAGTAACAGATTCAAAGGCTTCACTTGACTCTTTAGATGCTGTAACAACCTTTGTAATTGAGTCTTTAATTGAATTAAGCTGGTCGCCAATAGTTTTTGACTGCTGGCTTGATGTTTCTGAAAGTTTTCGGATTTCGTCAGCAACTACACTAAAGCCTTTGCCCGCATCTCCTGCATGAGCTGCTTCAATGGCAGCGTTCATTGCCAGTAAGTTTGTTTGTTCGGCAATGGCAGCAATAGCAGCATTTGCTTCCTGCAGCATCTCTGACTGACTTTCAATCTGCTGAATACGGTCATTTACATCTCTCTGTTTGTCATATCCGTTTTGTGCATTAACTCTAAGATCTGTAAAGGATGATGCCATTTTATCAACAGAGCTGTTGACTGATGAAATGTTACCAATCATTTGTTCAACTGCAGCCGATGCATCTGATACCTGAGCTGACTGCTTTGTAATCATTTTTTCAAGAGACTCAATGTTTGATGCAATTTCATTTACAGCACCGGCAGTCTGGTGAACACTGTTTGTCTGTGAGTTAATCTGCTCGTGTATATCCTGTATGTTTTCGATAATCTCTGTTATTGCATTGGATGTATCATCTGAGCTCACTGACATTTCCTGTCCGATTGAGTTAAGTGCCTGATTTGAATCTTTTATTTCAGAAATTATAGAGTGAAGCTTTGTAGTAAATGCATTAAAGCCTGATACAACATCACCTACTTCATCCTTAGACGTTTGTTTGATACGCTTTGTCAGGTCTGCGTTTCCGCTGGCAATTTCTGTAATTGAATTACTTACAAGTTTCAGTGGCTTTACAATTAATACAACAAATATTGTTCCTATGATGAATGCTATTATAGCAAATGCTATTACGCACATAAACATAAGTTTAAGCATCTCATCAACAGGTCCAAAGTATTCTTTTTGACCTGCCATACAAAAAACAGTCCAGTCACATGTATTGCCTACAGGCTGATATGATGCAACTGAATATCTGTTTCTGCCTGCATCATAATAAAACTTTCTGCCGGTTTCACCAGCCATTGCGGCAACTACTGAGTCGTACATTTCGCTTTTGCCCCTGGTACTTTCAAGTAAGACCTGAAGCTTTTTTACATATTTAGGTTTTGCATCAGCTACAGTACGTCCTGTTCTCATGTTTATAAGTAAAGGATGGTTACCTTCACCGTATGTTATGCTTTCACATAAGCGACAATACGCTTCAGCATCAATTACTGCATAAATTACACCGATGATTTTTGACTTATAGTTTTCATCAAAAACTGGTACAGAAAAATACATGTAGAGTTTATCATTTGCTTCATCATAGACTGGATCTGTCATAAATCTTTGTCCTTGTATTGAAGCTTTAAATGTGTCTGCATCTTTTATATTTATGACATCCCCATTTTGATCAACTGTATTACCGTCTGTATCTGCAAATGAAAACACTATGTAATCTTCACTTAAGGACTCAAGATGGGATAGCGCGAGGGACTTATCCTCAAAGTCATAGTCTCTGTTTTGAATTTCTTCAATTGCACCAAATCCTTCAAGCAGGTGAAAAAGCTTTTCGTTTTTATCGTTTACCTGGTTGGCAACATTATCAGTAATATTTTGTAGTGTCTCATTTACAGCGCCTGTAACAGCCTGCTTTGCTTTAAAATATGCAATTGAACCTAATGCTGAACATACTGTTAAAATAATCAAAAGCATAAGGGATGTAATTTTAACTCTTAATTTGTTTAATCTGATTTTTGCAATCTTGTTTAATAAAGGAAGTTTTTTTATAAAAGCTAGGTGTCCCATGTGCATTATCTCCTTATTTGTATCATATGAGTCAATATAGCTTTAAGCAAATAATTTTTTATTATTCATTTTCTAATTACAATCTATACATGTATTTATATTTATATCGTCTTATTTGCTAAATGTATTTTAACTGTAAAATTAATGAAATATTTTTGCAGAGTGTTTTTTTGATATTTAAAACAAAATGGTAATATTTCAGAAAATAATAAGAACGTTTTTTCTTGTAAAAATTAATTCTATAAAAATCGAATATAACAACATTTAAATAATTTGACAGTTTCATAAATAGGACTTTAGAATGAATCTTAATTGAGAGGTTAAAAAAGTGTCATTGTTAATTGGTGTTGATATAGGAACATCTGCAACAAAAACTGTGTTGTTTGATGATTTCGGAACGGTCGTTGCCAGCTCAAGTATGGAATATCCTCTTTACCAGCCTGAAAACGGCTGGGCTGAACAGGATCCTGAAGACTGGTACAAGGCAAGTGTACAGACCATAAAAAGTGTAATATTAAAAAGTGGATGTAAGCCGGAAGATATTAAAGGTATTGGTTTGTCAGGACAGATGCATGGTCTTGTTATGCTTGATAAAAACTGTAATGTTTTACGCAGATCTATCATCTGGTGTGACCAGCGTACTGGCAAAGAGTGTGATGAAATTACAGAAAAAGTTGGAAAAGAGCGTTTAATTGAGATAACAGCAAATCCAGCCTTAACAGGATTTACAGCATCAAAAATACTTTGGGTTCGCAATAATGAGCCTGAAGTCTATGAAAAATGTGCACATATTCTTTTGCCAAAGGACTATGTACGATACAGACTTACAGGCGAGTTTGCTACTGAAGTAAGTGATGCAAGCGGTATGCAGCTTTTGGATGTACCTGGCCGAAAGTGGTCTGATGAAGTGTTAACTGCTTTAGGTATTGATAAGGCACTTTTGGCAAAAGTATATGAGTCTCCTGAAATTACTGGTCGTATTTCAAAATCAGCTAGTGAAGAAACAGGCTTAAAGGAAGGGACTGTTGTTGCAGGCGGAGCTGGTGATAATGCTGCAGCTGCTGTAGGAACAGGAACTGTTGAGGATGGAAAGGCTTTTACAACATTAGGAACTAGTGGTGTTGTTTATGCTCACTCTTCGCGTTTGACAATTGATAAGGCTGGAAGGGTTCATACATTTTGTTGTGCTGTTCCTGGTGAGTATCATGTTATGGGAGTTACACAGGGAGCTGGTCTTTCACTTAAATGGTTCCGTGATAATTTTTGTAATGAAGAGATGGTTTGTGCAAAGGGTATGGGGGTAGATCCATACTATCTGATGGATAAACAGGCTGCAAAGATCCCTATCGGCTGTGAAAAACTTTTGTATCTTCCATATCTTATGGGTGAACGTACACCTCACCTTGATCCTGACTGTCGCGGTGTATTTTTCGGGTTAAGTGCAATGCATACCAAGTATCATATGCTGCGTGCCGTTATGGAAGGTGTTTCGTATAGTCAGCGCAATAGTCTTGAAGTCTTAAATCAGATGGGAGTTAATATAAAAGAAATGCTTGCCTGTGGCGGCGGTGGTACAAGTTCACTTTGGAGGCAAATGCTTGCTGATGTATACAGAACTCCTGTGAAAACTGTCGTTTCAAAGGAAGGTCCTGCATTGGGTGTTGCTATTCTTGCAGGTGTTGCCTCTGGTTTGTATAAATCTGTGCAGGAAGGCTGCAAAGCTATCATTAAGACAAATCCTCAGCAGGACTATAATGAAAAAGATGCCAGAGAATACGATAAGTTTTATAAAATATACTGTGATTTGTATCCGGCCTTGAAAGATTGTTATAAAAATCTTTCAAAAATATAAGGACAGCAGTGGGGTAATTATGAAAATAAAGAGTGTGTTTAGTAAAGGATTTGAAAAATACGGAAAAGTCATAAAAGGTTATGATGTAACACTTTTGCTTGAAGCACTTGGAAAAACTAATAAACCTGGTGATGCAGTTATATATGAGCCTTCAGAAAAAGGACTTGAGGATTGTGATGTAGTAAAGGCTTTTGAAAGTAATGTTTATGGTGGAATGCCAATACAGGCAGGTTTTTGTAATGGTAACAATACAAAACTTAACTGTCTTGAGTACCATCGTGGTAGTGAGCTTAATATCCCTGAAGGAGATATTGTGCTTTTACTTGCTGATTTAAGAGATGTAAAGAACGGTAAACTTGATACTTCAAAAGTTGAGGCTTTTAGCGTACCGGCTGGTACTGTAGTTCAGATTTATGAAACTACATTGCATTATGCTCCATGTAACGGAGCCAAAGCAGGAATTGTTAATAAGGACGGGTTTAGGGTTGTTATAATTTTGCCAAAGGGAACTAATTATCCAAAAGGTGAAATATGCAATAAGGATTTTGAAGATAAGCTTTTATGGCAAAGCAACAAGTGGCTTATAGCTCATCCTGATACAAGTGAAGCAAAAGATGGTGCATTTGTAGGTCTTGTGGGACCTAATATTGATATAGCAAAAAACTAATTTATTTTAAGTTATGATCTTTTAAGGGGGAACATTATGGAGATCAAGAATATACCAGATGTAAAACTTGGTATTATTGCAGTTAGTCGTGACTGTTTTATTATTTCATTGTCAGAACGCCGTCGTAAGGCAATTGTTGATGCATTTGGCAAATACGGTGAGATTTATGAAGCAAAAACAACTGTTGAAAATGAAGTTGATATGCTTAAAGCCGTTGCTGAAGTAAAAGAAGCTGGCTGTAACGCTCTTTGTGTATTCTTGGGTAATTTTGGACCTGAAACACCTGAAACTTTGATAGCAAAGAACTTTGATGGTCCTGTTATGTATGCAGCAGCAGCTGAAGAATCAGGTAATGATCTTATAAACGGACGTGGAGATGCATACTGTGGTATGCTCAACTGTTCGTATAACTTAGGACTACGTCACTTAAAGGGTGTTATACCAGAGTATCCTGTAGGAACAGCTGATGAAGTTGCAAAAATGATTGCAGATTTTATTCCTGTTGCAAGGGCTTTAATTGGATTGAGCAGCCTTAAGATTATTACATTTGGACCTCGTCCACAGGATTTTTTTGCTTGTAATGCTCCTATTAAAGGACTTTATGATATTGGTGTTGAGATTCAGGAAAACTCAGAGCTTGATCTTTTAGTATCATATAAAGCTCACAAAGATGATAAGCGTATTGCTGAAATTGTTAAAGAAATGGAAGAAGAACTTGGTGCCTCAGGTAATCAGTTCCCAGATCTTTTACCTCGTATGGCTCAGTTTGAGCTTACTCTTCTTGACTGGGCTGAAGCAAACAGAGGCAGTCGTAAGTATGTTGTATTTGCAGATAAGTGTTGGCCGGCATTCCCTAAAGAGTTTGGCTTTGAACCTTGTTATGTAAATAGCCGTCTGGCAAATCGTGGTATTCCTGTAGCTTGTGAAGTTGATATTTTTGGTGCATTAAGCGAATATATTGGAACTTGTGTTACCGGGGATCCTGTAACACTTTTGGATATAAACAACTCTGTACCAAGAGATATGTATGAAAGTGATATAAAAGGTAAGTTTGATTATAAGCTTACTGATACATTTATGGGCTTCCACTGTGGTAATACTCCTTTCTGCTGTTTGGCTCCAACAAGTAAGCCTGCAATAAAGTTCCAGCTTATTCAGAACAGATTGCTTGAAAATGGTGGTACACCAGACTTTACACGAGGAACTCTCGAAGGTGATATTGCATCTGGCGATATTACTTTCTTCCGCTTACAGTCTAGAGCAGATACAAAACTTCAGGCTTACATCGCACAGGGTGAAGTTTTACCTGTACCTACAAGATCATTTGGTGGTATTGGTATTTTTGCAATTAAAGAAATGGGAAGATTTTATCGTCATGTCCTTATTACAAAACAGTATCCACACCATGGTGCTGTTGCTTTTGGTCATGTTGGTAAAGCTTTGTATACAATTTTCAGCTATCTTGGTATTGAAGATATTGCTTACAATAAGCCTGCTGGAAACCTTTACCCAGACGAAAACCCATTTGAATCATAATTAAGATTTTATGATTAATTAATCTGCGGTACTGCAATGTACTTTTTTTGCTGCTGGTATAATTACCAGCAGCATTTTCTATTTTCTGTAAGATTGTAAAAAAACATTTAATGAAATTAATGATTACAAAAAAGACAGTTTCAGTTCTTCTCATTTTTTGTGTTGTGTTATGTATAGCACGGATTTTTGTGATTTTTAAAAGCTTTAGCAATTTTACTGAAAATAGTGATAATCTTAGCGAGAAACGAAAATATAATATAGTTGTAACAGGTTCTTCTGAAAATCAGTCTTTTGTACGGCAGTTGTATGAAGGTGCTGAAAATATTTCATCTGTTTATGAATGCGCAATAGAGTATTATGTTCCTGACTCAAAAAACACAGGTACAACGCTTCAAAGTCTTTTTGATTATGCATCGTTTATAGATGCTGATGGAGTTATTGTTTATACAGGCAGTTTTACAGGTGATTATGAGCTTCCTCATCATCGAAATGGTAATCTCATACCAATGGTTACAATTGGTACTTACAATCCCGATATACCTCAGATTTCATACATAGGTGTAAATTACTCGGGACTTGGAAAAATACTTGGCAATGAGTTGATTGCTATGTCAGGTATTGATGAAAAGATTTGTATTTTGAATACGAAAGGTTATGCAGATACAAATTACAGTACTTTGATAAGTTCTTTGTTTTATACAATAAGTGACTATTACGAAAAGGACAATGTAAAAATTCTTACTATACAGCAAAGCTCATCCCTTTCAAAAGAAGACTCAATCAGACAGGAGCTTGCATCTTTAGGTAATGTTGATGTGATTGTGTCTTTAAGTGAAGAAAGCACTATTATGACTGTGCAGGCATTAACAGATTTAAATCGAAGTGGAAAAACCAGACTGTTGGGCTTTGGGGACGGTGACGAAAGCCGCTTTTATTTTGATAAGGGACTTATTGATAAGCTTATTCTTATCAATCCAGTTGGTATGGGTAGTCGTGCTGTTACAGAGTTATATGAATATTTGAATAATGGATATGCAAATAATTATATCACATCAGATATTGAAATTTTAAGGAGAGGTTCTTTTGAGTAAGATTGTAAAAAGTATAAAGAGCTACATAAATAATCTGTCCCTAAAGTTTCAAATAATGATATCGTTGATGTTTGGTTTTTTACTGGCCTTTGCAATAATTGTTTTTATGGCAAATATTGTTTTCTTTATTTTGCAAAAAAACAATTCGATGTACCAGACCAATGCTGATATAAACAGGTATATGTCTGTTTTATCTGATACAGAAGATTCTCTCGAGTCTTATATGCGAAACAGGACTTTTGAGAGTATCAATAAATTTTATCAAAATCAAAACGAAGCTGAACTATCTGCATCTCATCTGTGTTCGTATCCTAGTAGTGATGAAATACTTCATTGGGAGTTTATTATAAGGCAGCTTTCTTTTTCTTTTTTTGATTTAAGTAAAAAAGCTGTTGCAGCCAGGCGGGCAAATAATGCTTTAATGGCAGATATTTATTTTTCAAAGAGTGTTGACTGCTATAGCCTTTTACGTGAAAAAATCATGGACTTAAATATGTATTTTTTTATACAAAATGCTATTAACTACAGCCGTAATCAGAGATTAAGTACAATACTTATCAAACAGATTATTGCTCTTGTTTTTATTGTATTAATTGCGTCCATTATCCTTATTTTTATGAATGTAAGTCATACAGTAAAACCTTTGTCAGATATCTCAGAGGTTGCATTAAAACTTGCTCAAAGAGACTTTGATGTTGAGCTGTTTAATAATATAAAGAAAAATGAAATTGGTAATATCTGTCGGGCATTTGACAGTATGGTTATTAGTATCAGAGAATACATAAAAACAATCTGGGAAAAAGCCCTTAAGGAAAATGAACTTCGTGAACGTGAAATTGAAGTAAAGGCTCTTTATACCGAGTCACAGCTTAAAACTTTACAAAATCAGGTTAAGCCTCATTTCTTATTTAATACACTTAACACTGGTGCTCAGCTTGCTATGATTGAGGGGGCTGATAAGACATGCTATTTTTTAGAGCAGGTTGCTGATTTTTTACGATACAATATACAGCATCCTGAAAACGAAGTCACAATTGCTCAAGAGCTTGCAATGCTTGACAGCTATATATACATAATGAAGGTAAGATTTGGCGAACGATATAGTTTTATAAAGGACGTTGATGAGAGTGTTATTGATGTAAAAATGCCTGATATGATACTTCAGCCTTTAGTTGAAAACTGTATAAAACACGGCCTTGCAGATGTCATTGAAAACGGTCGTATAAAAATTACAGTTAAAGGTGATAAAGAGTATATAGAAATTTCGATTACAGATAATGGCTGTGGTTTTAATCCGCATGTAAAGGAAGTTTTGTTTAATCAGTGTAATCAGAACTCTCATTTTGTAAATGGAGATAATCAGACCGGTCATGTATCGATGGGACTTGTGAACGTAATTTCGCGTTTAAGACTTTATTTTGATGATAAAGATGTATTGAGTATTATGCAAAACCCTGAAGGTCAGGGTACAATGTTTTATATAAAGATAAAAAGAAAATAGCGACGATGTATAATATTTTAATAACTGATGATGAGCAGATAGTAATAGATTCTCTTACAATGATATTAAGCCGAAATTTCGGTGATAAAGTTCAGATTTACTCTGCATTGTCAGGGTCAATGGCATTAGAGCTAGTACACTCGGTAAAGATAGATATTGTTTTTATGGATGTTCATATGCCTGGTATAAATGGACTTGAAACAATATCCCTTATAAAACAGGTTAATCCGAATGCTGTCATTATTATTTTAAGTGCATATGATCAGTTTCAATATGCGCAGGAAGCTCTAAACTTAGGCGCATATAAATATTTGACAAAACCTGTAAACCGAAATTTAATTGTACAGACCGTTCAGAACGCCATGGCTATGGTTGATTCTCAAAGACTTAAGTTTACTGACAGCATCCGAATGCATGAAAAACTTAATCTTGTGTCGTCAATGGTTGAGAGTGACTTTATTTATTCATGTATATTTAATAATAAAAATACTGATTTTAATGATTACATGTCCTATTTTGGTATTACTAATGACAGCTATTGTATGTGTTGTATTGAAGTTCCGTTAACACAAAAGAAAAACAGGGCAGATGTATATGAAAAAATTCGCGACATTCTTGTCTCAAAAAGTCGTTGTATTGTTGGTTCGTTTATGGAGAACAGAATATGTGCATTTTTCCCATTAGCAAAAAACACGATTTTTTCAGATGAATTAAGCAATAGTGACACTGATGTTGTTGAACTTTTTAAGGGAATATATTCTCTTTTATCAATTAAAATTGATTCAGGTATACGTATTGGTGTAAGTGAAGTTGAAACTAAAATTGATAATACACAGATTTGCTACACAAACTCGTTATCTGCATTGAGCCGCACAGATACAAAAGGCGGGCTAGAGTTTTTTAACCGGCAGGAGCCAAAACTAAAGGATACATCAAAAGTACAAAAGCTTAAGGCCCGTTTGTTAGCAAGAGTTAAAGCTGGGGACGCACCAAGTGTAAGATTGTTATCCACAGAGTATATTGTTCTTTTGTTTAATATTTACGAAGAAAATCAGGATCGTATACGTAACTGTCTATTTGAGACTATGATCGACTTAAAAAATGTAATGGCAGCAGCTGTTTCTAAATGTGATAATACGGCTTTTGATAATATATATGGAGCTGTTTCAGATTTGTTAACACAAACTGATTATGAAAAGTATTTTGCAGCAAGATGCAGTGAATGTGTTGTTGCAATAGGCTGTAAAGCAAGTGAGGTTCAAAATCCTGTTATAAAGAAAGCCTGTGAGTATATTGAATCTCATTTAAGTGATGATATAGATCTTGACTGCATTTCCCGTGAAATTGGTGTGAGTCCATATTATTTGAGTAAGCTTTTTAAAGAAGTCAAAAACGAAAATTATATAAACTATTTAAACTCATTAAGACTTGAAAAAGCAAAAAAGCTTTTAGAAGATGACTCTTTAATAATTAAAGAGGTTACCGCTAGTGTAGGGTATAACGATCAAAATTATTTTAGTAAGCTTTTTAAGCAAAAATATGGGCTTACTCCTACTGAATACAGAGAAAGTTATAAATCTGGAAACGTATAGTATGAAAAAGATTGTATTTTTGTTGGCAATACCTGTATTGCTTTTTGTTTCATGTTCGAAAAAAAATAAAGAGTTTACACTTTCTGCTTCTTATGAAACGGGACGAAAAAGAATAACTATTGGATACTCTATTGATACTCTTGCAATTGAGCGGTGGAGACGGGATTTAGATATTTTTTTAAATACTGCCTCTGAACTTGGTGATGAAGTTATTGTTCAAAATGCTGGTAACAGTATTGAGACTCAGATAAAGCAGATACAGTATCTTATTGACCGAAGGGTTGATGCTATTGTTATTGTTGCAAAAGAGGCAAAATCATTAACAGATGTAATACATGCTGCTCGAAATAAAAATATACCTGTATTATCTTATGACAGGTTGATTTTAAATGCTGAAATAAGTGCTTACCTTACAATTGATAGTTATAAAGTTGGAAGGTGCATGGCTGAAAGTGTTATAAAGAAAAAACCTTATGGTTCCTGGTTTTGTATGTTTGGACCTGAATCAGATTATAATATGACCTTTATTAAAACAGGTATCGAAGATGTTTTAAGAGATTATCCTCGTATTCACATTAACTATGTATATTATACAGAAGACTGGAATTATGATTTATCCTATGAAAAAATGGCAGAACTTATTGCTGGAGGAATTTTGCCAGACGCTGTAATTGCCGGTAATGATGCTGTCGCAAATAGTATAATCAAGGCAATTGCTGAAAATAACTGTAAAAAGGATATAATCGTGGTGGGGCAAGATTGTGATATTACAGCTTGTCAGAATATCATACAAAAAAAACAGACTGCTACCGTTTATAAACCTATAAATGAACTTGCAGAGCGTACAGCACGTATAGCACATGCTGTTGCACAGGGAATAAACGCTAGTGATGTCATCGGGTCAAATATGACTATAGACAACGGTTATGCTAATATTCCTGCATTATGGCTTGAGCCTGAAAGTGTAGATATCGAAAATATCGATCAAATCATAATAAAATCAGGTTTTCATACAGAGTCTGAAGTATATCGTAATTAACATTAGTACTTTATATCTAGAAAAAATTGTACAACAAAAAATTACAGTTATAATTCTGTGTTATTTAACAATTTGTTTTATTTCTTTCTAAAAGTAACAAAAAACTACTAAAAAACAAAAATATGCGATTGTAAATCCGCCTTATACTAAAAAAGTGCCTGAGAGAAAGGCTTCAAATTAATAAGGAGGATTTTTATGAAAAAAATCGTTTTACTTGCAATGGCTGCCCTTATGTCTTGCTCAGCTTTTGCTGCCCCTAAAGTAAAGGTTGGTGTTTCAATGCCAACAAAATCACTTCAAAGATGGAACCAGGATGGTTCAAACATGAAGGCTCAGCTGGAAAAAGCTGGATACAAAGTAGATCTTCAGTATGCAAACAATGATATCGCTTTGCAGACTCAGCAGATTGAAAACATGCTTACAAAGGGCGATCAGATTCTTGTAATTGCATCAATCGATGGATCAGCACTTAAGGGTGTACTTGATACTGCAAAAAAACAGGGTGTAAAGGTTGTTGCATATGACCGTCTCATTATGAACAGTGATGCTGTAACATACTATGCTACATTTGATAACTATAAAGTTGGTACAATCCAGGGTGATTACCTTGTAAATAAGTTAAATCTGAAAAACCGCACAAAGGATGATCCTGCTTATATCGAGTTCTTTACAGGTGCTCCAGATGATAACAATATCAACTTCTTCTTTGGTGGTGCAATGGATGTATTAAAGCCATTCCTTGACTCAGGTGTACTTGTTTGTCGTTCAGGTCAGACATCAAAGGCTCAGTGTGCTACACAGAACTGGTCAACAGAAAAGGCTCAGGCTCGTATGGAAGCTCTTATTGCTTCACAGAAGTATGGACCAAATGGTACAAAGCTTGATGCAGTATACTCATCAAACGACTCATGTGCTAACGGTATTACAAACGCTCTTGTAGCTGCAGGTTATACAGCTGCTAATTTCCCAATTGTTACAGGACAGGACTGTGATAAGCCATCTGTAAAAAATATGATTGCAGGAACACAGGCTATGTCTGTATTTAAGGATACACGTACTCTTGCAAGTCAGGTTGTTAAGATGGTTGATGCTATCGCTAAGGGCTCAACACCTCCAATCAATGACCGCCAGACATATGACAATGGTACAGGTATTATCCCTTCATATCTTTGTGAACCTGTATACGGTGATAAGGATAATTACAAGAAACTCCTTATTGATTCAGGTTACTACAAGGAAGCTGACCTTAAGTAGTTAAAAAAATGGGCTGAAGTTTTTTTTGAAGTCCGTTTTTACAAATTGAGTCAGGATAAAAGCGCACAATTATCCTGACTCCTTATTTTTGAAATAAAGGAGGAACATACAATTGGCTAAAATGTTATTGGAAATGAAAAACATAACCAAAACTTTTGGAACTGTAAAAGCCCTTGATAATGTAAACCTTCAGGTAAAAGAAGGGGAGATACATGCTCTTGTTGGTGAAAACGGAGCTGGTAAGTCGACCCTTATGAATGTTTTAAGTGGTATTTACCAATATGGAACATATGATGGAGATATAATTTACGATGGTAATGTCTGTCAGTTTCATACAATTAAAGATAGTGAAAAGGAAGGAATTGTAATAATTCATCAGGAACTAGCTTTAGTTCCGCTGCTATCAATTGGTGAAAATATGTTCCTTGGAAATGAACGTGGATCTAATGTAAAAATAGACTGGGATGAAACATATAAAAGAAGTTCTGAACTTTTAGAGATAGTCGGATTAAAAGAAAATCCTCATACATTAATAAAGGATATTGGCGTTGGTAAACAGCAGCTTGTTGAAATTGCCAAAGCCCTTGGTAAAAAAGTAAGGCTTTTGATTCTTGACGAACCAACTGCCTCGTTAAATGATACTGAAGCTAAAAAGTTGCTGGATCTGCTCCTAAAACTAAAAAAAGAGCAGGGAACAACATCTATTATTATATCGCATAAATTAAATGAAGTTAGTTACGTTGCTGATACTATTACTGTTATTCGTGATGGAACCGTTGTTAAATCAATGGATAAAGAAAAAGATTCATTTGATGAAAATACTATTATATCTGCAATGGTTGGTCGCAGTTTAACAGACAGATTTCCTAAAAGACAGCCAAAGATTGGCGAAGTATGTTTTGAAGTAAAAAACTGGTCTGTTGATCATCCTGTTTTCGACGGTATCAAAGTTTGTGACAATGTAAACTTTAATGTGCGAAAGGGTGAAGTTGTAGGTATCTCAGGACTTATGGGGGCTGGACGAACTGAGCTTGCAATGAGTATATTCGGTAAATCTTATGGCTCTAATATCCGCGGTCAGCTATTTTTAAATGGTAATGAAATACATTTACCAAATGTAAAAAGTGCCATCGACCATGGTATTGCTTATGTTACTGAGGACCGTAAGGGCAATGGTTTAATTTTAACTGAGTCAATAGCCCGAAATACCACAAGTGCTAATCTTAAAAAAATTGCACCTAATGGCCATATTGATTTTGATCTTGAAAACAAGTTTGCTGAAGAAAAACGTGTTGAGATGCATACTAAGTGTGCATCAGTACAGGAAGATGTAGGTAATCTTTCTGGAGGAAATCAGCAGAAGGTTTTAATTGGTAAATGGTTGTTTGCTGAGCCTGATATTCTTATTTTGGATGAACCTACAAGAGGAATCGATGTTGGTGCTAAGTATGAGATCTACTGTATTATTAATGAAATGGTTGCAAGTGGTAAATCTGTAATACTTATTTCATCTGAAATGCCTGAAGTTCTTGGTATGAGTGATCGCATTTATATTATGAATGAAGGACGTATGGTTGGTGAGATGTCTGCAAAAGATGCCACTCAAGAAAAAATAATGGCTCAGATTATTAATTCTGGCAAATAAAAAAGGAGTAAAAAAATGAGTGATGTAGCTTTGTCAAACCCTTCTTTTACTGCAAAAAAGTTTTTTAAAGGCAATACAATGCTTTTGATTCTTGTTGCTGTAATGCTTTTATTTGAAGTTCTTATCAGAGCAACTGATAATGGTTCATTGTTTGTTCCTGCAAATATAAATAATATTATTTTGCAGAATTCTTATGTACTTATTCTTGCCAGTGGTATGCTTTTGTGTATTTTAACTGGTGGTAATATTGATCTTAGTGTTGGTAGTGTAATCTGTCTTGTTGGTGCAATTGCAGGTGTTTTAATTGTTAATCTTCACCTTAACATTTACCTTTCAATTTTGATTTGTCTGGCAGCAGGTACAATTATTGGTGCATGGCATGGTGCATTTATTGCTTATCTGCACATTCCTCCATTTATTACAACATTGTCTGGTATGCTTTTGTGGCGTGGTGTTGCATTAATCGTCCTTGATGGTATGACGATTTCTCCTTTACCACAAAGTTACTTGAATCTTTTTTCAAGTTATATTCCTGAAGTGTTTATGCCAAATCTTTCACAGGCTGCATTAACTGATATGGCTGCAAAGGCTCAGTTACAGCATATTAGTTTTATCGTAACCATGGTTGGAGCTGTTTTAATCTGCGTTGCTATGATTTTGTTCCAGTGTATTACACGTAAGACAAAGATTGCAAAGGGATATGAGGTTGTAGCTTCATCACATTTCATTTTTAAGCTTGCAGGAATCTCTTTGGTTATTCTTATTGTTGGCTATCTTTTGGGACATCACCATGGTATTCCTACAGTTTTGATTTTACTTGCTGCTATAATTGCAATTTACACATATTATACACAAAACACAATTCCTGGACGCTATCTATATGCTATCGGTGGTAACCAGAAAGCTGCTAAATTGTCTGGTGTTAAAACTGATAATGTAATGATGTTTGCTTATACAAATATGGGGTTCCTTTCGGCAGTTGCCGCCCTTGTTTGTGTAGCACGTTTTAACTCTGCTGCTCCAACAGCAGGTATGAGTTATGAAATGGATGCTATTGGTGCTTGTTTTATTGGTGGTGCATCTGCATATGGTGGAACAGGTAAAATCAGTGGTGCTGTTATTGGTGCAATTTTTATGGGTGTACTCAATAATGGTATGTCTATATTAGGTGTAGACAGCAACTGGCAACAGGCTGTAAAAGGTTTTGTTCTCTTGCTTGCAGTAATCTTTGATGTTGTAAGTAAAAAGCGTAAGGCCGGTAAATAATAAGAAAAAAAAGAGAGGAGAACTTTGCACTGACATAGATAGGAATATTCTTGTCTATGTCAGTGCTTTTTTTATTTTATTTTACAAAACAACGTTTTAAAAAGTCGAGATCAAGTTCTGGGTATAAAACATGCTTTGAAAGAAGTGCTTGTACTCTTTTTGAAGCAGCTTCTCTTACTTGTGGATCTAAATCAATTTTACCCTTTGCAGGTTTGCCTTCTTTTGTGAGACCAGGTTTTGTACCTTTTAGTACTTGATCAATGATTGAAGCAACTTCAACCATGTCATTTTCGTCCATACCTAAAGTAGTAAGAGCTGGTGTTCCAAGGCGTAATCCACTAGTCCACCATGCACCGTTTTTATCATAAGGTAATGCATTTGCATTTACTGTAACACCAGCCTGGAACATTGCTGCTTCTGCCTGTTTACCTGTAAGTCCATATGATGTAACATCGGCCAGCATAAGGTGATTGTCAGTACCATTTGTCTGGATACGAACTCCTAAGTCCTGCAATGCTTTTGCAAGTGCTTTGGCATTTGCAACAACCTTGTGTGCATAATCCTGATATTCTTTTGTATTTGCTTCCTTAAATGCAAGGGCTTTTGCAGCCATAACATGTGGTAAAGGTCCGCCTAATACCATTGGACAGCCCTTGTTTACGTAGTCTGCAAATTCTTTTTTACATAAAATCATTGCACCACGTGGTCCACGAAGTGTTTTGTGAGTTGTTGTTGTAACAATATCAGCCCACTTAACAGGATCTTCGTCTCCTGTAAATACTTTACCTGCAACGAGACCTGCAAAGTGTGACATATCTACCATTAATACAGCTCCACACTTATCTGCTATCTCACGGAATCTCTTAAAATTAATGGCTCTTGGATATGCTGAGTAACCTGTTAAAAGAATAAGAGGTTTAACTTCCATAGCCTGCTTTTCAATTGCATCATAGTCTAAAAGACCTGTTTCTTCTGATACACCGTATGGATGAGACTCAAACATACGTGCTGAAACATTCATTTTATATCCATGTGTAAGATGTCCACCGCATGAGTAATCAAGACCCATGAGTTTTTGGTTTCCAAATCTTTTACGAAGTTCAGCAAACTGCTGTTCAGAAAGGTCATTAAGTGATTTAACACCAAGTTCCTCAAGGGTTGGTGTTTCAACCTTTGCACTAAGTATTGCCCAATAAGCAACAAGGTTTGTATCTGCACCTGAGTGAGGCTGTACATAGGCATAGTCAGCACCAAAAAGCTTTTCAGCTTCACGAGCTGCAGTCATTTCAACTGAATCTACGTTTACACAACCTCCATAGTAGCGGTGTTCAGGATAACCTTCGGCATATTTATCTGTTAAGAGGTTACCCATTGCAGATTGAACTGCAAGTGAACAGTAGTTTTCAGAAGCAATAAGTTTTAAGTGACTGCGCTGATTTTCAATTTCGTTAACAACATCAGCTGCGATAGAAGGATTAACACCTGCTACCTGCTGAAGATTTGCTACATAAGCTGTCATTGCAACATTTGGTTTTCCGTTGCATGAATTGAGATATTCTTCTAAAGGTGTAGACATGGGACTTCCCCTTTATAAAATTGTTTTAGCCCAGACGCGCGGCTAGTTTAGTCACTAAATGACTTTTTTACTTCACGATGTTAAATCATCTTTTAAGCGCCAGAAGTTTGTTTTTATGATAATAGCTTAAATAAAAAGTACTTTCAAGCCAGTAAAATACCTTAAGTATTATTAAAGATGTAGTTGACAAAAAAAGACCGGCTTAAATACCGGTCTTTAATAATTTACTTTGTTAACATATCCTTTGTAATCTGGTATTTACTGCCGCAATTGTGACAGGTGATTTCAAGAGGGAATGTGTCATGAGCAATAATATCTTCGAGTTCTGCCTTTGGCAGATGCTTGATATGATTTGCATAATACTCAGCATGACAGGGACAGTCAAAGATTATATCACGATTGAGGACTGCTGTTGGCTTAAACTCACGGAACAATCCGTAAATTACATCCTCCATATCTCCTCCGTCACTAAACCATTTACCGATGCTTGGCATAGCTTTAAATGCATTTTCGGCACGGATAATTAAATCATCTTTTGTGTCATCTTTGTCTTCTGAACCTGACTGTGCATTTTGTGCACTAATCTTTGATTTACCGCCGGCTTCTGGTACAAACTGTAAAAACATACCTCCAGCCCCAATAACCTTTCCATCTTTATCAAACTGAATACTTGTATTAAAAGCTGTATGAGTCTGTTCGCTCTGATTAAAATACCAGGCAAGGTCTTTTGCAATATTTTTATAAATAATCTCAGTAGTACCTGTTTGAGCCTGTTTCATGCCTTCACCAAAACGGCTTATTGTTAGAGTTCCATCTCCAAAAAATGGTGATAAATCCCAGCTCTCAAGAGGCTTATCAACAGGTATATGATCCTGTAATAAATGACCTCGAACGTATCCTGTACTATCAGCCTCAACACAAAAACCTGCTGCCGGACCATTTGTGTCATAGCGGAAAGTAATGTGTTCTCGCCCTTTCATGGTTGGTATTAAAAGTGCTGCACAAAGCTCAGCCTGTCCCAAAATCATTGTTTCAAGGATGCCGAGATTGTGATTAGCCCTCATCTGATTTACAAGACGAGTCCCATTAAAAAATGCACCGCGAAAAAGTCCATCAGCCATGACAAACATAGTCATTTCATCTTTATGGATAGAATCAAGATGTTTTAATAAATCTTTATCAGTAATTTGTGCTTTAATCATGTAATCTAATATAATAAAAAAACTTTAAATAGTCATTTAAACTTGCTGCAAAGGTTCATTTTTATTTATTGACACATGTTTGTCTATGATGTACTTTGAAATTGCTTTTAACATGTATTTTGTTAAGAGATGGACTGGTTTATATAGACCAGTGAAATAACAGGCCGCATAGCGGCAAAGGACTATTAAATGTCAAAAAAAATTTATGTTGGCAACCTTAGCTACTCTACAACAGCAGAAGCATTAAAGAGCCTTTTCAGTCAGTTTGGTGAAGTAACTTCTTCAAACATTATTATGGATCGTGAAACAAACAGATCAAAGGGATTTGGCTTTGTAGAAATGTCTGACGATGCAGCAGCTGATGAAGCTATTGCTTCATTAGGAGGTAAGGAAGTTGACGGCAGACGTATCCGTGTAAATCAGGCTGAAGAAAAATCAAGCTTTAACCGCTCTAGACCAGAGAGAGCATTTAATGACCGTAATAAAAATCGCTCTGATCGTTATTAATAAATAGGCGCATTTTTGCATATTTACAAAAGCCTGACTGTATATATTCACCAAATAGGTGTATTATATAGTCAGGCTTTTTTATTTTACCAAAACATTAAAAATGCCGAAAATATAATATGTAAGTATATCTAAAAAAATGGAGCAAACATGTATAAAAGTCGAAGACGTATTGCTTTAACAGTAATAGAAACTGTTGTTACTGTTATATTTATTGTATTATCATTACTCCTTATTCCACAGACCAGTGTTAATGACTATAAAACGTACTCAATACTGTTTCCAATATTTGTAACTGCAATATTGTTTTCGATTCTTTTAGTTACAGGAACTAGTATTTACGATAACGTACGTCAGTCTCTTGAAAAATCATCACTTGAAAAAGGCGAGACTGCTATTTTGTCTAACTTTATTGAAAATCTCCGGTTTTGCTATTCATATGATGATTTTTATGGAGTTATAAGCTCTGAACTAGAAGATAAAGCTGACTGCTCAGTACTATTTGTTGATAAGTCAAACAACTATGTACTATATAATAGTCCTGCTCATCTGACTAATAATAAAAATGTAATTGAAAAGCTTTTGTTAAACTACCAGAAAAACTGGCAGAATGGATTTTTTTATATGGGGGATGATTTTGGTATCGTTTCGCATCCTGAAAAAGCCCGTGGATTTTTTATTTCCCATGATGGCGTACATTTTTTTGTATTCTGTCGTTATACCCGTTTATTTGATACCGAAATCATGCCTCGTCTTTATGAAGAGTTTTCGCTTTTTCAAAGAAGATCTCAAATCATCTCTGGTATGTCCGATATTTCTGAACTTTCAAAGGAATGGGAACAGCTTGCTGATGCCCAGAAATCCTTTTTACCTCACAAACTGCCAGAAGTAAATAAAGTTAAATTTGGTGCGTATTTTAGACCTCTTATTAACGTTTCAGGTGACTATTATACAGTATTACCAATTGATGAGCATAAGACTCTTGTGATGCTGGGGGACGTATCTGGTAAAGGTCTTGCAGCAGCTCTTGTAATGGGACTTGTAATTAATACTGTAAAAATCATGGAAAATAAAGAAGATTTGCCTGGTATCATTAATGCTGTTGATAAGGCAATTAAAGATATGCAGCTTCAGGATAAATATACTGTAGTGTTTATTGGTATTATTGATACTCAAAAGATGAATATCAGATATGTAAATGCGTCAATGTCTGATCCAATTGTTGTAACAAGGTCTCCTGATGGTTATCGTATAAAACCTTTATCAAGCAATTGTTCCATTGTAGGTATTATTCCTCTTGATGAGATACAGGTTGCAGAGCAAAGGTTGTTTTCTGGTGATCTTATTTTAATGGCAAGTGATGGTGTATCTGAAGTTATGAATGATGAAGGCATTGAACTTGGAGATACTGAGTTATATACAAAAACAATAAAAACCAGTGCGTCAAAAGACCCAGATGGATTTATAAAAGATATTATGGATTTAATTATGAGCTATAATGGCGGCAAAAAGTTACGCGATGACGTTACAATGCTTGTTGCTAAGGTTCAGGGATAATAAAATGGTATATGCAGTTGTAAACTTTTTTTTAGCAGCGATTCTTATCTGGCTTGCAATTTATGTGGATCAAAAATCTTCTGATACAATGTCAAATCCATTGATTAACATGTCTGTACTTTTATCAGTCTGTGCAATTACAATCGGTTTAACATTGCTTGCTTCGCTTTATCTTACAGACCGTCTTACTGTATTTTTAGGAAAAGTGTTTCTTATCCTTTTAGGCTCATATACCTTTGAGTTTTGTATGTACTGTGTTCTTTTTCCTGAAAACGTGCGAAACAAGTATACAATGATTTGCCGCTCAGTATTTAACATGTTTATTATCTGGTATGTATTTACAAAAGTTACTTCAGTAAGCATTACTCCTTATCTGGGATTTTGGGTTGAATCTACTGCCATATTTAATGGATCTTTGACAAATTATCTGCCATATACGTGGTACAACGCCTATATGGTAGTTATGGAGTTTATTGTTCCGACTCTGTGTATAGTCATTATGCTTTTAAGATCTGAAACGACAACAAGCCGCTTGAACCATCAAAAAGCAATTTTTAATGCACTTGCCTTAGTTTCATTTTGGGTTACATCTAATCTTCTTTCGATGGCATCAAGACGAGTTCCTTTGTTTGCTACATTTGTAATTGGTTCATTTGCCATAGCTAATGCAATTTTAATTTTAAGTTCGCTACGCAATGTAATTTATGATTTCATTTCAATTACAGGATCAATTTTAAAAGTAATAATAAGCTATGTGATTCCTTCTCTTTTTGTTGGGGTTATGTTTCACCTTTTATGGCCTTTTATTTCACAGTCAACTGTATCATTTATAGTTCCTTTAGTCCTTGTTGTCATAGTAGCTCTGTTTATGTCTTACCAGCTTACAAAGCTGTTTAACCGCCGTTCAGGCTTCAGATCCCGCCAGTATGCTCAGATGTTTGAACAGGATTTAGCTAAAGTTGACTATAATGTTGATCCTGAACAGATTGTTGCAGAAATGAAAAACGTGTTTAAGCGCAATATTGGTATGTCTTATATGAGCGTACTTGTTGATAACGGTAACGAAGTTCTTGAATCTGTATATGATGAAGAAGGCAGCAAACAGTTGTCCATTAGCGTAAAAAACAAGCTGTTTGATGCGGTATTAAATCAAAACAGAACAATTCTCTTTAAGGAAGATGTAAATACACGTTTCAGATACTCATCAATAAAAGATGGCTTAAAAAAGCTTTTTGATGAAACAGACTCAAATGCAATTATTCTCTTAAATGAAGGCCGCCATGTAATTGCCGCCATTGTATTAGGAGAAAGAATTGGTGGTAACGTTTATACAGATTACGACTATACTGTATTTACAAAACTGTACTCATACCTGTTCGTATTTGGTTACTACATGAAAAATATTGCTAACCAGACTGTTGTAGGTACGGTAAACCGTGAAATCCGTATGTCTTCACAAATTATTGAATCAATTCAGGAAAACATGGACCACATAAGGTCTCAAAAAATTGATACAGGACACCTCATGGTTCATGCCCATAATATTGGTGGTGAGTTTATTGACTTGATCCGACTGGGTGAAGATAAACATGTATTTGTGCTTGGGGATTTAAGTGGTAAGGGTATCAGTGCAAGTATGAGCATGGTAATCGTTAAATCTGTAATTCGAACATACTTAAACGAAACAAAAGACTTTAAAACTCTTGTCATAAAGGTTAATGAGTTTATCCGTTTCAATTTACCAAAGGGAACCTTTTTTGAAGGTGTATTTGGTCTTATTGATTTTAGTACAAATACAATGTATTACATCAACTGTGGTGTACCTGCGTTCTTCCTTTTTTCCCGCTCATATAACAACGTTATCGAGATTCAGGGAGACGGTCGTGTATTGGGCTTCGTAAAGGATATTTCACCGTTCTTAAAGGTAAAAAAGGTTAGTTTGAATCCTGGTGACATTGTAGTTGCCTGTTCAGATGGTATTGTCGACTCTAAGTCATTGAGAGGCGAAGCATTTGGTAAAAATCGTATTCAAAAATCTATAATTGAAAACTCAATTTTACCTGCTGCAAAAATTGCTCAGTATACATATGATAAGCTTGTTGACTTTTTGTCTAAAGAGCTTGATGACGACGTTTCACTTTTAGTATTAAAGTGTCAGGGATAGGTTTAAGGAGACTGTAAGATGGAACAGCTTACTATGATAGAAAAAGAGGGTGCAAACTATATACTTTTAGAGCTTACAGGAACTGTAACAACTTATACTTCCTTTGAGTTTCAGGAAAAAGTATATGATTACGTGGTTCGAAAAAATCTTGTTCTTGATTTTACTGATGTAACTTTAATCGACTCAGTTGGAGTAGGTATCATAATGGGTGGCTTTAACGATGCTATTGACAACAGACATAAACTTTACATCATGAACCCTTCACAGCCTGTTCATGATGCTCTTGAAGAAACTGGTTTTTTAGATACCTTTTTCTTTATACACTCAGTAACTGAAGTTGAATAAAACAGATTATAAAGACTGGACTTACATCCAGTCTTTTTTTATAGCCCATCATTTAGTGGTATTTTATCAATATCTCTCTCTGACAGTCCAAATTGCTCCGGTGCATGATGGTCTGAGTGTCCTGCAGGTTCTATATGAACCATGATATCATATACATCAGGTATAGCTTTTCGGATTGCCTTTTCAACCAAGACACATTTTTCGTGTGCTGCGTGAACTGTCATAGCAGCTTCAACTTCAATATCAAGATCTATATCCCAGTGACTTGCAATTTTACGGATTCGAGCCCGGTGTGGATTTGATACACCATTTACAGATGTAACTGCATCAAACAGCTTTTTGTAAAGCTCTGTATCTGTATTTCCATCCATAAGCTCAAGGTTCATCTGACAAAAAATTTCTACAGAGCTCTTTATAACACATATACTGATAAGTAATGCAAGAATTGGATCCAGTAATGGCATTTTAAATGCAACTGATGCACAAATACCTATAAGTACACCTGTAGAAATAAAGATATCATTTTTCATGTTTACAGCATTTGCTTTCAGGATAGAGCTTCCACTTTTTTTACTGAGATAAATCTGGCTTAAAGCTAAAAATGATTTACCAGCAATGGAGATTGCTGCTGCCATAACTGCAAATAAGCTGTTTTCAATTGCATGAGTACCAGAAACAATATTTTTAACAGCTGAAACACCAAGCTCTATACCTGCAAAGAAAATTAAAAAGGCTAAAAACATTGTTGCAACAGTTTCGGCCCTTCCGTGTCCCCATGGGTGAGATGCATCTTCAGGAAGGGTAATTATCTTACTGATAATAATAGTTAATAACGCAATTGCCGTATCTGTTGCACTGTCAATACCGTCTCCCATAACTGCAAGACTACCTGAAATATGGGCAAATAAAAACTTACTTAGGCATAGTATAAGGTTACCAAAAAGAGCAATAGCTCCCGCAACTCTGATTAAATGAGATCTGTTATCATCAATAACGCTTCTGGTCATACTAATAATATAACATAATGAAGTTTGTTGGCTAAAGAAAATAATTCTCATTAAGAAGCAACAATTATAACTGCAGGTTAACTTAAGTTGTATAAGGGTAGAAACTGTGATACACTGTTAATACAAATGAATAATCCTATTTAGTAGCAAAAACATTTTAATTTTCTCACCGGTAAAGCCTTTATCTTAAAGGTTTTAAAATGTTTTATTAATGACTCTATAAGGATTATCATCTATGATAAAAAAGAATATTTATCTTATGTATGCCATAACCTTTTTACAGGGAATGGTATTTTATGCTTCAATTGCAACTTTATACCGCAGTAATAGCGGGCTTTCAGTATTTGAAATCACAACTATCGAAAGTATTTCCTTTGCCTTAAGCCTTATACTTGAGATCCCATGGGGAATTGCAGCTGACAAAATAGGTTATAAAAATACTTTTGTATTGTGCTCTTTTTTATATGCATTTTCAAAGCTCATTTTTTATAAAGCTGACTCCTACTCAATGTTTTTAGTTGAACGTATTTTGCTTGCCGTAGTATGCTCAGGTTTAAGTGGTGTTGATTTAAGCATATTGTATCTATCAAGCTGCGAAAAAGACAGTCAGAAAATAACTGGTATTTATACTTCATTGGGAACTGCAGGTCTATTATTTTCGTCTGCAATATACTCTGTACTTCAAAACAATAACTACAGATTAAGTGCTCTTTTAACATTTATAACCTATACCGCAGCTTTTTTACTAAGTCTTTTTATTGTTGAAGTAAAAGAACGTGAAAAGACTTCTGAGTTTAATACCATAAGCAATGCTGTACGGCAAAACCTAATGATATTAAAAAATGTACTGTTTAAAAAAAGACTTATATTAATAGTATTAGCTACATCCTTCACAGGAGAAGCGATACATCTTTTGACAACCTTTATAAATCAGCTTCAATATGTAAAGTGTGGTATTGATATAAAGGTTATGCCTTTAATTTATATCGTTTTCACTATTGCCCAGCTGTTTAGCTTTTTGTCCGATTACATTACTAAAAAACTTGGTCTCCTTGTAACAGGCTCTGCATTATTTATTATTACAGGTGTGTCTGCAGTATTACTTAGTTTTACTTACAGCGGTATTTTAAGTGTTGTTTTAATTATAGCTGTAACTTTTGTCAGCAGTGTAGTAAGTCCATTGTTTATTGATATGCAAAACAAACTTATTACTGAAAAAAACAGGGCAACAGCTTTGAGTATGATATCAATTGCAGGTGATTTTGTGATAATTGTTGTAGACTTAACTTTAGGTAAAGCTGCTGATATTAATATTAGTTTTGCTATGTTTTATGTCTTTGTAATATCCATGATAAGCTTTGTTTTGTACTTAGTAAGCCTTAAAAGTGATAGAGCTTAAGCTTATATTGTCATAAGTTTTTTGTCTGAAGATAATTACTGATTATTCTTCAGGCAAAAAAATAATAGTATCTTAGATAATTTATATAAAGTATAATGGTTATCATGGATATAGTACAAAATAGTGAAAAAAAATTTTACAAAAGACTTATCAGTATAACTTTACCTGTTGCTTTTCAAAGTTTGATGCTGTCGCTGGTTGCAGCCTGCGATGCTTTAATGCTTGGTTCATTGAGTCAAAACTCAATGAGTGCAGTTTCCCTTGCAACTCAGGTTCAGTTTGTAGAAAATATGCTGTTTTTTTCAATTGTAGGTGTTGAAGTAATACTTGGATCTCAGTATTACGGAAAAAAAGATATGGATTCATTGAATAAGATATTCTGTATTACGTTGAAAATAAACATAGTAGTAAGCTTTTTATTCTTTTTAGCAAGTATACTTTCTCCTCGTTTTCTAATGCTTATATTTACAGATCAGGAAGAATTAATCGAAAAAGGTGTGGAGTATCTGAAAATTGCTGGATGGTCCTATCTTATAACAGGTATATCTCAAACATATCTTACAATGTTTAAAGTTACAGATCATGCTTTCAGGGCTGCTGTAATCAGTACTGTTACTGTCCTGTTAAATATAATTTTGAATGCGGTCTTTATTTATGGCTTATTTGGTATACCGTCTCTAGATGTAAAAGGAGCGGCTTTTGCAACTTTAATTGCACGTGTAGTAGAGCTTAGCTGGGCTGTATTAAACTCATACCGTAAAAATTATATATATCCCCGTATAAAAAATCTAATAGCGTTATGTAAAAACCTTTTATTTGATTTTTTTAAGCTTCTAATACCTTTATTATTAGGCTCAAGTCTTTTATGGGGTATCGGGTTTACTTCGTATACAGCTTTTTTAGGTCATTTAGGCACTGATGCGGCTGCTGCAAACTCTGTTGCTGCTGTTGTAAGAGACTTACTTTGCTGTTTGTGTTCGGGCTTAAGTAATGCTGCCCTCATTATAATTGGTAATGAGCTTGGCCGGGGTAACCTTGATGGTGGAAAACTGTATGGCAAAAGAATATTAAAAATAGCTCTTATTTCTTCCCTTGCTGTAACATTACTGGTATTTTCATTTACTCCTTTAGTAATGCACTTTGTTAAGCTTTCTCAACAGGCCAATGTGTATCTGTTACAGATGCTTATTGTGACAGCTGTTTATATGTATGGCAGAAGCCTCAATACGATAGTTATAAACGGTATTTTTCAAAGTGGGGGAGACACCTTGTATGATTTATACAGTCTTTTTGTAACAATGTGGTGTCTTGCTATTCCTTTGGCTTTTTGCGGTACTTTTGTGTTTCACTGGCCTGTAATAGTTGTTTATGCCTGCACTTGTATTGATGAGGTTGGAAAAATCCCATGGGTTTTGCATCATTTTTACAAATATAAGTGGGTAAAGGATCTTACGAGATAAAAATCATTATATACAATGTTTATTCTTTACTATATCAGTGTATATGATACAATAGCCTTATGAAAAAATTTACTATTGAAGCCAATATGGCTCCTAATATACCTGTAATGGTTCGAGAACGTGTTGAAGAGTGTGGAGATATATGTCTCCAGGCTTCTCGTGATAAAACCGGAAAGTATCAGTATTATTCTTACAGTACAGTTTATGATGAAGTAATTGCCTATGCCCTTGCATTAAAGAGTATAGGTGTTAAAAAAGGTGATAACGTCAGCTTTATAAGCGATAACAGGCGTGAGTGGCTCATTATAGATCTTGCAATTTTAAGTATAGGAGCCTGTGATGTACCTCGTGGATGTGACTCCCTTGGTAAAGAATTATCGTTTATCATTTCATATTCAGACTGTAAATATGGTGTCTTTGAAAATTATACACAAATAAAAAAGATTATAGATAAAAAGGATGAGTGTCCTTTACTAAAAACTGTTATATTAATTGATCATGCAGATGATGAGGGTGAAAAGCTTATAAGAGAGGCGGGGTATACTCTTTATTATTTTGATGAGCTTTTAAGTAAAGGTTTTGATATTTATAACAGTGATAAAAAAGCCGGTAAAGAACAGATTGAAAATGATATGGATAATGTATCAGGAGATGATATAGCCACAATTATCTTTACCTCTGGCACAACCGGAACTCCAAAAGGTGTAATGCTTACCCATCATAACTATATGACAATGTACAGTGCAATCCATGATTTTTTACCTGCAAAAAAAGGTGATATGTGGCTTACTGTTCTTCCGGTATGGCATGCATTTGAAAGATTAATACAGTATGTAGCTCCTTTTTTAAGATGTGGTTTAGCATATTCAAAGCCTATTGGACAGATTATGCTTAAGGACATGGCTGAGATAAAGCCACAGTGGATGTGCGGAGTTCCTCGTTTATGGGAACAGCTTGCAAAAGGTGTAAACCAGGCAATGAAGAAGAAGGGTGGGGTATCATATAAGCTCTTTAACTTTTTTGTAAAGGTTGGTTCATTTTATGTAAAGCAAAAGGCAAAGGTTCAGGGTAATATAGTACAGTTTAAAAAGCGCATCCGCCTTTTTGATTTTATGGCGGGTATTATACCTTTTATACTTTCGTGGCCATTATATAAACTTGGGGACATTTTAGTGTTCAGTAAGCTTAGACAAAAGTTTGGAGGTAACCTTCAGATTGCAATATCTGGTGGAGGTGCCTTACAAAGTGAAACTGACAATTTTTATAAGGCTGTAGGTCTTAATCTGCTTGAAGGCTACGGTTTGACAGAAACCTGTCCTGTGATTTCGTTCAGACATTATAAACATCCAAGACAGGGTGTTGTGGGGGCGATTTTTCCTAGCTTTGAAGTAAAAGTCGTAAAAGAAGAAAACGGAGTTATTGTGAGTGATGAACCTTTACCACCTGGTAATAAGGGGTTAATCCTTGTAAAGGGTGGCCAGGTAATGAAAGGGTATTATAAAAGACCTGATCTCACTGAAAAAATAATTGATAAGGACGGATGGCTTAATACAGGTGATCTTGGAATGCTCACTTATGATAATGAAATTAAAATTACAGGTCGGGCAAAGGATACTATTGTATTGCTTGGTGGTGAAAATATTGAACCGGCAGTCCTTGAGGCAGAGCTTTTAACAAGCGACTATATTGAAAGCTGTATGGTTACAGGTCAGGATAAACGTTATTTAGGCTGTCTTATAGTTCCTTCAAAGGATGCTGTTATTGAGTATGCGCAGGCAAACAACATTTTATTCAGTGACTATGGAGAATTATTAAAGACAAAGCAGATTAATGTTATGTTTATGGACATTATTACAAAGCATATCTGTGTTGAAAATGGTTTTAGACCTTGTGAAAAAATTTTCTGTACAGCATTAGTTGCTGATAGCTTTAAGGTTGGTGAAGAGCTTAGTGCAAAACAGGAAATGATACGCCATAAAATTGCTCAGAAGTATAATGATGTAATTGAAGGTATGTTTAACTAATAAAATTTTCAGGTATGTTTTATAAAGCTTTTTAGTAAGACAATAAAAGTTTTTTCTCTTGAAATAATACTTTTACAGGCACTGTGTAAGCCTTATACAGTGCCTGTATTTGTTTTCGACGGCCTCTGTCTTTGTTCGATACAGTGCCTGTAGCTGTTTAAGACAGGTGCTGTCGTTGTTTAATACAGAGCCTGTAAAGATCAGAGACAGGAGCTGTCTATCTATTCTTAAAGTAGAATTAATTTATTTGATAAAGCGAAAAAGATTGTAGTTTTGTCTGAAATTAACTTTTAGGACAGCTTTGTTTTTATGACTTGTTGTAATCCCTTAATAAAAAAGCTCCACTGCAATATTTTACAATGGAGCTTCATCATATTAAATGCTTTATTTAATTACAATGTTAACAAGTTTTTCAGGAACAAGCGGGACTCTTACGAGTCCCTCACCGAGTTTACTGACGTAAACTCGCTTATTTAATTACAATGTTAACAAGCTTTTCAGGTACTACGATTACCTTTACGATATCGTGTCCGTCTGTAAACTTTTTAACTGCCTCGTTATCTTTGGCCATCTTTTCAAGATCTTCTTTTGATGTTCCTGCAGGAGCATCAAAGCGAGCTCTTACCTTACCGTTAACACTTACAACAATAGTCTTTGTATCTTCGATACAGAACTCTTCTGAGAACTCAGGCCATTTTTCGTATGCACAAGTTTCATTGTGGCCAAGTTTCTGCCACAGTTCTTCACCTAAGTGTGGTGCATAAACTGAAAGCATTAATACAAAGCCTTCCCACATTGCCTTTGGCAATGTATCAAATTTCGCAGCTTCGTTGATAAAGATCATCATCTGGCTGATTGCAACGTTAAAATCGAGGTTACCAGTATCTTGTGTAACCTTTTTAACTGTTTTTGCATATGTTTTGCGCAGTAATGCCAGGTCTTTATCAAGCTTGCCCTTTATATCAATATCAGCCATTGGTTTTTCGCTGATGTTCCAGATGCGTTCAAGGAAGCGGTTTACACCGATTAAGCCCTGTGTGTTCCATGGTTTAGATACTGTAAGTGGTCCCATAAACATTTCGTACATACGTACAGAGTCAGCACCGTATGTCTGAATCATTTCGTCTGGGTTAACTACATTCTTTAATGACTTACTCATTTTAGCAACAACTCTTTCAAGTTCTTCGCCATCTTCTTTCGAGTAGTATTTACCGTCTTTTTCTTCAACCATATCAACAGCAACAAGAGACTTGCTCTTTCTCTGGAATGCAAATGAAGTAATCATGCCCTGGTTAATAAGACGCTGGAAAGGTTCCTTTGTAGATACAACGCCAAGATCATAAAGAACTTTGTGCCAGAAACGTGCATAAAGTAAGTGAAGAACTGCATGCTCAGCACCACCTACATAAAGGTCTACAGGCATCCAGTAGCTTTCCTTTGCCTTATCACAGAATGAAAGCTCGTTGCTTGGGTCGATATAGCGTAAGTAGTACCAGCAGCTTCCTGCCCACTGAGGCATTGTATTTGTTTCGCGTTTTGAGTCTTTACCACATTTTGGACACTTGCAATTTACCCATGAGTCAATACCTGCAAGAGGGCTTTCACCTGTACCAGTTGGCTGATATGTTTTTACAGCAGGCAGCTCCAATGGGAGCTCTGACTCAGGAACTGGAACTGTACCACAGCATGGACAGTGTACTAATGGGATAGGTTCACCCCAGTATCTCTGTCGGCTGAAAACCCAGTCACGAAGCTTGTAGTTTACAGCTTTTTTACCGATCCCCTTTTCAGTTAAGAACTCAAGCATTTTTGCAATGGCATCCTTTTTATTTAAGCCATCAACAAACTCTGAGTTAACATGAATACCGTCTTCAGTCCATGCCTGACTCTGTACATCAACTTCGCTCTTTAATACTTCGATAATAGGAAGGTTAAACTTTTTAGCAAATTCCCAGTCTCGGGTATCATGTGCAGGGACTGCCATAATAGCACCTGTACCGTATGAAATAAGTACATAATCTGCAACCCAGATAGGTATAAGTTTGCCGTTTACAGGGTTAATTGCATAGCTTCCTGAAAATACACCAGTCTTGTCCTTTGCAAGGTCAGTGCGTTCAAGGTCACTTTTTTTAGCAGCCTGTTCGCGATATGCCTTTACTGCTTCAGCCTGCTCAGGCGTTGTAAGCTTTTCAATTGCTTTGTGCTCTGGAGATACAACCATGTATGTTGCACCGAAGAGAGTATCACATCTTGTTGTGTATACAGTAAGTTTTGTTTCTGTTGGTTTACCGTCCTTATCTGCTACAGTAAAGTCAACTTCAGCACCTTCTGATCTTCCAATCCAGTTGCGCTGCATTGCTTTTACACTTTCAGGCCAGTCAAGACCATCAAGATCTTCAATAAGGCGGTCTGCAAATGCAGTAATCTTTAAAATCCACTGTCTTATTGTCTTATGTGTAACCTGTGAGCTACAGCGGTCACAGTGACCTTCTTTTACTTCTTCATTTGCAAGACCTGTCATACAGCTAGGACACCAGTTAATTGGTGTTTCTGCTTCGTAAGCAAGACCTTTTTTGTATAACTGTAAAAAGATCCACTGAGTCCACTTATAGTAGTCTGGTGTACATGTGCGGATTTCGCGGTCCCAGTCATAACTGAAGCCTAATGCTTTTATCTGCTGTGTAAAGTGGTCAATATTCTGAAATGTAGTAGTAGCAGGGTGTGTACCTGTTTTAATAGCATAGTTTTCAGCAGGAAGCCCAAATGCATCGTATCCCATTGGGTGAAGAACATTGTAGCCGTTCATACGAAGGTAGCGGCAGTAGATATCTGTTGCTGTGTAGCCTTCTGGATGACCTACATGTAGACCTGCTCCACTTGGATATGGGAACATGTCGAGAACATAACGTCTCTTTGACTTTGGAACGTCACTCTTTTCTGTAGCCTTAAATGTTTTGTGTTCGTCCCAATATTTCTGCCATTTTGGTTCAATATTCTGGAATGGATAAGACATTTATATTACCTCTGATTTGATATAAAATACAATATAAAAGTTTATATACCCTTGTGGTTTCATAAGAAGAGATCACGAGAATATTTTGGAAAAGTATAGCACTTTATTATTGTTTATAAAAGTGCAGTACAGCTTAATATTCTTTATCAATTTTTATTACTGGATGGTGAAGATGGTCGATAGAAAAAAGTATATTTTTTTTATGAATTTTTATAAATCTGATGTTGACTAAAAGTAATGTTTTGTATATATTAATACTCGTTCCGAGCGACAAGCTCACTAAGAACAAAGCGGACGGTTAGCCCAGCTGGTAGAGCCCCTGGTTTACACCCAGGTTGTCGGGAGTTCGAGCCTCTCACCGTCCAATACTGTAGTACATACCCAATGTACACGAGATACAGTCTCGGGATGTTGCGCAGCTGGTAGCGCGCTTGGTTTGGGACCAAGATGTCGCAGGTTCAAGTCCTGTCATCCCGACTTATAAAACCTTACAGATTACTCTGTAAGGTTTTTTTTTGTCCTTTGTCTTTTTAACCAGGAAGTGGGGCAAAAAAAAGCCTGAGATAAAAACTCAGGCACTTGTGCTTTATTTTTTTGTAAAAGGCTTTGTGTCGTCGTAATCAAAAATTGTCTTTGTATCTATAAAGCGAGCATATTCTTTTTTCCACATAAAATGGGCTTCGCTTTTGTCAAAATCCTCGAGTGCTGTTTTTTCCATATCAATGGAAATCATTATGTCTGCTCTGTTATCACGGTCTACAATATTTTTATATATTTTAACATCATGTATGCCGTCGATTTCTTTACAGCTGTCAAATAGTTCCTGAAGCTGTTCCATAAAGGATTTTTCGATCTTTTTATTTACTTCGGGGATAAACTTAACAATAATACAATGCTTCATGGCTCTCTCTCCTGTAATGGAAGTATAAAACCCGTATTAATGAGCCGTCAAGATTATTTTTTTAACATATCAGCAATTTATGTAGAGCTTTTTACAGATCTTTGCGCTTTATTAAAAGAGTTAACGCTATAAGCACAAGAATTAAAGATGGTACTGAGTAAAACAGTCTTTCCCTGATAAGGGTATCTGCATCTTGTACTGTTGTCTTTGAAAAACCTATCCAGTCAATACCCAACCCAGTAATAAATATACTGAAGCTAGTTGCAAGTTTTGACATTAAGGTTTGTACGGAGCTTACAAGACTGTTTTGTCTTTTGCCGGATTTCGCCTGACCATAATCAACTGCATTTGCAATAAATACTGTGATAAGTACATATGTAATACCCATTGAAAGACCTATAAGGATTGATGAAGGAATAAGTGAGATAAAAGTCAGGGTTTTCATAAATACTAAGGTTAAAAATCCAGTGTATCCTAAAGCTCCCATTATGATACCTGCAATGAGTATGGCTCTGTTTGTATATTTTTTTCTCAGAAGAGGGTAGAGTACTATCATTGCAAAAAACTCTGCTATGCCAACTATTACCATGTAAGGTGTGTAAAGATCAGGACGTAAAAGGTCATGATCAAAAACATAAATTGCAAAGTTTGGCGTAATGCTTGTACCTGAGTAAAAGGCTATTATTATCAGAGCAATTATCATTGCCTGGTCGTTGTGGATAAGAGTTTTAAATACTTCTTTTATGCTGTAATCCTGACTTTCTATGTATTTTTCGTCAGGGAGGTTAAGTACTGTGATAACTGTGAATAAGGAATAAATTACAGCTGTACAACATGCTATGATGCTAAAACCTTTGTAGTAACATTCTTTTGTGTATCCGCCTCCGGCTTTGCTTACAAGATGGATTGTAAGTGCTGTAGCAAGACCTGCACCAAGACCTGACATTATTCGTGTAAAGAGTGTTATAGTTTCTCTGTCTTTTCCTGGTTTTGTAATTGCGGGTATTACTGCCCAGTATGGAATATCTGTCAGTGTGTATGTTATGCCGCATAAAAAATATAATGCTGTAAGATAAAGCTTTGTACCGTCAGCTGTTAATGATTTTGGTACTGTGAACAGGGCTGCCATTACAAAAGAGTTAAGAATTGCTCCTGATAAAATCCATGGCTTGTATGCTCCCCATGGGCTTTTTGTTTTTGTAACTATTACTGCCATGAATGGATCGTTAAATGCATCAAAAATACGTGCGGTCATGAGTAAAACTGCTATAAATGAAGCACTTAATCCTATTACTGAATTGTAATAATAAAGTGTATACGATGATACAAGCATCCAGGCAATGTTTTTACCTAAGCCACCAAGGCCATAACTTATAATCTGTGTTTTTTTTAGTTCCATACTTGTTTTAGTGTATCATTTTGCTTTTTGAGTTCATAGAGCAAAAAAAATGCTGTCTGGAGGAGGATAAACCAGACAGCAAACGAATTATTTATAAATTTGAGTAACCCATTAAGTATTCATCAATTTCACGGGCACACTCCCTTCCTTCGGCAATAGCCCATACTACAAGACTTTGTCCCCTGTGCATATCTCCTGCAGTAAAGACTTTATCAATGTCAGTCTTATACTTACCGGCATTTTCAGTACTAACAGTGTTTCGCTCTGTAAGTTCTGCTCCAAAAGCCTTTGCTGTGTATTGTTCAGCACCAGTAAAGCCGGCTGCAATAAGAATTAAATCTGCCTTTAACTCTTTTTCACTGCCTTCAATTTCACAAAGCTTACGGCTTCCATCTACATTACGGAACTCAACCTCAACAGTTTTTATTCCTGTTACGTTGCCGTCTGTACTATAAATTTCTTTTATAGTTGTTTTGTAAAGACGTGGGTCTGTTCCCCATTTATTAATACATTCTTCCTGGCCGTAATCGGTTTTCAAAACCTTAGGCCATTGTGGCCATGGATTTGAAGGGGCTCTTTCAGCTGGAGGCTTTGGCATCATTTCAAGGGCAGTTACACTTGCAGCTCCAAGTCGTACACATGTACCTGTGCAGTCGTTTCCTGTGTCTCCACCTCCGACTACTATTACATGCTTGTCTTTTACATCAAAAAAGTTGCCATCCTTCAGGTTTGATTCCAAAAGACTTTTTGTTACGCTTTTTAAAAAGTCAACGGCAAACATTACACCGTTGCTGTCGATGCCACTCACATTTAATGAACGAGGCTCTTTCGCTCCACAGCAAAGGGCAACTGCATCATAGTCTTTTAAAATCTGTGATGCATCAGTGTTGTTTCCGACATCAGCATTTGTAACAAATGTAACCCCTTCTTCTTCCATAAGCTTAACTCTTCGCTCAATAATTTTTTTATCAAGCTTCATGTTCGGAATACCGTACATTAAAAGTCCGCCTATACGATCGTCTCTCTCATAAACTGTAACGGAGTGTCCTCGCCTGTTTAATAAATCAGCTACAGCGAGACCTGCAGGACCGGATCCTACAACTGCAATCTTTTTGCCGGAACGTGTTTTTGGAATCTGTGGTTTCATGTAACCTGATTCAAATGCTTTTTCAATAATAAAAAGTTCATTGTCATGTATGGTTACTGCCTGCTTAATATCTCCTCCGTTTCCGCAGTTGCAGGCTTTTTCACACAGAGCCGGGCATACTCTGCCTGTAAACTCCGGAAAACTTGATGTTTTTAATAGTCTCCAGGCTGCCATGTCAAACTGTCCGTTGAAAAGGGCATCATTCCACTCTGGTATAAAGTTATGCAGAGGACACCCTGTAACCATACCGGCAAGCTTGATTGCACTTTGACACATCGGAACTCCGCAGTTCATGCATCTTGCAGCCTGCTTTTTTCTTTCGTCCCATGCTAATGGAGCATGAAACTCATTAAAGTTTTCAGCCCGTGTATAAGAGGCTATAGTTTCGTTTTCTGTACGTGTATATTCTAAAAAACCTGTTGCTTTTCCCATTTTGCATTTCCTCTCTTATTTACCTGAAGTAACTGTTTTAAATGCTTCAAGAACTGCTTCTTCATGAAGTAAGCCCCTCTGTTCTTCCTTTGCAATTTCAGCAAGCATGCGCTGATAATCGTTTGGAATAATCTTTTTAAAGTGAGGAAGATACAGGTCATAGTCTGCAAGTATTTTTGCACCAAGGTGCGAACCTGTCTCTTTTGTATGCTTTTCAATGAGTTCTTTTAGCATAAGTGCATCATGGCTGTCATTTATTTCGGTCATTGATACAAGCTGTTTGTTTAATCTTTGATACAGGGTGTGGTTAATATCAAGAACATATGCAATACCGCCGGACATACCTGCGGCGAGGTTTTTACCTGTAGGTCCAAGAATAACAGCTGTACCTCCAGTCATATATTCAAGACCGTGATCTCCACAGCCTTCTGCAACAACAGTTGCTCCTGAGTTACGTACACAAAATCTTTCTCCTGCAATACCGTTGATATATGCTTGTCCACTTGTCGCACCAAAGAGAGCTACGTTTCCTATGATAATGTTGTCTTCAGCCTTGTAAGTTGCTTTTACAGGAGCTTTTACAACAATTTTTCCGCCAGAAAGTCCTTTGCCCAGATAATCATTAGCATCGCCTTCAAGGCGCAGTGTAAGTCCTTTTGGTATAAAAGCTCCAAAAGACTGTCCGCCACCGCCTGTCACTGATACTGAGAAGGTATCTTCTGACAGGGTATTGCCAAACTTTCTTTGTATTTCGCTGCCTAAGATAGTACCTAAAGTACGGTCTGTTGAGTGAATCTGCAATGGTTCATTTAGTACCTGGTACTTTTTAGATGGAGTGTTTTTTATGTTTTTTGTGAGCTTTTCGTATGCAGGCAGCAGTACTTTTTCGTCAACAGTTTTTTCGAGTCCAAAGTCATATACATCGTTTTTGTAAAAATGCTGTTTTTCATCTGCATCATATTTACTTAAGATACGAGACATATCCACAAGGGAAGCTCTCTTAAAGCCTTGTTTTTCTTTAAGCTTTAAAAGGTCTGTACGGCCAACCATTTCTTCAATAGAGCGCATACCAAGCTTTGCCATGATTTCACGTAGTTCCTGTGCGATAAACTTCATAAAGTTTTCAATATATTCAGGTTTGCCTGTAAAACGTTTACGAAGTTCTTCGTTCTGTGTTGCAACTCCAAATGGACATGTGTCAAGATTACATACTCTCATCATTGCACAGCCCATTGTAATAAGTGGAGCTGTGGCAAAGCCGTATTCTTCAGCACCTAAAAGACATGCAATGGCAACATCCCGGCCACTCATAAGCTTACCGTCTGTTTCGATTACAACTCTGCTTCTCAATCCATTTTGAATAAGTGTCTGATGAGTTTCTGCAAGTCCCAGTTCCCATGGAAGGCCTGCGTGATGTATTGATGAAATAGGAGCTGCTCCTGTACCACCGTCATGACCTGAAATAAGTATTACCTGTGCACCTGCTTTTGCAACACCTGCTGCAATAGTTCCTACTCCTGCTTCTGAAACAAGCTTTACCGAAATACGAGCCTGTCTGTTTGCATTTTTAAGGTCATATATAAGCTGTGCAAGGTCTTCAATAGAGTAAATATCATGGTGTGGTGGTGGAGAGATAAGGGATACACCTGGTGTCGCATATCTTGTTTTTGCAATCCATGGATATACCTTTTTACCAGGTAAGTGTCCGCCTTCACCTGGTTTTGCTCCTTGTGCCATTTTTATCTGAATTTCTTTTGCACTTAAAAGATATTCTTCAGTTACACCAAATCGTCCCGAAGCTACCTGTTTGATTGCACTGTTAGCTTCTGTTCCGAGACGCTCAGGCTTTTCGCCACCTTCACCTGAGTTTGATTTTCCGTGGAGATGGTTCATTGCAATAGCCATACAGCGATGAGCTTCTTCGCTTATTGAACCATATGACATGGCTCCTGTTTTAAATCTTTTAACGATATCTTCAACACTTTCAACTTCATCAATGTTTATTTCACCATTTTCAGGGTAATTGAATGCAAGCATTGCCCGTAATGTGTGTGGATGTTCGTTAGAGTCTACAAGGTTTGTATATTCTTTAAAACGTGTATAGTCTCCGTTACGTGTCGATTCCTGAAGGGCTATGATAGTTTCAGGATTGTAAAGGTGATCTTCACAGGTAGGGCCTCGTCTAAGTTTGTGGTTACCTACTGAGTCTAAGTGTGTGTTTATTGTAAGACCTAAAGGATCAAAAGCCTGGTTGTGACGGAAGTTTACATCTTCTTCAATTTCTTTAAGGGTAATTCCTCCAACACGACTTACTGTGTTTGTGAAGTATGTATCAATTACTTCTTTATCAATACCTACGGCTTCAAAAATCTGTGCCGACTGGTATGACTGTATGGTTGATATACCCATTTTAGCTGCGATTTTTACGATACCATTAAGTATTGCTTTGTTATAATCTTCGATGGCTGTGTGGTAGTCTTTGTCTAAAAGCTTTTGATCAATAAGCTCTGCAATACACTCGTGAGCAAGATATGGATTTATTGCTCTTGCACCAAAGCCTAAAATCATTGCACTTTGGTGTACATCCCTGATTTCAGCTGATTCAAGAATAGTTGAAATTGCAGTTCGTTTTTTTGTTCGGATAAGATACTGCTCAACTGCACTTACAGCTAATAGTGATGGAATTGCAACGTGGTTTTCATCAACGCCACGGTCACTTAAAATCATTATGTTTGAACCATTGCGATATTCTCTGTCTATTGTTACAAACAGTTCATCAACAGCTGTCTTTAATGATGTGTTTTTATAGTACAAAAGTGATATTGTACAAACTTTTAAGCCGCTTTTATTTAGATTACGGATTTTTAAAAGATCAACACCTGTTAAAATAGGGTTATTTATTTCAAGTACAGAGCAGCTTTTGCTTTCAGGCTTTAAAAGATTACCGTCTGAGCCAACATAAACTGTTGTATCTGTGACGATTTTTTCTCTTAACGAGTCAATAGGAGGGTTTGTAACTTGAGCAAACAGCTGCTTAAAATAGCTGAATAGTGGAGGATGCTTTTCACTCATTACGGCTAATGGTGTATCAATACCCATTGCTCCTGTTGGTTCAATACCATTTTTAGCCATAGGTAAAACCATTTCATTTACATCTTCATAATTCCAGCCAAATGCTTTGTATTGAATATCTCTTTGCTCCTGAGTGAATACCGGGATTTTTTTGTTTGGAATTGGCAGATCCTTTAATTTTAGTAAGTTCTGGTCAAGCCACTCTCCATATGGGTAAAGTTCCGAATAGTATTTTTTACATTCTTCATCACTAATTACCCGTTTTTGAACTGTATCAACCAAAAGAATGCGGCCTGGCTGAAGTCTTGATTTTGTAACTATATTTGATTCGTCTATATCAAGAACTCCTACTTCAGAAGATAAGACAAGCATATTGTCTTTTGTTATATAGTATCGGCTTGGTCTTAATCCATTGCGGTCAAGGGTCGCTCCTAATACATCTCCATCTGAAAAAAGAATTGCAGCCGGTCCGTCCCAGCTTTCCATCATTGTTGCCCAATAATTGTAAAAGTCCTTTTTTTCCTTACTCATGGCATTATCGTGCTTCCATGGTTCTGGTATACAAACCATAACAGCCAGTGGTAATGGCATGCCGTTCATAACAAGAAACTCTAATGTATTATCAAGCATTGCAGAGTCAGAGCCTGCTGTATTTACTGCAGGCAATACTTTACGTATTTCGTTTCCTGTAAATATTGGAGAATTAAGTGTTTCTTCTCTGGCAAGCATACGGTCTGCGTTGCCGCGTATGGTGTTAATTTCACCGTTATGAGCAATAAATCTGTTTGGATGTGCTCGTTCCCAGCTTGGATTTGTGTTTGTACTAAAACGAGAGTGTACTATAGCTAAAGCCGATGTATAGCAGTCACTTTGTAAATCTTTGTAAAAGGTCCTTAACTGACCTACAAGAAACATACCTTTATAAACTATTGTACGGGAACTTAATGAAGCTACATACGTATTAAACTTTGTCTGTTCAAATTGCCGGCGCAATAAATACAGTTTACGGTCAAAGGCTATCCCCTTTGCAATATCAGATGGTCTGCCGATAAAACACTGTTCAATAACAGGCATACAGTCTTTTGCTTTTTGTCCTAAAACTGTACTGTCTACAGGTACTGTTCTCCAGCCTAAAAAGTGTAAACCTTCTTTTTCGGCAAGATACTCAACCATTTTTTTTGCCTGAGCTCTAAGCAGAGAGTCTGAAGGAAAAAAGAACATACCTACACCGTAGTCTCTTTCATTTCCTAAGTTAATACCAATGGATGAAGAAAGGTTCTTAAAAAAATTGTGTGATATCTGCAGTAAGATACCAACACCATCACCTGTTTCTCCTGTAGCATCTTTACCTGCGCGGTGCTCTAGTTTTTCGACAATAGTCAGAGCATCGTCTACGATTTTACGAGAAGGCTTTCCATCAATGCTTACTATGGCTCCAATACCACAGTTATCATGCTCAAAAGATGCCTCATATAAAGTTTTTTTTGTCATAAGAACCCCTTTTTTATAAAAAAAAGACGTTTCACCACACACAATTTGCCCTTTTAAAGACAGTTATTGCGTCTGATGAAACGTCATTGTTTACACTTTAACAATATTGAATATTTTAATTAGTTTCAATAAGTAAATTGCATATTTATGCAAATTTTATGCTATTTTTATTGAATCACCTTTTTTAGTGCTTCGTTACGAGTTTTTTCCTTTATGCGAAGCCACTTTCCTGAAAAATAATAAATCCAGAATAAAATTGATGTGATAACCCAGGTTATAGGGTAGCTTGCCATTACAGTGTTCATTGAATGCCATACAGGGACTGCTGTAAAAAGCCACACAACACGTAATATACATACACCAAAAAGAGTAATCATCATCGGTATGAATGAATCTCCAGTTCCTCGTATGATACCTGACAGTACTTCAATTGATATATAGGTCCACCATACAGGTAATAAATATTTCATTTGTTCCATACCTAACCGTATAACTTCTTCATCAGAAGTAAACATGTGGAATATTTTTTCGCCGGTAAACCAGAAAAATCCCATATTTGAGAAAGTGAAGATTAATGATATGACAAGAGAGTGCCACATACTTTTTTTTAGGCGTGTGTATTGTTCAGCACCATAATTGATGCCAGAAAATGTTGTAATACTTATGCCCATGGCATTTACAATTGTCCAGAAAACGGCATCTATTTTTCCATAAGTTGCCCAGGCTGCAATTGTTGCTGTTCCGAAGGAGTTTATTGATGCCTGTATGATGAGGTTACTGACACTGTAAAAAGTCGATTGAATACCAGCCGGTAAACCTATTTTCCAGATTTTTGCAAGAATATGAGGTGTAAAGCGTAACTGTGAAAACTTAAACTTTATACTTTGTTTTGACAGTGCAAGTATAATAAGTACTATAACCATACTTTCAACCTGAGAGGCAACTGTTGCCCAGGCTACTCCTGCAACTCCCCATTTAAATATTGCAACAAAGAGTATATCCAGAATTATATTTGTAAAAACTGCGGCTATAAGTATATAAAGTGGCCTGCGGCTGTCACCTATAGCTCTAAGAATACCAGAGCCCATATTATAGATGAACATTGGTACCATGCTGACAAAAAAGATACGGAGGTAAGTTAAAGACTGCTCCATAAGCTCTTCAGGGGTTGATGTTATGATAAGTACCCAGTTGCTTAAGGCAATACCTGTTATTGTCATAAAGATACCACCTGCTAAAGACAGCATCAGTGAAGTGTGTACTGTTCTACTTGTTTCACTGTCGTTTTTAGCTCCATAAAACTGAGATATAATGACACCGGCCCCTGATGAAATACCAATGAAAAAACCCACAAGAAGATTTATAAAAATAGCGGTCCCGCCACCTACTGCAGCCAGAGCTTCTTTGCCTACAAAACGCCCTACGATAATGGCATCAACAGTATTGTAAAGCTGCTGAAATAATGTTCCTGCAAGTATGGGAAAAAAGTATGCTAATAATGCTAATGAGATGTTTCCTTCTGTGATAGAAGTTGCTTTAGATTTCATAGTGTATGGTATAACTTAAACACTGCTAAATGGCAATAATGTCTGTACAGGTTGTGAGAATATTGTGTTATGTTTTTTTTTACTGGTGTTAAAAACTTGTGTATCTGTTATATTAGGCATTATGTATACAAATCCTGAATTAAAACGCTTTGATTATATATATGAATATCAAAAGATATTGTGTCCTGATTATCCTGAGTTTTTAGATGATTATATTGCTCTGCCTATACTGCAGCGTCTTGATGGTATAGGCCTTTTGTGTGGTACGGACTGGACGCCTTTATACAATAATCAGTTTTTTTATACAAGACTGGAACACTCTATCGGATGTGCTCTTATTGCGTGGAATTTTACACATGATAAAAAACAGACTTTAGCAGCTTTGCTTCATGATGTGTCTACTCCTGTTTTTAGTCACGTAAATGATTTTCGTAAAGGTGATGTGCTCCATCAGGAAGCAACAGAAGATATAAATGGTGAAATGATAATGAAAGATGCCTATCTTGCAGAGCTTTTGCAGAAAGATGCAATAAATGCCTGGGAAATCCATGATTATCATATTTATCCTGTTTGTGACAATGAAGTACCACAGTTATCCTGCGATCGTCTTGAGTATATGTACCCAAGCGGCATGGCTTTAAACAAAAGTTTTGATATGGATAGTGTTAGACGAACTTATTCTGATATATCTGTGTTAAAAAATGAATATGGGATTGATGAACTTGGTTTTAATACTGTAGAGATTGCTGAAGAATACTGTGAGAGATGCTGTAATGTAGGTCTTGTGCTGCAAAAAAATGAAAATAAACTTGCATTAAATCTTTTAGGGAAAATTCTTAATACAGCACTTGAAGTAAATTATGTATCTGAAAAAGACTTTTATCAGATGAGTGAAAAACGTATGATGGAGCTTTTAAGTCAGTGCAGTGATAAAAAAGTAAAGTTACTCTTTGATACATTTACATCAATGACTGAGATTGAACATACTGACTCAGAATTACCTGACTCATACTGTGTCAGTCTCAATGTTAAAAAGAGATATATAAATCCCCTTGTACGAAAAAACTCAGATACTAAGGAAGGTGTTCGTATAAGCAGTGTATCTGAAAAAGCTTTTAACGCAGTTAATAACTTTTTACGATATGAAGATACTGAGTGGGGCTGCGTAAAGTTACACCTTTAAATAAATATACATGTTCATTTTTTGTGGATTTTTAGATTTCTTTCCATTATAATGGGCTCTATGGCAAAACAAGTTAGGGGCGCTGGAGCCCAGTCTCAATCAAAATCAACAGTAAAAAATACAACAGTTAAACAGACTAAAAAAAAGGCTGAGGCCGGTATCGACGAAGACGGTACATTCCGTGCATGGGCAAAGGCTAAAACTTCAGATCGTAAAAGCGAAGAAAAAAAAGAAGAAGTGTTTGTTTCAAAAACAACTGATGCCCAGGTTGAAAAAAAACTTGCTGCTGCAAAAGCAATTGATCCGTCATTAAAAAGACCTGCAAAAAAAATAGTAGAATATACAGATGATCAGATAAAACATCTTGATGCTCTTGAGCATATTCGTCTCAGATCAGGTATGTATATTGGCCGTCTTGGGGACGGATCTAATCAAAATGATGGTATATATGTAATGTTAAAAGAAGTCATTGATAACTCAATAGATGAGTTTATCGTTGGCTTTGGTAAACGCATAGATGTTGAGATAAAAGACAATCGTGTAAAAGTAAGGGATTACGGACGAGGTATCCCTTTAACAAAAGTTGTTGACTGTGTAAGTCAGATTAATACTGGTGCAAAATACAATGATGATGTATTTCAGTTTAGTGTAGGTATGAATGGTGTTGGTACTAAGGCTGTAAATGCATTGTCATCATACTTCAGAGTTGTTTCTGTTCGCGATGGAAAGTGTACTGAAGCTGTATTTGAAAAGGGAAAGCTGATTACCAATCACACAGGGGCTTTAAAACAAAAGGCACCAAACGGAACTTATTTTGAGTTTGTGCCAGATGAAGAAATATTTGGTAAATATGGTTTTAACATGGAGTTTGTTGAAAAACGCATGTGGAACTACGTTTATTTAAACACAGGTCTAACCATCCATTTTAATGGACAGGATTTTGTCAGTAAAAATGGTTTACTTGATCTTTTACAAAAGGAAATAGAAACTGAAGCTCTTTATCCTATAGGAAACTACGTTGGGGAACATTTACAGTTTGCTTTTACTCATACAAATGCTTATGGTGAAAACTATTTTTCATTTGTAAATGGACAATACACAAGTGACGGTGGCTCGCATTTAAATGCATTTAAAGAAGGTTTTTTACGGGGCGTAAATGACTTTTTTCAGTCAAACTTTAAAAGTGAAGATGTTAGAGACGGTATAACTGCAGCTGTTCTTGTAAAAGTAAAGGATCCGGTATTTGAAAGTCAGACAAAAAACAAACTTGGAAACACTGATATCAGACAGTGGGTTGTAAGCGAGGTTCAGTCGGGTCTTGACTCATGGCTGCATAAAAATCCTAAGGCAGCTCAGGCTCTTTTAGTTAAAATTCAGAATAATGAAAAACTGCGAACTGAACTTAGTAATGTAAAAAAAGAAGCAAAAGAAGCTGCAAAGCGTATCAGTATTCGTATCCCTAAGCTTAAGGACTGTCGTTACCATGTGCATGATGGGAAAAAGGGTGAAAACTCGATGATTTTTATAACAGAGGGAGACTCTGCATCTGGTACAATGACTCATTCTCGCAATGCTGATTTTCAGGCAATTTTTTCGTTGAGAGGAAAACCTGAAAATATGTATGGTAAAAAACAAAGCGATATATATAAAAATGATGAGCTCTATCAGCTTATGATGGCATTAGGTATTGAAAATGATATTGAAGGTTTAAAATACTCGAAGATTGTAATTGCAACTGATGCCGATAACGATGGTTTTCATATTCGAAATCTTGTTATGACATTCTTTTTGGGATATTTTGAAGAACTTGTTACAAGTGGTCGTGTATGGATTTTGGAAACACCTTTGTTCCGTGTTCGTAATAAAAAAGAAAATATGTACTGCTACAGTGAAGACGAACGGGATAAAGCATTAAAGACTTTAGGAAAATCAGCTGAAGTTACACGATTTAAAGGTCTTGGTGAAATAAATCCATCTGAGTTTCGTCAGTTTATTGATCCGCAGACTATACATCTTACACCTGTTGAAATAAGTCAGCTTAAGATTATTCCTCAACTGCTTGCTTTTTATATGGGTAAAAATACTCCGGATCGTCGTCAGTTTATTGAACAGCATCTTCTGTCAAATGCTGATATTGATGCTTAAAGTCGAAAAAGATTTTGAATTAAACAGGAATAAAAATGGCCTTTGTAAAAAACTTATTTGATAAAAACTTTATAGAATACGCAAGTTATGTAATACGTGATCGAGCAATCCCTGATCTTGAAGATGGACTTAAGCCGGTTCAGAGACGAATTATGCATACATTGTTTCAAATAGATGATGGTCGCATGCATAAAGTTGCTGGTGTCGTTGGTGAGTGTATGAAATATCATCCTCATGGAGATGCCAGTATAGCAGGTGCTCTAGTTGTTTTGGCAAACAAAAGTATTTTTCTTGAAAAACAGGGTAACTTTGGTAATATGTACACAGGCGACGGCGCTTCAGCTCCTCGTTATATTGAATGTCGTATACATCCTTTAGCAAAGGAGTTTCTCGTTACAAATCCAGCTGTTACTCATTATGTACCAAGTTACGATGGCCGTGGACAGGAACCTGAGGTATACCGTGCAAAAATTCCTGTTGCACTTATAATTGGTGCTGAAGGTATTGCTGTAGGTATGAGCACAAAGATTCTTCCTTATAATATAAAAGAAGTTCTTGAAGCTGAAATAAAGGCCTTAAAAGGTGAGTCGTTTCAGATTTATCCAGATGTGCCAACAGGCGGACTTATTGATGTATCAAATTATAAAGATGGAAACGGTAAGATTATAACAAGAGCAAAATTTGATATAAGTGATGAAAAACGTATTGTAATTACAGAGCTTCCTGTTGATACTAACTCTAAAGAGCTTACTGATTCCATTGAAAATGCTTATAAAGCCGGAAAGATAAAAATATCAAGCATAGAAGATTATACAACTGATCACACTGAGATTGAAATAAAGTTGTCTCGAGGTGTATATGCAAAGGATGTTGTTGATTCGCTGTATGCATATACTGATTGTGAAAAATCAATTTCATGTCAGATGCTTGTTATTAAAGATAATATGCCTGTTGCAATGACTGCTACTGAAATCATAAAGTTTTATGCAGGAAAACTAACTGGTATAATTAAGGATGAGCTCACGTTTGAAAAAGGAAAGCTTACAGATGAGCTGCACGCCCGTACTCTTGAACGTATCTTTGTTGAAGAGCGTATATATAAGAGTATTGAGGAAATGAAAACTGCTGAGGCTGTAAATAAAGCTGTAAAAACTGGCTTTGAACCTTTTAAAGATGAACTTATCAGACCTGTAAGTGATGATGATGTGGAATCTTTGCTGCGAATCCCAATTCGTCGTATTTCATTATTTGATATGAAAAAAAATAAGGATCAGGTAAAGGCTATTAATACTCGTCTTAAAGAAATTAACCGCAGGTTGAAGCATTTGACAGACTGTGCAATTGAGTATTTGAGTGATATGTTGAGCAAGTTTAGTCCTGATGAACTTGTCAGACATACTCAGATACAAAGCTTTAACTCAATTGATGTTAAAGAAATTGCTTTACGGGATAAGAGCTTACGATATGATGAAAAGGGATATCTTGGTATAGGAGTAAACGGTGGAAACGAGATGCTGAAAGTATCTCCATATGACCGTATTATTTATATCCGTAATAATGGTATGTATACAGTATGTGATGTACCGGATAAACTTTTTGTCAATAAAGGTTTATGGTATGCCGGCCTTGCGGATAAAGAATTGATTTCAAAGGTTTTATTTACAGTTCTGTTTCGTGATCCAGCAACAAAATATGTTTATATAAAGCGTGTCCGTATCAACTCATATATTCTTAATAGAGATTATACTCTTGTTCCTGACGGTATGGAGGTCTTACATGTTGATACAAGGGATTCCTTTAGTTTTGTATTAAATTATGAAAAAAAGTCACGTCAAAAAGTGGTAAAAGAAAAGTTTGTTTCATCAGATTTTGAAGAAAAAGGTCTCAAAACGCTAGGTATAAGAGTCGCTTCAAAAGAAACTTTAAGTATTACTATTGAAGATGGTACCTTTGACTTTGGAGAATAAAAATTGGATTCTGTAAGATATATGCTGGTAAAACTTAAGCAGTGTGTTTCACTTAATATAGGGAAGGCTCTGTTTTCGTTATTTTTTATGACCCTTTTAGAAACAATTACTGTATTGTTTTTGTTGTCACCATCAGTTTATTTGTTAAAAGACTCTTCTGTTGCATTGCCTCTTATTTTGAGCTTTATAGCTGTATTTATGTCTATGATGTTTCAATCTGGCTTTGGAGTTCTTTTATTAAGAATGTTCCGCAAAGAATATGTAACTTTGGGATATGTGCTTTATGGGCTAAAAAATAGGAAATACAGTGTTAAACCTGTTCTGCTTTTTTCGACTTGTCTGATTGTTTTTATTATTGCAGCTAGAGTTTTGACTCGTATAATGACTCCTTATGTGGCTCCTTATGGACAGGAAGCAGAGCTGGCTTTTAAGCTTATTGCCATAGGCATTTTATTTATTCTATTTTGTCTTTTTGTATTGTTTCGATTTATATTTGTGTTTCTAATCCGATATGATAATCCATCTTTGTCTTTTGCAAAATCTGTTATAAAAAGTATAAAGATGACTAAAGGTAGAGTATTTAAGTTTATAAAGTTTGTACTTTTGGCAGGTGGACGACAGCTTTTTATTGCGGTTACGATTCTTATAATCAGTTTTTTTATCCCTGAAAGTGGAGATGATACAAATGCCATAGTATCTTTGTCTTCATTGATACTTGAGTTTATTTATTTTATAAATGGCTATTCGGCAATACTAAAGATGTATTTTACAGTTCCTGTGATGTATGAAACTATCAAGATGCAGGAAGAACAGCTTAAACTTGCAGTTGTTATAAAAGATACTGAAGAATAATTATGGATATACTTGTTGAAACACAAAGTGCAGAACAGATTATCAAGGGATCAACATTTTTAAGTGAAGCTTTTTATGTTGACAGTCAAGCTCAAGTTAGAGAACTGATTAAGTCCCAGAAAACTAAATATCAAGATGCGACTCATGTGTGTCATGCCTTTATTATTGGTAAAAATGCCGAAATCATGGGAATGAGTGATGATGGCGAGCCATCAGGAACTGCAGGCAGACCAATGCTTGATATACTTAAGGGACGTAATATAACAAATATACTTGTAACCGTAACAAGATGGTTTGGTGGAACTCTTTTAGGTACAGGAGGTCTTGTCCATGCATATGGGGATGGTGTTAAGGCTGTACTTGAAAACACGATATTTGAACCGTTAATAGATAAATCTGATTTTAGTCTTGTTTGTGATTATCAAATGTACCAGATTGTAAAAAAGGTATTTGAGAATTACACATTATATGAGACATCTGAAGACTTTGGTTCTGAAATAGTATTTAAAGGAAAAATTGCAACTATATATAAGACTGAACTATCATCGATAATCTTTGACAAAACAAATGGAAAGGTAAAAGTTAATTGATATTGTTGTAATGATGTAAAAAAAAGACTTTACTGCTAAGTGTGAAACATTTTACAGTAAAGTCTTTTTTTATTAAGGCTTTAAGCGTTAGCGTGCCTTGACTTGACGTATTTAATTATTATAAATCGGCAGGGAGTGTAATGCCAAGTTTAGATACAGTATCCTTGTTAACAGAAAGTTCACATTTTTCGAGATATTCGATTGGCATATCAGCTGGCTTTTTACCATCTTTAAGAATTGCAACTGCCTGTGCTGCTGTCTGCTTGCCAAGTTCATAGTAATCAATACCATATGTTGCCATACCGCCTGATACTACCATACCTTCTTCACCAACGATTGTTGGAATTTTTGCAGATGTTGCAACCATTGCAACTGTAGCCATACCTGCTGCAAGCATGTTATCTGTAGGAATGTATATAACATCAACTTTACCTACAAGGCTCTGTGTTACCTGCTGAATTTCGTTAGAGTTACTAACAGATCCTTCAATATATTTTAAGCCAGCTTTTTTACAAGCTTCCTTTGCCATATTAATCTGGAATATAGAGTTTTGTTCACTAGAACAGTACATAAGGCCAACGGTCTTAGCTTGTGGTAATATTTTTTTTAGTAAATCAATCTGAGCGTTTACAGGTGTTAAGTCACTTGTACCTGTAACATTTGTACCAGGTTTTTCGTTTGATTTTACAAGCTTAGCTGACTGAGGGTCTGTTACAGCAGTCACAAGAATAGGTATCTTTTTTGTGAGGTTTGCAACAGCCTGAGCAGCAGGTGTTGCTATTGCAAGAATAAGATCATCTCTGTCATTTACAAGTTTATTTGCAATTGTTACACAGTTTGCCTGTTCACCCTGAGCATTCTGATAATCAAATGTGATGTTTTTGCCTTCAACATAACCTGCTTCAGCAAGTCCATCTACAAAGCCTTTGTATGAGGCATCCAGTGCAGGATGTTCAACAAGCTGAATGATACCAACTTTTAATGTCTTGTTTTTGCCTGCAGCTGATGCTGTTGAACAAAGCATTGCGGCTAGTGTAATTGATAAAAGAACTGACGAAATCTTTTTCATATAATCCTCTCTTAGTTATTTAAATATTACTGTTGTTCTACAGTGGTAATACTAATTATAGAGATAACTTTAAGTTCATGTCAATTATTGAATA
>JAZUGE010000012.1:0-77944 GCA_045641045.1 Treponema sp. | reverse complement strand
CTCCATCATAAGAGGATATAAAATGGCTAAGGTTGAACTTAAAGGCATTACAAAGATTTACAGTGGTAACGTACTTGCTGTAGATAAGTCTAATGTAACAATTGACGATGGCGAATTCTGTGTATTCGTAGGTCCATCTGGTTGTGGTAAATCTACAACTCTCCGTATGATCGCAGGTCTTGAAGACATCACAGGTGGTGAGCTTTATATTGATGGCGATTTAATGAACGATGTTCCTCCAAAGGATCGCAACATCGCAATGGTATTCCAGGATTATGCTCTTTATCCACATATGTCTGTTTATGACAACATGGCATATGGTCTTAAGATCCGTAAGATGGACAAGGCTGAAATCGATCGTCGTGTTCGTGAAGCTTCACGTATTCTTGACTTGGATAAGTTCCTTGATCGTAAGCCAAAGGCTCTCTCTGGTGGACAGAGACAGCGTGTTGCTGTAGGCCGTGCAATTGTACGTTCTCCAAAAGTATTCTTGTTTGACGAACCTCTTTCAAACCTTGATGCAAAGCTTCGTGTTCAGATGCGTGCTGAGATTTCTGATCTTCACAATCGTTTACAGGCTACAATGATCTACGTTACACACGACCAGATTGAAGCTATGACAATGGGTACAAAGATTGTAGTTATGTCTGAAAAGAAAATTCAGCAGATTGGAGCTCCTCTCTATCTTTATAATCATCCAATCAATAAGTTTGTTGCAGGCTTTATTGGTACACCTCCAATGAACTTCATCACACTTAAGATTGAAAAGAAAGATGGTAAGGTTGTTGCTTGTGATGACAAGATTACTCTTGTACCAACTGCAGAACAGCAGTCTCGTCTTGAGTCATATGTTGGTAAGGAAGTAATTTTTGGCGTTCGTCCAGAAGATTTATCATACTGTGCTTCTCCTGCAAGTGAAAACAACATGGCTCTCAAAGTTACTAACAGAGAACCTCTTGGTGCTGAAACACACCTCTTCCTCTCAATTCAGGGTGGTATAATGAAGGCACGTGTTGCTCCTGAGGTTGATGCTCAGCTTAATGACATTGTAAACGTAACTCCAGATATGTCTAAGTGTAAGTTCTTTGATAAAGATACTGAAATGAATATCTGTGAAGATATCGAAAAGACTTGGTAATTTTTGCCAGACAGCTGCTTTTGTACAGTAGTTGTATCGTATAGTTGATAAAGGGGCTTCGTATTTGTTATACGAGGCCCTTTGTTTTTTTTGTTGCAGGTTCAACTGTTTGTACATGCTGTCTCAAACCTGTTGTAATATGTCAAATATTTGCTTTTTTTATACTGTTTTTTATAAGTAAATTTGTGATAAGATTAAATATATTTATTTTAGGAGCTAAATTATAATGGATATTCGTTATTCAACTGGTAAAGAGCCATTTAAAAGAATGACTACAGAAGAAATGCGTGATGAGTTTCTGGTAAAAAATATTTTTATCAAAAATGATGTAACAGCTGTTTACAGCCACATTGACCGCATTGTTACAATGGGTGCTATGCCTGTTGACCAGAAGGTAAAGCTTGATAAAAACATTGATGCTATGAAGGACTTTGGTGTTGATTATTTCCTTCAGAGACGTGAACTTGGTATGATTAATATTGGTGGTGACGGTATCGTTGTTGCTGATGGCGTAACATACGAAGTAAAACACTATGATGCACTTTACCTTGGTGCTGGTACAAAAGAAGTAACTCTTGAAAGCAAGGATTCATCAGCTCCTGCAAAGTTCTATATGAACTCTACACCTGCTCACGTAACATATCCAAGTCGTGTTATTACATACGAACAGGCAAATCATATTCATATGGGCACAGCTGCTGAAAGCAATGACCGTACAATTAATCAGTACATCCATCCTGATATTCTTGAAACATGTCAGCTTTCAATGGGTATGACACACCTTGAATCAGGTTCAGTATGGAACACAATGCCTGCTCATACACATGAACGTCGTATGGAAGTATATTTTTACTTTGATTTCCCTGAAGATCAGATTGTATTCCACTTTATGGGTGAACCACAGCAGACTCGTCACCTTGTAATGCATAATGACGAAGCTGTAATTAACCCATCATGGTCAATCCACTCAGGTTGTGGTACAAGCAATTATACATTTATCTGGTCTATGGGTGGCGAAAACCGCACATACACAGATCAGGACTGGATACGTACTCCTGATTTACGTTAGTAAATCACAGATACAGCTATTTATATTTAGTTACAATATCTATAAAAAGACACTGCCCATGCAGTGTCTTTTTTGCTATATTGACCATATGGCAAAAAACAGTTCATTAGCTTTTGATACAACTCGTCCTCCGCAGGGAGCTTTAGGTTTTAGGGATATACCTAAAAGTGATTTAAAGTATTTTTTATCATACTTTAAACCTCATATGGGTATTTTTTTACTGGATTTATTTTGTGCATTATTTATAGCTGCAGTCGATTTGATATATCCTGTGCTTTCACGTTATGCGATTAATACTGTTTTACCAGCTTATAAAGATTACCCTAAAATGACGGTGATTACTTTTTTTGTAATTGTTGGCCTTGCACTTTTGCTTTATATAATCCGCATGATGTGTCATTACTTTGTTACATACTTTGGACATATGTTTGGAGTTTATGTTGAAAGTGATATGCGTCGAGATATATTCTTTCACATTCAAAATCAGTCCTTTAGTTTTTTTGATAAAAATCGTACTGGCAAAATTATGAGCCGTGCTACTACAGATCTCTTCGAAGTAAGTGAACTTGCACATCATGGCCCTGAGGACTTATTGATAAGTGTCCTAACTTTGCTTGGCTCTTTTATAATAATGATGAGTATAAGATGGCAGCTTGCTCTTGTTATATTTATTTTAGCTCCTTTAATGGTTATGCATACTATGATTAGTAAGCGTAATATTATGAATACCAGTAAAGGTGTAAAGGCTCAGACAAGCGAGATAAATACAGCTCTTGAAAGCTCAATCAGCGGGGCTAGGGTGACTAAGGTTTTTACAAATGAAGATTACGAACAAAAGAGATTTGGCAGCCATAACGGAGACTTTTTTAATGCAAAAAAGTTTTATTACAAGGCCATGGCAAACTTTCATTGCAAAATGGACTTTGCTACTCACTTTTTAAATATTGTAGTATTAGGGATTGGTGGATATTACATAATGAGGGGTGAAATGACCTTAGGTGACATGATTGCTGTAAACCTTTTTGTTGCAAGTTTTTTACAGCCAGTCCGCCGTCTTACAAATTTTGTTGAGCAGTTTAGTACCGGTATGGCAGGTTTTATGCGTTTTAGTGAGACTATGCGTACTCATGAAGAAACTTATGAAAAAAAAGATGCACATGAGCTAAAAAATTGTAAAGGTGAAATTAGTTATAAAAACGTAACCTTTGATTATGGCAATGGTATTACTGTATTAAAGGATATAAGCTTTAATATAAAAAAAGGACAGACTGTTGCCCTTGTTGGTCCTAGTGGCTCTGGAAAAACAACAATTTGTCATTTACTGCCACGTTTTTATGACATTGGTGAAACTGGTGCAGGTTCAATTACATTGGATGGTTATGATATTAAGGAACTTACCGTAAAGTCGTTGAGACAGCAGATAGGCTTTGTTCAGCAGGATGTATTTTTGTTTGCAGGTACAGTACGTGAAAATATAGCCTATGGAAGGCCTGATGCCAGCGAACAGGAAATCATTGAAGCTGCAAAGCGAGCTGAGATATATGATGATATATTAAAAATGAGTGATGGTCTTGATACAGTTGTTGGAGAGCGAGGTATTAAGTTAAGTGGCGGGCAAAAACAGAGAATAAGTATTGCCAGGGTCTTTCTAAAAAATCCACCAATACTTGTGCTGGATGAAGCAACTAGTGCATTGGACAGTGTTACAGAACAAAAGATACAAAGTGCTTTTGATGAGTTAAGTAAGGGACGTACAACCTTTGTTATTGCACATCGCTTAAGTACAATACGCGGAGCTGATAAGATAATTGTGATAAACAATAATTGTATTGAAGAATCTGGTTCTCATGAAGAGCTTATGGCAAAAGGCGGAGAGTATTACAGGCTATATACTACTCAAATGAGCTTAACATAACCGTAGAGTCTGGTATTTTGCATAAAAATACATAAATACTTAATTTTATGCACTATTTATAAAATGTTTTACAAAATGTATTGACCTTTTTTTTATAAAAAGATATAAATACATCAGTAACATCAAAGGCGATGTGAACAATCTTTTGGTTTCAGTTAAACAAGAGGATTGTCCACATCGCCTTTTTTATTTGTTAATTATTTTTTTGGGGGAATACATATATGCCAAACGTACCAGAACTCTTCGGCAGCATGGTTTTTAATCAGAAAGTAATGAAAGACCGTTTGCCAAAAGAAACATTCAAGGCTCTTAAAAAGACTCTCGATGATGGAGAACCTCTTAAGCTTGATGTAGCAAATCAGGTAGCTCATGCAATGAAAGAATGGGCAATTGAAAAGGGTGCTACTCACTATACACACTGGTTCCAGCCATTAACAGGTGTTACTGCTGAAAAGCATGACTCATTCATCAATCCTCAGGATGATGGAACTGTTATTATGTCATTTAGTGGTAAAGAGCTTGTAAAGGGTGAACCTGATGCTTCTTCTTTCCCAAGTGGCGGTACTCGTGCAACATTTGAAGCACGTGGTTATACAGTATGGGATCCAACAGCATACCCATTTGTTAAGGAACATACACTTTGTATTCCTACAGCTTTCTGTTCATATACAGGTGAAGCTCTTGATAAAAAAACTCCATTACTCCGCTCAATGGAAGCCCTTGATACACAGGCTAAGCGTATCCTTAAGCTCTTTGGTAAGGATATCAGCCATGTTGCAACAACAGTTGGGCCTGAACAGGAATACTTTATTGTAGACCGTAAGCTTTGGGAACAGCGCAAGGACCTTCGTCTTACAGGACGTACTCTTTTTGGTTCAAAGCCATCAAAGGGACAGGAAATGGACGATCAGTATTTTGCAGCCCTTAATCCACGTATTGTAGAGTATATGGAAGATCTTAACGATACATTGTGGAAGTACGGAATCCTTTCAAAGACAGAACATAACGAAGTTGCTCCAGCTCAGCATGAGATGGCTCCAATCTTCTCTACAACAAATCTTAGTACAGACCAGAACCAGCTTACAATGGAAGTAATGAAAAAGGTTGCTCGCCGTCACGGTCTTGTTTGTCTTTTACACGAAAAGCCATTTGCTGGCGTAAACGGATCTGGTAAACACAATAACTGGTCTATGTCTACAAACTTTGGTGAAAACCTTCTTGAACCAGGGGATACACCGGAGTCAAATGCTCAGTTCCTTTTGTTCCTTACAGCTGTAATCAAAGCTGTTGATGAAAATCAGGATCTTTTACGTATTTCTGTAGCAAGTGCCGGTAACGATCACCGTCTTGGTGCTAACGAGGCTCCTCCAGCTATTATTTCTGTATACCTTGGTGATGAACTTTATGCTGTTCTTGAAGCTCTTAAAGATGGTAAGCCATATGCTCAGAACAAAACAACAAAAATGACTATTGGTGCAGATGTTCTTCCACCAATACCAAAGGATAGTACAGACCGTAACCGTACATCTCCATTTGCATTTACTGGTAACAAGTTTGAGTTCCGTTCATGTGGTTCAAGCCTTTCAATTGCCGGTCCAAATACAACCCTTGATGCTATTGTTGCTTACACACTTAAAGAATTTGCTGACGAACTTGAAAAGGCAGCAGACTTTGAAGCTGCTCTTAATACACTTATCGTACGTGAGGTTAAGGCTCACTGGCGCATCGTATTTAACGGAAACGGTTATGATGAAAGCTGGGTTCCTGAAGCTGAAAAGCGTGGTCTCATGAACCTTAAAACAACTCCTGATGCAGTTGCTCGCTACATGGACGAAAAGAACGTTAAGCTCTTTACTGAAATGGGTGTATACACAAAGACAGAAATGGAAAGCCACTACGATATTAAACTTGAAAAGTATGCAGGTATCTTAAATATCGAAGTACAGACAATGCTTGAAATGGTAAATAAGGACATTTTACCAGCAGCATACAAGTATATGGCAGATGTTTCAAAGACTGTTATCGACCTTAAGAGCGTTGTACCAGGTGCAAAGGCTAGTGCACAGACAGCTGTTTTAGCTAAGCTCGATGTACTTGTTAACACTCTTGCTGAAAAAGCTGAAGAGCTTTGTAAAAAGCATCTTGAAGCTAAAAATGCTTCAGATGCAATGGCAGTAGCTCGCTCTTATGTTGATTCAGTAATACCAGCAATGGCTGAAGTACGTGCTCCAGCTGATGAAATTGAAACATTACTTGGCGAAAGCTATAAGCCATTCCCAAGTTATGAAGATCTCTTGTTTAGAGTTTAGTATTTTTAATCGATGTCGTGTCGATTAGGTACATAGATAAAAAAAAGTATATTTGCACAAAGGCGTGCGTAGATATGGTTACAGTTTTTTGCTGTAAAAGTATTTGCGCGCGCCTTTTTTGTTTTGGAGGAAATATGGACGCTCAGGCAATTAGTGAATTAGTCACCCAGAACGTATTTGGCGTATGGTTCCTGGCAGGTGCTGCACTGGTATTCTGGATGCAGGCTGGTTTTGCAATGGTTGAATCTGGTTTTACCCGTGCTAAAAACACTGGTAACATCATAATGAAAAACCTCATGGACTTTTGTATTGGTACAGTAATGTGGTTTGCAATTGGTTCAGCCCTTTTGTTAGGTGATGACCTTTTTGGTTTTATCGGTAAACCAGGATTTGATATCTTTACCTCATATGGTGATTTTGATTTTAGTGCATTTGTTTTTAACTTAGTATTCTGTGCAACAACAGCTACAATTGTATCAGGTGCAATGGCTGAACGTACAAAGTTTTCAACATATTGTATCTATTCTGCAATTATTTCAGGTATTATTTATCCAATCGAAGCTCACTGGGTATGGGGCGGTGGATTTTTAGCTGAATGGGGATTTCATGACTATGCTGGTAGTAACTGTATCCACATGGTTGGTGGTATCTGTGCTCTTATTGGTGCATATCTCCTCGGCCCACGTATTGGTAAGTTTGTTAAAAAAGACGGTAAGGTAACTAAGGTTAATGCTATCCCAGGTCACAACATTACAAACGGTGCTCTTGGTGTGTTTATCCTCTGGCTTGGTTGGTACGGCTTTAACGGTGCTGCAGCAACTGATGTTCCAACACTTGGATCAATATTCTTAACAACAACAGTTGCTCCTGCTGTAGCTACAGTAGTATGTATGGTATTTACATGGGTAAAATACGGTAAGCCAGATGTTACAATGTGTCTTAACGCATCCCTTGCAGGTCTTGTAGCTATTACAGCTCCTTGTGATGTTACAGACTGTGCAGGAGCCGCAGTAATCGGTGTTGTTGCAGGTCTTTTGGTAATCTTTGGTGTATGGCTCTTAGATTATAAGCTTCACATTGATGATCCAGTTGGTGCTGTAGCAGTACATATGTTAAACGGTATCTGGGGTACAGTTGCAACAGGTTTATTTGCTACAAAAGCAGCCCCAGGTTTTGCCTTAGCTGGTATCGAAGAAGGTGTATTTTACGGCGGTGGATTTACACAGTTAGGTAAGCAGCTTGGTGGTATGGGTATAACAATCCTTTGGACAGCTGTTACAATCACAATCGTATTTATCGTTCTTAAAAAGACTATTGGTTTACGAGTAACTAAAGAAGAAGAAATCATCGGTCTTGATAAGCTTGAACACGGTCTTGATACAGGCTATGCAGGATTTAGTATGTCATATTCTGCAGCTGAACTTGAAGAAGCAAAGGAAAACAACATCACATTACCTGTTGATGAAGCAATTCCTGTAACAAAGGCTTCAAGCGGTGAGCACAAGATGAGCGAAGTAATTATCATTACTCGTCAGAGTAAGTTTGATGCTCTTAAAGTTGCAATGAATAAGATTGGTGTTACAGGTATGACTGTAAGCAATGTTATGGGTTGTGGTTTACAAAAGGGTGCAAATGAGTATTATCGTGGTACTCCTGTTGATATTAACCTTTTACCAAAAATCCGTATCGACATTGTTGTATCAAAGGTTCCAGTACAGGATGTAATTGATGCAGCACGCAAGGCTCCTTATACAGGTCACATTGGTGATGGTAAAATCTTTGTTCTTGATGTTGAAAACGTTGTAAAAGTAAGAACAGGTGAAACTGGTTTTGATGCTCTTCAAAACGAAGAGTAAAAAAAAGAGCAGACACAGGACGACTCACTTGTGTCTGCGTATTTAAAAATAAAAAAAGCAGGAAATACTGTCAGTATAACCTGCTTTATATATTACCTGACTGGCTAATTAATTAACCCCGACCAGTCAGGTTTTTTATTTTTAGTTGCTTTCAGCAGCTCCTGGTAAACCAATATCATTTCGATACTGCATACCTTCAAAGCTAACAGCTTTTAACGCTTTATATGCACTGTTCCAAGCCTGATCAAAGGACTCCCCATGTGCACTGCATGCAAGGACTCGTCCGCCGCTTGTTATTATTGCGTCATTATCCTGTACAGCACCGGCAATAAATACCTTGGCGCCTTGTTCTGAAACTATGTCTGTATCAATAGAAATCACTTTACCCTTTGGATACTTAAGTGGATAACCACCACTAACAGCAACTGGTGCTACCTGGTAGCCTGACTTCCATTTCATAGTAAAGCTTTCAAGGTTACCGTTTATAATGCTTTGACAAAGATCTGCAAAGTTAAAGTCCATCATAGGTAATACAGCCTGTGTTTCTGGATCTCCAAGACGAACATTATACTCAAGGGCTTTAGGTCCGTTTTTAGTAATCATGAGGCCAAAGAAAATAAATCCTCTGTAGTCCATGTTTTCGGCAATAAGTCCCTTAAGGGTTGGTTCTAGGATATTTTTATTGAACAATGCCATTGTTTCATCAGTTACATCATCAAGCGGACAAACAGCACCCATGCCACCTGTATTCGGTCCCTGGGCTCCATCAAGCAATCGTTTATGATCACGTGCAGGTAAAAATGGCTTAATACAGCCCTTTCCATCTTTTACGCTAACTGCTGCAAGAACAGATATTTCAACACCCTGAAGGTATTCTTCAATTACAAGCTTGTTGCCTGCTTTTCCCATGGTACCTTGTTCCATAAACTCGATTACTGCATTTTTAGCTTCATCAAGGGTTTTTGCAACAACGACACCTTTGCCGGCAGCAAGACCATCTGCTTTAACAACAATTGGTGCACCCATTTTATCAATGTACGAAAGAGCAGCATCTTTGTCTGTAAAAGTCTGGCTGTCAGCACAGGCAACTCCATACTTTTGCATAAAAACTTTTGCTACATCTTTACTTGCTTCGAGCTGGGCTCCTTGTGATTTAGGGCCAACAACTGGGATTCCGCATTCCCAGAGCTTATCACTGATACCGTCAGCAAGAGGATCCTCTGGACCGATAACAGCAAAGTCAACATGCTCGTCCTGTGCAATTTTAACAACTGCATCAATAAAGGTCAGGTTTTTTAACTGTTCATTGTCAGAAGGATTGATATTACGGCATTTTGCTTCAAATGCTGTACCGCCGTTACCTGGTACACAGATAACCTGTGAAATTGAATTGCTTTGAGCGAGTTTATAAGAAATGGCGTGCTCACGTCCGCCAGATCCTGCAACGATTACTTTCATGCACTATATAATAGAAGAATAAATATAATTTTTCAACATGACATCCTGTGTTATAATTAGTATATGAGCGACATAATAACTTATGTATTTTGTGGGTTTGCGGTAGTCGTTCTTTTAATTGCATTATCATATTTTTTTGATTTAAAAAAGAACAGCGACCTTTACGATTCAGACGAAAAATTTAATGGTAAAAAAGTTCAAAAAGACGAAAACGGTAATACTGTTTTTGTAAGATGTCCCATATGTAACTCTCCTTTTGCAAAAGGAGAAAATATGTACTCGCGAGTATACAGACCAATGAATGTACCTGACCAGAGAATGACTGTGCAGGGGTGTCCTCACTGCTATCCTGTTATTGAAATGGGACTTGTAAGGATGTGTCCTGTGTGTCACAGACAAATACCGCTTCAAGGGTATTTAATGGCCAGACTTTTTAATCTCAAATCAAACAAAAAGCATGTAATCGTAACCGGCTGCAGTGAGTGTTATAAGCATTAAAATTTCAGCAAAATTTAATAAAATTTAAATTTATTTTGCTTAAGTCTTTTTTTACGTCTCCGATAAATTTTGTATAGGGATAAATACCCAACAACAGGTCTTGTAAGACCTGTCGTTAACAACCAGATCTTACAAGGAGATATAGTATGGTTATCAATCACAATATGAGTGCTATGTTCGCTCAGCGTTCTGCAGGTATGGTAGAAGGATCTACAACTAAGAACATGGAAAAGTTGTCTTCAGGTGTGAAGATCAACCGCGCTGGTGATGATGCTTCTGGTCTTGCTGTTTCTGAAAAGATGAGAGCACAGATTCGTGGTATGAACAAGGCTTCTGAAAATGCTCAGAACGGTATTTCGTTCATCCAGACAACAGAAGGTTATTTACAGGAAACAACTGACATTGTTCAGCGTATTCGCGAACTGGCAGTACAGTCTTCAAACGGTATCTACACAGATGAAGATCGTATGCAGATTCAGGTTGAAGTATCTTCTCTTATTGCTGAAGTTGACCGCATCGCTTCTCAGGCTCAGTTCAATGGTATGAACATGCTTACAGGTCGTTTTGCTCGTGCTACAGGCGAAAACACAGTTACAGCTTCTATGTGGTTCCATATTGGTGCTAACATGGATCAGAGAACAGAAGTATACATTGGCACAATGACAGCTGCTGCTCTTGGACTTCGCAATGTAGGTTCAGAAGAAATCATGACTCTTACTTCACCAGATGATGCTAACCGTGCTATTGGTACTCTTGACGAAGCTCTCAAGAAGATTAACAAGCAGCGTGCAGACCTCGGTGCTTACCAGAACCGTCTTGAAAAGACAATTCAGGGACTTAACGTTGGTTCTGAAAACCTCCAGGCTTCTGAATCACGTATCCGTGATACAGACATGGCTAAGGAAATGGTTGACTTTACAAAGAACCAGGTACTTTCTCAGGCAAGTACAGCTATGCTCGCTCAGGCAAACCAGAGCTCACAGAACGTTCTCTCTTTACTCCGTTAGTAAAAAGGCTGCTTAGTGCAGCGTGAACGATAAAAAAAGACGCCAAAGGGCGTCTTTTTTTATTAAGGGATTATCACAAAAACTTAAAACTTGATTCGGCCTCTAAAGCTTCGGGCTAAAGTGAGCTTATCAGCATATTCTAAGTCTCCGCCAACAGGTAAACCTGAAGCAAGGCGCGAAACTGAAACATTCGGGATAACAGATAAAAGCCTTTGTATGTAAAGAGCTGTTGTATCGCCTTCGACAGTAGGGTTTGTTGCAATAATCACTTCAGAAACGCTACCATTTTTTACTCGTTCAACAAGAGAAGCTATGCGCAGCTGATCAGGACCAATACCATCTAACGGAGCGATTACACCTCCCAAAACATGAAATAAGCCGTCAAATTCTCTTGCCGACTCAATGGTGGCAACGTCCTGAGGCTGCTCAACTACACATATCACACTTTTGTTTCTAAGCTCGTTTGAGCATATAGGGCAAGGGTCAGTTTCAGTCCATGAGCCGCATACTGAGCAGCTGTGTATTTTATCCTGTAATGAAGCAATCTGACTTGAAAACTGGTTTACCCATGTTCGGTCAGCTTTTAGTACATAGTTTACAAGACGGGCTGCACTTTTTTTACCTATGCCAGGTAATCGCGAAAAGGACTCTGTAAGTTCATCAATGGCATTCATCTTATTACTTCATAAATGAGCTTAAATCTAAACCTGACTTAAGCTGTTCCTGTACTTTTTCCATAGCATTGTTATGGGCTGCAACAATAAGGTCTTGAAGCATGTTTACGTCTCTTGGATCTACAGCGATAGGATCAATTTTAATAGCCTTCATGTCAAATTTGCCATTAAGAGTTACCTGTACCATATTACCACCGGCAGAACCTGTTGCCTGTACACTTTCCATCTTTGCCTGTGCTTCCTGGAGTTTGTTTTGAATGTCACCAAGATTTTTCATCATGTCAAATGGGTTTACCATAAATTATTCCTCTTGTTCATTATCCATATCTGGATCTGAGTTTGTATTAGTGTCTGTGTTATCGTCAGTATTGTCAGATTTTTGCTGAATGCTAGCGTCTTGTTGAGTATTTTCCTTTTGTTCGCCTGCAGCTTTTGGTGAGTGACCAATAATCTGCCCCTTAAATGCCGTACATAGTATTTTAACCTCGGCAGGTGCTGTTAATAACGGGTCAACCCTTTTTTGCTGCTGCAATGTGATTACAAATTGCAGTTGTTCACCAGCTGCTGATGATATGAGCTGTGATATTTTTGCAGATTCCTTTTGCAACTGTGCAAACTGAAACTTTGATTCAATAGCAGCAGTTATCACTTTGCCGTTGCGATTCCATTGCCCTGTCTGCATCAATGATGCTGCAAGGATAGCTTCTTTTGTTGCAATGAATCTGATAGCTTTATCTCTTATATCGTCAGAGTCTGTATCCGCAGCTGTTTGATCAGGCGGTACAGCTCCGCCATTACTAAAAGAACCTTGGCTTTCACTTTCAATGTCAGGAGCACCTAAATCTACAGGTGGATATTCATTATCCGGAGCATATGTGTTTGGTGAAGCAACAGCTTGTGACGGACTTTGGCTTTGAGCGCTTGTCTGTTTTGTTTCGCTATGTTGTGCTTCTTCTTTACTTACTGTATTTTCATTACCTGCCTCATGCTCTGACTGTGATGAAGCCATGTTTTTTAACGCACTGAACATAGGTATGCCAGGCTTTTGATTTTGCGTAGTATTTTGTATCTGCTGTACAGACGACTTAAATGCAGGCTTTGCATTTTGGTTTTGTATCTGATTCCCCTGTACTGGCAGAGTAGAGTCAGGCTTAGAAGGGGAGTTCTGTAAAAGAGCGTGCGCCTTATCAATTGCAGCTTTTACTTCGGCTGGGCTTACATACTGCGAAAGCCAGCTTAAGCGAGTAAAACAAAGTTCAAGTTCGTATCTTGGACTTAATGAGTATCGTATATCACGATATAACTGCAAAAACATTGACAGACCACGTTCTATCTGTACAGAGTTCCAGCTGTTAAGAACATTTTGTGAATACCTGTCTTTAGTCTGTCCCAGTAAGGCTTCTTTTGTTATGCCGCTGCTTATCAAAAGAAGAGATCTCATATAATCAGTACAGTTTGAAATAAGCTGTTCAATGGAAATACCTGACTGTAGATACTCATCAAGCTTTTGCAAAGCTGATTGAGGATTATTTGCTGCGCAGTCTTCAAACAAAGTATTAAGTCTGTCCACACCAACGAGACCAAGCTTGTCCCTGATTTTGTCGTATGTAATTAAGTCACCGCTAAAGGCTGCAACCTGGTCAAAAAGGGTATATGCATCACGCATACTGCCTGTTGACTCTCTTGCAATCCAGTAAAGGGCTTCGTCTTCAGCTTTTATGTTTATGTCGCTGCATGCCTGTTCAAGGCTTGTTTTTACCTGCTCAATGGGAACAAGTCTGAAATTAAATTGCTGACAACGGCTTTTTATAGTTGCAGGGACTTTTTGGAGCTCTGTAGTGGCAAAAATAAAAATTACATATGGAGGTGGCTCTTCAATTGTCTTTAAAAGTGCATTAAAAGCACTTATTGTGAGCATATGAACTTCATCAATTATGTATATTTTGTATCTTGCTGACTGAGGAGGAAAAAGTACTTCGTCCTTAATCTGTCTTACATCATTTACAGAAGTATTTGATGCACCGTCTATTTCAATAACATCTGTACAAGATCCTTTTGTAATTTCAAGACACTGCTGACATTTACCACATGGAGTTGAAGAAGGACCTTCATGGCAGTTTAATGCCTTTGCAAGTATACGGGCTGTTGAAGTTTTACCACAGCCACGAGGCCCTGTAAAAAGGTATGCATGAGCAATTTTATCTGAATGTATTGAGTTTTTAAGTGTTTCGGCTACAAATTCCTGGCCGACAAGGTCGTCGAACCTTTGTGGACGACGGCGTGTAGCGGTTACTTCGTAAGACATATTATATAGAATACCTAAAAATTGCTTATTCTACAAGTTGTAACAATATAAATCTGTTTTTATAGCCCAGTGGACTACACTTCATAACCCACTGGACTACGCTCCGTACTCCAGTGGACTACACTCTGTAGTCCGTGGGGTTACAGTTTGTAATCAGTAGGGCTATAAAAAATAAATAAAAAAAAAATTTAATGTGTAATTTTTTTTTTATTTCATAAAAGCCGAGAAAGTTTAAAATACGTAAGAGACAAAAATTAAAAAAATGTCATAATTGTTTATAAAATAACAAAATGTAATGTTATTTAAATTATATTATATGGATATATTTAATGTTATATTAATAAAAAACATGATATGAAAACAACAAATTTACAGAAAGTTACAAAATAGAACGGAAAATTTACAAAATTTTTCCTTGACGTCTGTCATATGCCGTCATAATATTATGTTATGGGAAACGTTCTAGACAAACCTTTGTTTGATTTAGGCATCCCATTAAAAAAATTGGAGGATTTTTATGAAAAAAATCATTACAGCTGCAGCTATCGCAGCTATGGCAGCAAGTCTCGCTACTGCAGAAGTAGGAGTTGCAGCAAACATTCGTCAGGGAACTAACCTTTTTAACTACAGCAAAGAAGGTTCAAAAGATGCTAAATATCAGATCAATGATATGGCAAAAGCTAGCTGGACAGATGATATTACATTCTCTGCATCTGGTGAAAAAGCTGGTGTTAAGGCTTTAATTCTTGTTGACCCAACAGTAAAAACTGGTGTAACAACAGATTATGCATACGGCTGGTTGAAGTATGGTGATAACTTCACTGTAACATTTGGTACACTTGATACTCGTGGTGCTATCAATGTTGTAGCTCCAGCTGATGGTAACTGGTTCAATAACTACTGTGGTTATGGTAAGCCAGGTGTTCATCCTGATTTTAAGAAGGGTAAGGATGCTGGTAACCTTACAGTTAACATGGCTGGTGACAAAACCAACAACTTTAATGTTGCATATGCTCTTGATAACGTAAATCTTCGTGCTGTAATGTTTGCAGGCGAAAATCAGACAGACGGTGCTTTCAGCAACTTTAACGCAGGTTTACAGGCAGATGCAAAGCTTGACTTTGCTACAGTTGCAGCAACAGTTAAGTATGACCGCAATGGCGAAAACGATGATAAAGATGTTCTTTCAGCTTACATTGGTGTAAACCCAAAGATCATCCCTGGTCTTAACTCACTCCTCGCTTTCACATACTACACAGAAAACGAAATGAAAGCAGCAGATACATTAATGGGTGTAGATGTTCGTGTTAGCTATGCAGCAGATGCTCTCGCACTCTACACAATTAACAACATCACTCTTAGAGATGGCGATGTATTTACATATCACACACTCGGTGGTTCATACAAGGTTAACGATGTTGTAGCAGCTGGTGCTCAGCTTATCGCAAACTCAACAGCAACTGGTACATGGGATGATGATGCTAACAAAAAGGATTACCTCGCAGTACGTCCATATGTAGACCTCACAGCTCAGAAGAACGCTATTCTCTCAGTTGGTGCTGAATACAAGATCACTAACTTAATGGGTAAGGGTGACCAGACTAAGGCTTTCACACTCCCAGTTATCGCACGTGTTAAGCTGTAATCTGATATAGACTAAGTCTTACTAGCATAAACCAGCTCTAAAATATTGGAGCTGGTTTTTTTGTATCTATCTGATTTTAAAATATTTAGTTCAAAAAAAAGTTCCAAACACAATAAGAGGCAGAAAATGAAAAAATCACTACCACTTTTTTTAGCAGTCCTGACTGCAGTTTTAATTACAGGCTGTGCATCAACCAAGATTGCAATTAATGATAATTCACCTGTTGCAATTATTGGCATTGAGTGTAATCCGACTATATTACGTGTTAATGACAATAATGAGGTTCCTGAAGATGAAGGAGGAGCTGTTTCAAACTCGCTTAATAAAATTTTAAGTAACAAAGATATTGAAGTAATAACAGCTCAGGACAGAGCCGATTATGCATACGATGCATTTGTTTATGCACTTAATAATATTGCTGAAGTTGAAGTTGTTGATAAATCTGTTCTAAATAGTTGTGATGAGTATGTTTATGGTGGAGGTGGGCTTTTTGGTGTTATTGAAAGTAATAATGCTGCCACAGGGCTTCAAAAAGGAATGCTTACTCTTGGAGCAAAAAAAGCAAGAATTATTATGGCAGAGACAGGGGCAAAGGCTTTGCTGTCTGCTGAGTTTGAGTTTGACCGACGTACTGAAATAAAATCTTCATCAGCAAGTTCTGTAGTTGCTGTATGTAAAATGCATGTTCGTTATTTTGATCAAAGCGGAAAAGTTGTATTATCACAGCAATACATAACAGAATCTGCAAAGTCTATAAAATACTTAAACGGAAAATATGACAAAGAAGCATTTGTTGAACTTTTTCCTGAAATCATTGATTTAGCTATAAATAAGTTTATTCTCGATTTCATTCAGTAGTTATCGTAACTGATTCTTAAAGTGGACTATATATTCTTTTTTCTTTTTTTACATCAACAACGGAAAAGTCAAAAAAGACTAAAGAATATTAAAATTGTGTCAGATAACAAGCTGTTATATAATTTAATTATTAACTTGTTAATGGAGGAAAAATATAATTATGAAAAAGTTATTATCGATTGCTGCTGCTTTATTAATTGGTGCATTCTGTTTTGCTGAAACTGTTGCTGATGGTGGTGCTGCTCCTGCTGCTGCAGGTAGTGTAAGCTCAATCTGGGAGTTTAAGGGTACACCTAAAAAGTCAAAGATTGGTGAAGACTACTTCTCATTCAGCAAGCCTGTAACAATTGCAGCTGTTGAAGGATCAAAGGGTGCAGATTTTTCTTTACTTTCTGGTGAAACAAAATGGAAGACTGAAAACGGTATCACAGCTCTTTATCACAACAACAAGAGCTCAGCTACTCTCGAAACTCTTGCAAAGACTGCAAAGGCTAAGTACACAGTAACTCTCGAAGATGCTGCTAACCTTGTTATCACAGTATGTGGAAACGGTGGTAAGGAACCTAGCCGCTGTGCTGCTCTTGTAAACGAAGCTGGCGAGACAATCGTTGCTGAAAACAACCTCGAAAGTGGAAAGAATGTTGCACTTACATTCAACAATGCTCCAAAAGGTGTTTACACACTTTTAGTTAATGGTTCACGTATCATAAAGGTTGAAGCAAATAACTAATTAATTAAGTACTAATCTTATAAAAAAACCGCCCTTAAAACTGAAAGTATAGAGCTGAAGTGAAGAGGGCGGTTTTTTTTGTTTAAAGCTTTAGTTTATATAAGAGACAACAAACTTGTTAACGGTATTTTCAATTGTCTGTGGGTAAAGGTTTACTAAAGCCCATTTATCATACTTACCGCCACGTACTGTCACAGTTTTATCAGAAGTAGCCTTAAACTTTTTTTGCTCTACTGTGCGTCCGTTTTCATCCGTAATGGTTACTGTTAAAATAACTACAGCTTCAAGCTCGCAGTTGTTATGGGCAGGGGATGTGTAGCGTTTTGCAAAGTCAAACTTAAATGATACAAGACTTTTTGCATTAAGTGTACGGGCTAAAACTTTTGCATTTTTGCCCCATGGTCTGCTCATTTCAAGTCTGTACCCTGGAGCCGTTGCCAGTGGATCCATTTTACTTGTAAAAGAGCTGACTGCTGTTTTGTAATAGTCATTATTTATTACAAGTTCTTTATCAATAATAGTAATGCCTGTAGTGTCTGATAATGCAGATCTGATGTATCCGTCAGCATAGTCGAGACGGTCTGCGTACGTATTATACTCAGGGTTATCTGGATCTGCCATTCGGTTAATTGTTGAAGTAATGAGTCCTGACTGACTGTCTGTGTCAATTTCACCCTTTTGGTTTAAAAGCTCAATGGTCTGATTACCAGTGATGCAGACTATTGCTACAGGTTCATAGTTACTGAGACTGACTGGAGTTGAACTACAGCCGGCTAAGGTTATAATAGCTGATGCTAAACTTATTAAAATAAATTTTGTTTTCATATCAATATCCTAGCACTTTTATTAGTATCATATCAAATATATAGCACAATTATATTGAAGATAAATTGCAAAAGTTTTTATTGAAAATTTGCCAAAGTAGGGTAAAATTTACCATAGAAATAAACATAATAAATTATAGGGAGTAAAATTAGCAATGGAAGAAAAGTTTGATTTTACTATAGAAAATCTTGGACCTTGTAAAATAAAGTCTCCAATCGAATTATCAACACAACATGGAGATTTAAGGGCTAATTACGTTAAAGATACTTCATTTGTACGCAATAAGGTTAATTATTTTGTAGACGAGGGACCTAGTGATGATTTAACCTCTGCCAACCTTATTGAAAAGGCCGGTCCTAGAGAGATGATTTATTTTAACCCAGCTCACGTTACTGCTGGTATTTGTACTTGTGGTGGTCTTTGTCCAGGTTTAAATGATGTTATACGTGCTATTGTACGTTGTTTATACAACCGCTATGGTGTAAAACGTATTAAGGGCTTTAGATTTGGTTATAAGGGTTTTTTCCCAGAGTCAGGATTTGATACTATTGATTTGACTCCAAAGCTTGTTGACGATATCCATAAAATCGGTGGTTCGTTCCTTGGTACAAGCCGTGGCGGCGGAAACCGTGTATCTGATATAGTTGACTGTGTTGAGTCATTAAGTATAAACATGCTTTTTATCATTGGTGGTGACGGTACTCAGAGAGGTGCTCTTGATATTGCCCGTGAAGTTGAAAAGCGTGGGCTTAAAGTTGCTGTTGTTGGTATTCCAAAAACAGTTGATAACGATTTAAGCTTCATTGACCGTTCATTTGGTTTTGAGACAGCTGTTCAGAGAGCTAAAGAAGCTGTTGCTGCCATTCATATGGAAGCATACAGTCAGGTAAACGGTATTGGTCTTGTTAAGCTTATGGGACGTGAGTCTGGTTTTATTGCAACTGCAACTGCTCTTGCAAGTCACGAAACAAACTTTTGTCTTATTCCTGAAGTTCCTTTTGATATGGACGGTCCAAACGGTTTCCTGCATCATCTTGAAGAACGTATCCGTAAACGCCATCATGCAGTAATTGTTGTTGCTGAAGGTGCAGGACAGGATCTTTTACAGACTACTGATGAAACTGATGCCAGTGGAAATAAAAAGCTCGCAGATATTGGTCTGTATTTAAGAGATCGTATCAGTAACTACTTTGATGTTAAGGGTATACACGTTAACCTTAAGTATGTTGACCCGAGCTATCAAATTAGAGCTTCAGTTACAACTGCAAATGACTCAATATACTGTGAACGTCTTGGTAATAACGCTGTTCATGCTGCTATGGCCGGAAAAACAAAGATGGTTGTAGGTCTTGTACATGATAAATATGTATACTTACCTATCGAAACCGTAACATATAAGCGTAATAAGGTTGATCAGGAAGGTGCATTATGGCGAGATGCTCTTGATGCTACAAGTCAGCCAGTTCTTATGGTTAATAACCTCAATGCAACTCTTGATAAGCTTCGTGCTCAGGCAAAGGCTGAGGAAGAGGCTGCAAAGGCAAGACTTGCTAAAACAAAAAAATAAGGCTTTGTAAAGCATAAAAGACCGGTGGTGTAAAACTTATATGCCACCGGCTTTTTTTTTGTTAACTACTTTTTTCGTCTGACAATAAACTCGATTTTAGGTTCTTTTTTTGCAGTCTCGGCTCTCTTTTTGTATAGTTCCTGCAGTTGCTCCTGGGCACAAAAAGGTATTTCCTTTTTGCCAGGTTTTGTAAGTGTCCACTGTCCGTCACTTGCAAGCTTATGACTGTGTGTGTTGTCCTTAAAATACATATCTAATGTGTTTTTTATTGTTTCAAAACAGTCTGGATCTGTTATAGGAAACATAAGCTCGACCCTGCGGTCAAGGTTACGAGGCATCCAGTCAGCGCTGGACAAGTACAGCTGTTCATCTCCTCCGTTTTGAAAATAAAATATACGTGAGTGTTCAAGGTATCTGCCTGTTACCGAAACTACAGTTATGTTTTCGCTAAGTCCCTTTATACCTGGTATTAACTGACATATTCCCCGGACATTTAATAGTATTTTTACACCTGCCTGGCTTGCTTTATAAAGAGAGCGTATGATTTGTTCATCACCAAGGCTGTTCATCTTTGCAATAATCAAGCCTGGATTTTGAGGTGTTGATAGTTCTGTTTCCCGTTGTATCATGTTTAATAACTGGCTTTTTATATTAATTGGAGCCATGTATATAAACTTTGTGGTAAGAATACTTGAGTAACCTGATATAACATTAAAAAACTGCACAATATCGTTGGCAATTTCATCTTTTGAAGTAAAAAGTGATATATCGCTGTATAGTCGTCCTGTTTTTGAGTTATAGTTACCTGTGCTTAAATGTACGTAACGTTTTATGCCTTCGCTCTCCTTGCGGATAATGAGCATTGTTTTTGCGTGTACTTTAAGATTTACAATACCGTATATAACAATTATTCCTTCTTTTTCAAGTTTATTAACCCATGCAATGTTACGCTGCTCTTCAAAGCGGGCTTTAAGCTCAACAAATACAGTTACCTGCTTACCGTTACGGGCTGCATTTATAAGGGATGTTACAATACGAGACTCACTTTCTGTACGGTATAGAGTCATTTTTATAGCAAGCACCTGGGGGTCTTCAGAAGCATCTGTTATAAGTTTTATTATTGGCTCAAAAGACTCGTATGGCACATTTAATATCATGTCTTTTTGCCGCAAATAGTTCCATAATGAGTTTTTACGCTTTAAGCAGGCTGGATAATAGTTTTCCCATTCTCCATAACTAAGCTTTTGCATCCCTTCAACTTGAGACAGTTCTAATAGGTCTTGAGGTTGTATAATGCCGTTTACCTGATAAATATCTTCGTCATTAAGCTTAAGGTTTTGTTTTATTGTGTTAAGTATGACAGAACTTTTTGCATTGCATATCATACGAACGGCAAATGATGACTGACGTTTCGCAACTACTTCAGTCATCTGCTGTATAAACTGTGCACCTGACTCTTCATTTACGCCAAAATCTGCATCTCTTGAAACACTAAAGGTTAATGTTTGTTGAACCATATATCCAGGAAAAAGTTTTGTTCCAAAGGTGCAGACTACTTCGTCAAGTGTTGTAAAAGAGTGGTGCAGAGGATCTGATGGAATCCAGATAAGTCTGTTTTGTGACAGCGGTAACTGTACTATTGAGATTATTGGTTTATCTTTTGCAGGTAAAAAAAACTCGTGTTCGTTTTTTACACCATTAATAGGTTCAAGTAAAAAGGCTGTATAAAGAGCCTGGTTTGCAATTAAAGGAAAAGCATTTAAGTCTGTCCGCTGAGGTGTCAGTAATGGGTATATTTCATTATTAAAAAAATCGGCAAGGTAAGCCTTTTGCTGTTCTGTATATTTGTCAGGAGTAACGTAAAAAATGCCTGCTTCAGATAGTGACGGAATTACTTCATTATTAAGGGCTTCGTACTGGATGTCAGATATTTTATGACTTTTGATACTAATTTGTTTTAGTACTTCGTCCAAGGTAAGGGATGATATATCTTTTGTTTCTGGTGCATTTTTATATTGTCGTTTAATTGATGCAACTCTAACCTGAAAAAACTCATCAAAGTTTGTTGAAACTATAGACAAAAATCTGAGACGGTCCATTAAAGGTACATCACTTCGTAATCCTTCTCTAAGAATACGTTCATTAAAGTCAATCCAGGATAAATCCCTGTTAAAAAAAAGCTGATCCATTATAAGTATATTTTATACCAGATTTACTTTATAGCCAAATACAGATTCATATAGCCCTGCTTTTTCACTTAGGGCAATTTTTTCAAGGACATTGTGATGAGTTCCGTCTGTGAGGATTGTCATTGTATTATCTGTAAAAGATATTTTAAAGTCAGTTATACGCTGTGTGTGGGCCCTGTCTAAAGAGTCTGCAATACGTAAGATTGCCGTCAGCTTTAAAATGGATAGTCGTTCCATACGTGGCAGTGTAATAAAGGTGTCGTCCTGTGTAATTTTACGGTCGTCGCCTCTGTGCCAGTATGAAATTTGCGCAACAGTCTGTATTTCTTCCTTATTGAGACCGAAAATATCAGAATGTTCTATTATATACTTACTGTGCTGATGGTGGTCATTAGATCTTATAAATGTGCCAATATCATGTAATATGGCTGCAAGTTCGAGTAATGTACGGGCTTTGTAATCCAATGCAATTTCTTTTTTTAGTGAGTCAAACAGGATACAGCTTGCTTTTCGTACGTACTCAGCATGCTTTACGTCTCCATTGTATTTGTGCAGCAGGTTAAATGCAGAGGCTATAATCTGCGAGTAAAATTCCTGCTGAATGTTTTCGTATGGTCCAAGTTGCTTTGAAATTATAATACCATCACGGATGGTTGTGTCAGGGACAATAATTTCAGTTACACCTGTAAGCTTCATAAACAGCTGATATGCAATAAGAGACACATGAAAGCTTTGAGCTTCGCTATAGGATATTTTAAAATGTGCAACACACTCTTCAGGTGAATAGGTTTGTACCTGTTTTACGAAACGGTCAAAATCAACGCGTTTAATTGTCCAAAGGGATGGTGAAATTGGAGTTCCGGCAAATATAGCTGCAATTTTAGGCTCAGCACCAACGGCTATAAACTGTTTGATTGAACCTAAGTTAAGCTCGTTGTTGAGTGATCCTTTTGTATTTGTAATAAACTCAGATACATAACGCTTTGCATCGTCTAAAGAGCCAAGCATTGACTTTAACTGCTGCTCGATAATAACAGTTCCAAGCCGCAGGCTGTGAGCTCCTGCAATGCTTCCTTTTTCAAGGAGCATAATTTCAGTGGAACCTCCTCCTACTTCAAGTATGAGAGAGTCCTGCTGCCTCATATTAAAGGATTCTTCTTTTAAACATTCGCGTACAGCAAGGTATACAAGCCTGTTTTCTTCAATACCGTCAATAACTTTAACTTTGAACTCAGTTTTTACGAAGATGCGGTCTATGATACTGTCACGGTTTTGAGCTTCGCGTAAGGCACTTGTGGCTATTGTAATTGTGTCAGAAGGTGTGAGTCCCCAGGTTTTCAGCTGTTCCTTTATGCCGTTTAAGATGGATATGCACTTTAATAAAGTTTCACGGCTGATTATACCTGAAGTAAAAACATCCCGGCCTAAAGCGACCGGGAGCTCAGATCGGTCGAGAATATTGCGTTTTCCATCTTTTGTTATTTCTGCAACAAGGAGTCTGATTCCGGTGGAACCAATCTCAACAGCAGACTGAAGATTTGTCAACGCAATAGTCTCCTACAGTTTGTCTATAAGCATAGAACACTTGCCTGAAGGTATTGGCAGTGTCTTTTTTTTCTGGTCAAGAATGTTGATGGTGAAGTAATAAAGCTTTTCACTTTCCATCTGGATTTCCCATCCACGCTGGCTTTTATTACTGAGAATTGTAATAAGATTGCGTTTGAGGGAAAGCTTTTCGATGCCCATAATCTCAAGGTTAGGAATAACCCAGTCTACAGTCTTTCGAGGGAGACTGATTGAAAGTCCGATAACGTTTTCAATCATTAAAGCTATTGTTGAAAGTCCTATAGTCTGTAAATAATGCTTGTGTGGGAAAGTGTCATCGCCTTCAAGCTTAGCAGCACCTTCTTTACAAGGCAGGTAAGCCTGATAAATATCACCTTTTGAACCGTCTGCAGGTGAAAGTGCTTCAAGAACATAGTAAAGGTGTCTGATTGTACATTCACGCGCAAGATCAAATCTCTGATATTTTTCCAGCCCCTTGATTATCATAAAGTTTAATGCAGGAAATACAGAACCTCTGTATCCTTCACCTGTTTCCCTAAACTCAAAGCTGTCTGCACTTAATGAAGGGAACGGATGGTCTGTACCAAATGTTGCAGGGTTAGACAGATGTGCAATAAGTGCATCTGCTTTATCTGCATTTGGTATTTCGGCAAGTAAAGGCCAGAAACCTGCAATTGTCTTTTGATTTAATTTGTTTTCGTCTTTATCAAGATCATGATAAAAACCTGTTGCATTATCCCACATGAGAGAGTTGATACGGGTTTTTATGCTGAAGTACAGTCTTTTATACTGAAAACTTAAATCTTTGTCGTTGAGAATGTCACCTAATGCACTCATGTGAGCTGCATTGATTGCCATTGCTGCGTTAAAGTCAACAGGATAGTATACATCGTCACGAGGAGCATTAAACATTTCGCTTGATGCTACAGGTGCTGCATAAAGTCCGTTTGGCTGTTTGTAAGATTCTTCGATCCATGTCATATACTTTTGAAGTATAGGCATGATATCCTTGATACGACGCTTGTTTGCTGATTTATGGTAAAGGTTAAACTCAGCCCATGCAAATAAAGGCATACCAACGCCTTCAGGATTTGATGAGTCTGTTATTGCCTCACCTGTCTTTGCATCATATTTCCATCTGATTGCACCGCTTTCTTCCTGCTTGCTGTAAAAAAAGTCGAGGTTCTGATTTGCAGGGTAGTTGCGGTTCGAGTAAACCAAAAAGAATGAAGAAAATATAGATTCAAGCTGGTCTATAACAAGCCGCTGTTCATTTGGATAAACAAAATATCCGTTTGTAGATATTTCACCAGATTTTGGCTCAAGCCATGAGTTGCCGAGCCATGCCCAAGTTTTGTCATAAATGTCTACAAAATCCTGATCATAAAAATGGATTTTAGGAAAATCTTTCTTGTTCACAAAAACTCCAGGACTAAATAATAAGTTCTAACCGTCAAAGTATATCATAAAATTCAAAAAAAGAATATAATTTAGAAAATTTTTCTAGGCTAATAACGAATCTTAATTTTTATTTGAGGACGTAATATGTACCAGTCATATGTTTATCTGGAAGTAAGAATATTGCTTTCCAATAAATGCGGTGTATTTAATAAAGTGTCTGATGGTAGTATCTCAATTGACAAATCGGTTCTCGATTCTGTTTTTGCTCTTACAAGTTCTTTAGGTTGTATGTTGCCTGAAGATTCTTATATCGAGCGTCTTACTGGTACATTGCCAAGTGTTCCGGCTGAAAAAAATCTTACAGGGTGTTCTGTAAAGGTTGCAGAAGGTGGTGTATTAAATGTAATGTTCCATGCACGACCAAAGACAGTTCATATTGCAGAGATTCGTATTGAAGAAGATTATGGACGCCTTACACACAGTAATGGTGAAACTCATTTTGATTATAAATGGGCAGGTTGTCCAAGCCTTCGTATAAAGACAACTCCTTGTTTTGAACTTGGAGAAGAAGCTGAACTGTTTTTGGACGAAATACGTCGTTTGACACAGTACCTTCATATTGTAAATGACCAGTCAAGTGACGGTGGTATCAGATGTAATGCGTTTGTTTCAATGGCCCGTTATCCTGAGCTGCCTGTTTACACTATTAAGCTGCGTAACTTAAACTCATTTAACTTTGTTCGCAATGCCATTAATTACGAACTTGGACGTCAGGAAAGTATTCTTGAAGGTGGTAAAGATTTAGACAGTGAAAGCCGTTTATGGAACGACCGCAATAACTGTACAGAGTTTTACAAAATACGCAGTGCTGAAATAAAGCATTTTGAAAAAATCATACCAGAGACAAAGGTAAACCTTAATGAGTATAAAAAGCAGTCAATGATTGCTTCTCTGGTTGAGCTTCCTGAAGCCCGCCGGCAGAGACTTCGCAGTCAGTACGGCTTATCTCGCTTACGTGCTCAGTTTATCTGTGATGAAAGGGCTCGTGCTGACTATTTTGAAAATGCAGTTGCCAGTGGAGCCGATCCTATGAACTGTGCACACTGGATTGCCAGTGAGCTTACTAAGCTTTTAAATGCCGGACATGTAAATATCTCAGATTGTCCTGTGTCAGCAGTTGAGTTTGGTGCAGTAATAAAAATGCTTACTGAAGGTAAGATTCATAGTGTAATTGCAAAAAAACTGTTACAGCTTATGATGACAACCGGAAAAACTGCTGAAGAGGCATTAAAGGACTTAAAGGTTACTCTTCTTGCTGATGAAAAGGATATTTTGCCTTATGTGCACAAGGTTGTAGAAGATAATCCTGAGCTTGTTGGTAAGCTAAAAAGCGGTCAGATGTCTACCCTTGAGTATCTTACAGGCCTTGTAATGAAAAAAACTGGCGGTATGGCAGTACCTGAGACTGTAAAAGCTCTTATAAAGCAAGAGCTTCGCATTAGCATTGTTTATGTACTGTCCTTTGGTGGGGCTATATCTGCAGCCCGTAACTCAAGCGGTACAATTACAGGCGGTGACACTTATATTTTAAGAGAGCTCCTTAATAAAGCTGTGCCTGAAGTGCCTACACAGGTAATAAGGGTTGGTCAGTTTTTAAGTGAAGAGCTTGAGCCTAGGGACTGGGGTATGCTTATTGCTGAAATAGCATCACGTATATCGGCAGGTACTGCAAATGGTATTGTAGTTACTCATGGTACTGATACTTTAGCATATACAGCAGCTTTACTGTACTGGCTTTTTGGTTCATCTGACGTACCTATTGTACTTACAGCATCATCTGATTTGTCAGGCGAAAGCTCTGAAGCTGGTGCAAACATAGCACTTGCCTGCAGGCTCGCATGTGAAAAAAAACGTGGTGTGTATGTAGTATTTGGTAAAAAGGTATTTTCACCTTTAAACCTTAAGTTTATGAGACCATCAAGTGACGGTTTTTATAATTACAGTCTTGGAACTGACGAAGAACAGGCATTTGTTTCAAAAGGAGCACTGTCTGCACAATTTGCAAATATAACAGATCCTGATGGTGAAGTTATGGGACGTATTCTTGAAGAAGCGGCTCGTAAAATGACAATGATTCGAATTTATCCAGGTTTTAGGGCTGAGCATTATTACAGTCTTTTAGATGGAAAAGTAAAATCGTTCTTTTTAGAGTTGTACGATAACGGAACAGCAAATGTAAGACATGGAGACTTTTCAATTAAGTCACTTTTGCAGCGTGGTAAAAAGAAAGGTATTCATTTTTATTGTACTTCACAGCAGGAGTGCCGTATAGACTTTTCAGAATATGTTACAAGCCTTGGTATCTGGAAGGAAGGTGCGGTTCCTATGGGAGCACTTACAACAGAGTCTGCTATTGCATTGTATTATGCAGCTTCATTGCTGGCTGACAGTCAAAAAGAAGTTGACAGTATAATGGAAGAATATTCAGAAGCTTCAAACTAAAAAAAAGCCTTGTATTGCTTGTGCAATACAAGGCTTTTTTTATTTTAATTATTTATTGGTATATATCCTTCTGAGTCTTTTACCTGTTGTTCAGAATCTGTCGGTTGAGGTATGGTTTGCGAATATGTAAGCTTAATCTGCTCCACTGTAGACTTGTGTCTTGATTTTAAGAACAGAGTATTTGTGTTTGCATTGTATACATATCCTGATGAGTTATAAATTTCAAATCTTGGGTCTGTATGGAAAGCCATACCATAAATATCAATACCAATAAACGGCTTTATGTTGTTAATAATCAGATACTGTGTGTCACCCTGCTTAAATGATATGTTTATAGTTGCACTTGAACCGTTTTCGTTGTAAACGATACTACTTGCTGATGTCCATGCCCATATTGTTTTATCTTTATTTTTACCGATAATCTCAAAATGAGGATAGTATGTGTTATCTTTTATAAGTACTGGGTAAAGCTCTGAAAGGGCTCGTGTGTCAAAGTTTACTTCATTTTCAAATGCAGAGTTTATAATTGAGTTACCACAGGCAATGTATATGCTGCCATCTGATAATAATCCATACTCTCGCAATGCCGAACCTGTTTCAATGCTTTGTATAAATGATACATTTTGTTCATTTAATGAAAGAATAAGCTGCCCGTCATCCTTTTGAATAATGGCTGACTCAATCTTTTTAAGGGACTGTTCAACGGCATTTGTAAATAGAGGAGCATAAGGTGAAGAGGCTTTAGCTAAAACACAATATGTATTTATTATACCTGTTGCATTTTCAAGTGTAAGCTGGTCATCTGTTATATCCTGTAAAATGCTTACAAGGGAGTGAATGCTGCTGTTGTTTTCTCTCAACATGTACTCTGCAATCATATTTACACTGAATATATCAAGTGAATTAAACTGAATTGCATTAGCAACCATTTCTGAAAGATTTTTGTTTGCCATTACAAGGCTCTGGTTTGTTGTAACAAGAGAGTTAAAAAATGGAGCTGATAAATAGGTTCGTTTTGATCCCTTTTTAAATGAATCAGGTATGCGGTTTATTGCTTCAGTATATTTACCTCTGATACCCATTTCTGCGACATAGGCAATGACTGAAGTTTCAGTTAAAGATGATATATCATGCATTGCTGATGTAACAGATGAAACTATTAAATCTCTGTATGCGCTGATTGTTGCTGTATATGTATCTTCGAGAGACTGAACAGAGCTTTGATTAACTGCAGGATATGTAAACAGTGTTTTTGGATTATATATTGCAAGATTAAGTCCTGAGTTATTATTAAGTGTAAACTGAGTTTCTTTGATAATAGGAGCAGTCATTACATAAGATAGCTTTTTTGAGTTCAAAAGCTGTCGTACAGAAGTTTGCTCTGTAACTGAGTAGCCTGATTGTGGTTTGTATGATAGGGATAAGCCCGTAGCCTGCTTAGGAATTGATGCACTTATACTTAGGGAAGGGTCCTGTGTATCATCGCTTAAGCTGAATGTAATAGAGGTATTGTCTGTAAAATAAAAAACACATGATAAAGGAGTTGGCTGAGCCCATGAAAGGAGCATGAGCGGTACTGGTTCCTGTGAATTTGAGACAAACAATTGAGCAGGATTTACATCATCTGCTGATATAGTTATTCCCTTAAAAGAAACTTGTAGTGTATTCTTAAGGGAGATTACTCCGTTGCTGTCCTGGACTTGTGCCAGTGTAACATGTAATGGCCCTATATTGTGTGAAATAACAGAGTCGCTTCTAAATTGCATTACGAAAATGCCGACAATTATAATACAATACAGAACTAGTAGTCCTGCAAACTTTCTAAACTGATGCTTTAACATTATTATTTAAGTTTAGCTAATGATTGCTTAATTTTCAACTATTATAAACGGGTATTATATAAGAGGGATTATATGAAAAAAAATGTTATGGGTATAAAAACACTTGCGCTGCCTTTTATTATGCTTCCGCTGGTATTTTCATGTGCATCAACTCCAGCCGAAGCAAAAGAAAATACACCTGCTGAATCTGCTGAAGTACAGTTTGCTGAAAAATTAAGCGATGCATTGGAGCACGGATCGGCTGAAGATGCATTAAATCTTTTTGAAAAGTATGATGAAAAAATTACTCAGCAAAGCGACATGCAGGCATTAAAGGCTTCAATATTGCTGTCATCGGGTAATGATGCTGAAGCTGAAAAAATTGCAAAAAATCTTTTACAGCAGGAACCAAAAAATCTTGATGTTCTTGAGTTAAACGTTATGATTGCCAAAAAGAAAGGTGATAAAACAACAAAAAGTACATTAATCAGACAGATTCTTGCCATTGATCCAAAAAACGTAAATGCAAATATCGAACTTGGTGATGAGCAGTCACTGAAACATAATTACAGAAGTGCCAGAGATTATTACCGCAAGGCAATGGACGTTGAATCAAATAATGCAGATGCAGTATTTGGTTTTGGCAAAATGTCTTATTATCTTGAAAAAGATGATGATGCAAAAAAAAGCTTTGAAAAGCTTCTTGCAATTAATCCTAATGACTCTCAGGCATATGCATATTTAGGCAAGCTCGAAAGTGAAAGCCGTAATTATCGTGAAGCAAAAAAGTATATTGATAAAGCTATCAGCATTGACAGTGATAAAACTGATTACTATTTCGATTTAGGAACTTACTGCCGCTATATGGGAGACTATAAAGGGGCTGAGCAGGCCTGGAAAAAGGCTTGCGACCTTGAAAATGACTACTTTTTAGGCTACGCATATCTTGCTGGTCTTTATGATGAGCAAAATCTTATCCCTTTGGCCCTTGAAAACTATCGTAAAGTCGTTGAAAAAAATCCAAAATATTATTATGCCTTTGAAGCCCTTGGTATCCTTGCCTGGCACGAACAGCAGTTTGGCGAAGCTGCTGCAGCTTTTAGCAAGGCACGACAGGTTAACCCTGATAATGTATCATATGCCCTTATGACAGCGGCCTGTTTAATAAAAGAAAAAAAGACTGTGGATGCAAAAAAGTATCTTGAAAGCGTTATGAAAGGTATGGACCGTAATTCTTTAGACTATGCAATGGTAAGACTTTTTCATGACATGGGCGGTGATGGCGGTGTTACTGTAAAAGTTCAAAATGAATCAAATAGAACAAAACGTGGCAAGATGTTATACTATCTTGCATTATATTATGATATTTTAAAAAAGGATTCACTAGCTCAAAAATTTTATACAGAAGTTGCTAATATGCAGACTCCAATGTTTTTTGAGTATAGACTTGCCGAATGGAGTATAAAAAATGAGTCAAACTAGAGTTCAGCTTGACCTCAATGGCAGACAAATTGTTTTAATCGGAACTGCACATGTTTCAAAAGAAAGTATTGAAGAAGTAAAAACGGTTATTGCAAGTGAAAAACCAGATTGTGTTGCTATCGAACTGGATGAACAAAGATATAAATCTTTAAATGATAAAGAAAACTGGCGTAATCTTGATATAGTTAAAGTATTAAAAAATCATCAGGGATTTTTACTCCTTGCAAACCTTATATTGTCGTCATTTCAAAAGCGTATGGGGGCAAATATTGGTGTTCAGCCTGGAGACGAAATGAGGGCTGCAATTGATGTTGCTTCTCAATTAAATATCCCCACATCTATGGTTGACCGTCCGATACAGACTACATTGCGTCGTGCCTGGGCAAAAAACTCGTTATGGGGTAAGTGTAATTTGCTTGCAACCCTTATTGCCAGTGCAATGGATAAACAGGAAGTATCTGGTGAGCAGATTGAAAACCTTAAAAAGTCCAGTGAAATGGACGGTATGATGAAGGAACTTGCTGAGTTTTTACCAAAGGTAAAAGAAGTTTTGATTGACGAGAGGGATAGATATCTTGCAAGTCATATCTGGATGTGTGAGGGAACTAAAATTACAGCTGTCTTAGGTGCGGGGCACTTACCTGGTGTTCAAAAACATCTAAAATCAATAGCCGATGGCAGTGAAAATACAGATACTGCTGATATTGAAAAAGTTCCTTCAAAGCAGATTTTTGGTAAAATAATAGGATGGCTTATACCTGTTTTGATAATTGGTCTTATAGGTGCAGGCTTTTATTTTGGCGGCAGACAAAAAGGTACTGACATGGTTGGTCAGTGGATATTCTGGAACAGTCTTCTTTCAGGTATTGGTACAGTTATTGCCGGTGGTAATATCCTTACAATACTTGTTGCAATAGTGGGTGCTCCATTGACTTCGTTGTGTCCTGTTGTGGGGGTAGGAATGTTTACGGGTATTGTACAGGCTGTTGTATGTAAGCCTAAAGTACGAGACCTTGAGTTTATACAAAATGATGTAACAAGTGTAAAAGGCTTTTACCGTAACCGCATATTAAGAGTTTTACTTGTGTTTATATTGTCAAGTTTTGGCAGTAGTGCCGGAACTTTAGTTGCAGGTGCTTCATTTGTGGGTAGCGGTGCATCATTATTACATAATTTCTTTAATAAATAATTTATATTAATGAAAAGTCTGTAACTAAACGGTTACAGACTTTTTTTATTTGTGCTATGTCTAAAATACTTATAAAAACAATGTATGCTGTCTTCATTATTTTTACAGGCATTCTATATGCTCAGGAAAATAAAGATTATTCGGCAAAGCTTTATTCTCTTTTGTCTGGTTACTTGACTAATGACTTGCAGCTTCAAAAATATTCTTTACAGGCACAGTCAAAAAAGCTTGATTATAAAACTACTGAAATTGATAACGGTGTTTCGTTTAACCTGTCAACAGGAACAATGACACTAAAAACAAACGGCTCTTCTTCACAAATGACAGTTCATCCAGATGCCGTTTTGTCTTTACCTCAGATAAACGGTACTGAAATAAGTGTGAGTGCAGATGCCGTTATTAACGGTAAAGACAAGGATAATAGTGTTGAAGATTTATCTCTTGCTCTTTCCACAGATATTATTTCTGGCACACGCCTTAGTCGTAAAGCTAGCCTTGAACAGGCTGAAAGAGACTATATTGAGGCTGTACGTGCTGTACAGAACCGTGCAGTAAGTGCTGAAAAAGAATTTTACGAAAAGCTTAAGACTCTGTATCAGTATGAAGTGCTTGTTCTTGAAGCTAAAAACGATCTGTATGATGATGATGTAGCTTTGCGAAAGCTTAAGGCTCAGGGGTATACAGACAGTTCATCAACATATCAAAAAGCTTATTTAAAAGTTCAGAGTGACATTAGAGAAGTAAAAGAGCAGCAGCGTCTTTTAATAAGGGAAGCAAGTGTTTTTGCCAAAAAGTGTGGCGAAGACTTTAGTATTGATTACTCTATTGCAGGAGATGAAGGAGAAAGGCTGGCAATGAGCTTTTTACCAGAGGCTATACCCCAGGTAAATGCAATTGATGTTTTATCATACAGCAAAGAAAACTATGCTGAACTTGAAAATGCCCAGTGGGATAAATATATCGGACAACTGACTCGTCAAAGTTCCTATGGCTTTACTGTAAAGGGAACTGCCGGTTACACATTCAGCAATACTGAGGTTTTTAGCAGCGGTGAAAGTGATACTGTTGATGCTTCTTTAACCTTTGGATGGAGTGGTGTAACGCTTAAAACAGGCGTATCTTTTCCTACCGGTTCAAACCTTTTATCAGATTCAGCTACAAGCTTATCCACAGATCCTGTTTATACCCTTGCTTTGTCTCTGTCTCCTTCAGATATACGTAAAGAGCGCATACAAAAAAAGCAGGACAAAATTGATGAAAGTCTCGAGCTCCTTGCAATTGAAATGGCTCTCAGTGATTACGAGACAGATGTCTTAGATAAGCAGACAACTTTGGGGGATATAAAATGGAACGAGCAGTCCTATTATGAAGAATATGAAATGTATAAAGAGCTTGAAGCAAATATGGCACACTGGCTTGAGCAGGGGATCATTACTGAAAGTGACTACCTTGATGCAAAGAACAGCCGTGATAAAGCTTATATAAACTGTCTTATTAACGGCATCAACAAGATAATTTATAACAATGATACAAAACTCTTATTTGTTAATGAACATAATATGGAGAGCATATAAATGAAAAAGCTAAGTCAAAAAAAACTTATACCATATGTTATTGCCCTTTCAGTTATTGTGCTGGTACTTTTTGTTATAGGGCTTAAAAAGCTTGTAATCAGCTCAAAAAATAAATCAAACGTAACTTATACAGTACGGTCTGAATTATATGAAAACGTAATTGAAATTGCAGGTACAGTTTCTGCAGCAAAAGAGCAGTCCCTTGAAGCATTAAATGACGGTACTGTAGTGGGAGTTTTTGTAAACGAAGGTGATGCCGTAAAAAAAGGTGACCTTATATTACAGCTTGATGACTCAGAACAGGTATATAACCTTGCAAAGCTTGATTATGACATTGCCTCGGCAAAGGTAACTGGGGCAAGACGTGAAATTGAGCTTATGGAAACCCAGCGCAGGTCTCTTTTACAAAAAATTGCAGACCGAAGAATTGTTGCAACTTTTGACGGAGTAATTGCAGATTTAAACGTTGATGTAGGTGACTATCTTGAAGCTAAAGATGAAATAGGTACTCTTGTAAATACTGATTACCTTAAAGCTTCTGTTGAAATTGCTGAAACAGACGTCAGTAAACTAAAAAAAGGGCAAAAGGTTTTGTTTACTTTTCCTGCGTACAAAGGCACTGTTGAAGGCTATTTAGTGTCTTATCCGGCAATTGGAGAGGTTACAAGCCGTGGTGCTACAGTTGTAAATGCTGAAGTGCGTATTGATAATGCGCCTAAGTCTATTTTGCCTAATTTTAGCTTTACCGGCAAAATTCAGATAACCGAAAGCGAAAACAGGCTTATTGTTGAGCGTTATGCCATTGGATATGAAAAAGGCTCTGCCTTTGCTGAAGTTATTGCCTCAAACGGAAAAACTACTAAGGTTGAGGTTCAGGTTGCTCCCTATGGGGTAAATTACGTTAACATCATAAACGGTCTTGAAGAAGGCGAAGTATTAAAAGCTCAAAGCAGTGCCTCAAAAAGCGGAAGGTTAAATATTAAAAACAGTAAAGCCCGCTCTACTGGCACTAATAATCAGAGACAGGGAGGTGTAATGGCACCACCTGGCGGTATGGGCGGACCAATGTAGGAAATTAATGCATATGGCTGACAATGACTATGTAATTTTAATGGACAATGTAAAGAAAACTTATTTGATGGGGGATGAAAAAGTTTATGCTTTAAGGGGCGTAAGTTTTGGAGTCAAGCAGGGTGAGTTTTTATCAATAATGGGGCCGTCAGGTTCTGGTAAGTCAACCTGTATGAATATGATCGGATGTCTTGATCGTCCTACATCTGGGATTGTTAAAATTGGCGGCAAAGAAACCCTTGAGATGAGTGAGGGAGAACTTGCGGTTCTTCGAAATCGTACTGTAGGTTTTGTTTTTCAGCAGTATCATCTTTTACCGTCAATGAGTGTGCTTGAAAATGTTATGGTGCCTTTGCGCTATCAGGGTATTGAAAAAAATGAACGCAAGGACTTAGCCCTTGAAGCTTTGCAAAAAGTTGGGCTTATTGACCGTAAAAATCATATGCCCCATGAGCTTTCTGGCGGACAAAAACAACGTGTTGCAATTGCAAGGGCAACAGTTACAAAACCGTCAATTATACTGGCAGATGAACCTACTGGAGCTTTGGATAGTGCTACAGGCAGGGCAGTGCTGGAGCTTTTTAATGAAATTAATCAGGGTGGAACAACTATTATCATAGTAACTCATGATCCAAAAATCGGAGCAAGTACAAGAAGGTGCATACGCATTTTAGACGGAAACATACAAAGTGACAGGGATCAAGAGCCTGTGCCATTTGGAGTGTAAGATGATTGAAGATTTTTTTAATGCCCTTCAAAATTTCAGGCGAAACAAAACCCGAACTCTTTTATCACTTTTAGGTGTTATTATCGGTGTTGCATCGGTAATAATAATTACAAGTATGGGAGCCAGCTCCACAAAGCAAATTCAAGCGACTTTCGGTTCTTCGGGCCTTGATTTAGTAAGTGTTTCGTCAGGTTTTATGAGACGTCAGCGAGATGCTGTTACATTAACCTTTGACGAAACTTTTAGACAGGATCTGTTTGATCATATTAAAAACATAAAGCAGGTATGGTATAAAAACTCACTTTCAGCAACATTAAGCTACGGGGATACAAGTGTAAGCTCAAACTGCACGGCTATTGAAACTGGCTATCTTGAAATGTGCGGCTTAAAGCTTGATTATGGGGGCTATTTTACAGTAACTGATGATGTAATTGGTAATCAAAAGGTAATTCTTGGCAGCGAAGTTGCTACCGCTCTTTTTCCGGATGGAGATGCTGTAGGTAAAACGATATTGCTCGTGTCGTCTAATGTACCCTTTGCTTTTCATGTAGCAGGTGTATTAAAAGAGCAGACAAGCGGTATGGAAAGCAGTACAACAGGTATATACATACCAAGAGGTTTTTATTCAAAAAAAATAAAGCCTAATCCTGCTGCGTCAACTATTATGATTCAGGCTTTGTCTCCTTCTTACTGTACTCAGATGGTAAGTGATGTGTCTGCGTATGCCAAAGAAAAATCAGGAACCGACTATTCGGTAAGTGTGCAGTCTATGCAGTCTATGATAGACCAGATGAGCTCAATTACAAAAACCTTGAGCCTGATGCTTTCGGGGATAGCTGCAATAAGCCTTTTGGTAGGGGGTATCGGCATTATGAATATAATGATTGTAACTGTCACCGAACGTCGGCAGGAAATTGGTATCCGAAAAGCTTTAGGGGCAAGTCCAAATGCAATCCGAAGACAGTTTTTAGTTGAAAGTGCAAGCATTACCTTGCTTGGTGGCCTTGTGGGCATAGCTATAGGAGCTTTAATCAGTTTTGTCCTGCAGTATATACGCAGTCAGCCCTATGCAATACAAGGCTCAACCTGTGTCATAGCCTTTGTTTTTAGTGTGTTTGTGGGTGTATTTTTTGGCTTTAATCCTGCTAGCAGAGCTGCAAAGCTTGATCCTGTTGAAGCTCTTGCAGGATAAAGGGTAAAACTATTTTTTTGGGGCAAATACAGTTTTTACAAGCTGCTTAATGTCCTTAATTAAAGTAGTGTCAGCTTCGTTTTCGGGACAGTAAATATTTGTAAAGCCCATTTCTCTTGAAGTTTTTATACGCTGCTTCAGTCTTGCTACGGGGCGTATTTCACCTGCGAGACTAAGCTCGCCCATAAAGACATTGTTGTCTGGTATCTGTAAATCTGTACGGGCAGAGTATAATGCACTTGCTAAAGCTGCATCGATTGAACTTTCGTTTAAGCGGATACCACCTGCAACATTGATGTATATATCCTGATCGCTGAACCTTAAGCCTGTTCGTTTTTCAAGTACAGCAGCTATGCGGGCAACCCTTGCACTGTCAATGTTTTCGCTGTAAACACGGCTTAAACTTGATTTTGCAGGTATTGTCAGTGCTTGTATCTCAACTAAAAAGGCACGGCTTCCCTCAAATACACAGGTATTTGAAATGCCGGCCGGTGTTGCTTCTTCCCGTTTTGTTAAAAATATGGTGCTTGTATCAGATATACCTGTAAGTCCGTCTTCGCCCATTGAAAATATACCAAGCTCGTCCACAGAGCCAAATCTATTTTTAGTAGCTCTTAAAAACCTGACGTCATCACTGTTTCGCTCAAAGGAAACAACGGTGTCTACCATGTGCTCAAGGCTTTTAGGACCTGCAATTGCACCTTCCTTTGTGATATGAGCAGCCATAATTAAAATACTGTCTCTTTCTTTTACCCATCCAATAAGCTCATTGGCACAATATTTAAGCTGGTTTATAGTCCCCGGTACAACTCCTGCTTCAACACTGTATACAGTCTGTATCGAATCAATAATTACAAATACTGGGTTCAGGCTTGTTAAAGCTTCTTTTATGTCCTCAAGACGCATTGTACACAGTATCTCGATGTTTTTTACATCAAGTTTAAGCCTGTCGGCGCGGCTTTTTATCTGTCCGGCTGATTCTTCACCAGATATATAAAGAATTGAAGATGTGCTGCCTTGTTTAGTTAATGTGTCTCGTACTGATGAAGTTGCCTGAAGCATAAGGGTGCTTTTTCCGATACCAGGCTCTCCGCCAAGTAAAATTGCACTCCTTTTCATAGCTCCGCCGCCTAAGACCCGGTCAAATTCTTTTATCCCTGTTGAAATGCGGGAGTTTTGCTGGGCAGTAATTGATGATAATGGGACAGGCTTTATAATTTGGGTTACAGCACTGCCAGTAAAAGATGCTGCTGTGGAGTTTTCGTCTATAAGACACTCTTCAAAGGTGCTCCAGGAGCCGCATTGTGGACAGTGTCCGAGCCATCCCGGGTTTACATAATTACAGTTTGAACATTTATATTGTGTAACAAGCTTTTTTTTTGCCATTGTTTTATCCTGTTATATCTATACCGTTGTCATTTTTTTGATTTTCAATGTGTATAAAAACATTGTTTGGAAGGCATGCTGCCCAGTCATTGTTATATCGTATTGCATGACTTTGTACACAGGTTTTGTTTGGACAGGGCGAGTCTTTAAAAAATGCTGCACCGTCTTTTATCTGAATTATTGAGGTGCCTATAATGCCCTGTATTTTAAGTGTCTGATTTTTATTTAAGTCGTATATGTACTGACCGTCTCTTGTATCGATTACAACGATAGGCGAGCCTGAATTGTTTTGGCTGAAGGACTTAATAGAATATGCAACTATAAAAATTGACAAAACAATTATGATTATATCCAGTGGCTTTAACATAAATCTTTTTTTCATATCTACTTATAATATCATGATGAGGGGTAAGAGAGCAATTTTTGTAGTTGGTATGAATATAAACATTAAGATTAATTAAATTGACATTTATAAGCATAAAATGATAATATCTAGTCAGCTTGTAAATAAAGCTGATAAACTCTCTCCGATGTCCAGTTTACTGGACGGTAAGGCTCCTTAGACGCGTTGCGTATAGGGAGCCTTATTTTTTTTATCTGAGGCAGAGCGGGTATTTAACAGGTATATTTAAAAAAAAGATAGTACTATTTTTTAAATTTTCCCGGCGGAAAATTTTTATAAAATAGACTGGTTAATAAAAAAAGCCCTGCTGTTTTATAAACATTTATAGTCTAGTTTATAAAATAGACAAGGCTTATTCAGAAAATAAAATACTGGTATTAATTTTCTTTATCTCTCTGGAGTACCAGAGAGTTTTGGGCAACGGACTGGGTTATCCAGGTGTTGCCTCCAATGGTGCTGCCTTTGCCGATAACGGTCTGGCCGCCTAAAATTGTTGCATTTGCATATATTGTAACGTCGTCTTCAATAGTTGGATGCCTTTTTTTGTTCATCAGTGCTTTTTTTACACTTAATGCTCCAAGGGTTACGCCCTGGTATATTTTAACGTTGTTTCCGATAACTGTAGTTTCGCCAATTACAACACCGGTGCCATGGTCAATAAAAAAGCTTTCGCCGATTACAGCTCCCGGGTGTATGTCTATACCTGTTTTACCATGAATGTACTCAGACATAATGCGTGGTATTACAGGTACTCCGCAGGTAAATAAATAGTGTGCAAGCCGATAGACAGATATAGCTTCAAGGCCAGGATATGATACTATTACTTCTTCATTGCTTTTTGCAGCAGGATCCCCGTTGTATGCAGCCTGTATATCCGTATGTATTGTACGGCGGATCTGAGGTATTGCTTCAATTAATGCAATGGCAGCCTGCTGGGCAAGACTGTAGCACTTAAGCTTTGCAGCATCAAAGTCAGCTCCTTTTGTATGAACAATTTCATATGAAAGGGATTTTTGTATTTCTTTTGTGAGCATTGTAATAATTCGGTTTACCTTCTGGCCTGTGATAAAACGTAAATTATTCTGATCGATTTCTTCAGCTGTAATAAATCCTGGAAAAATCAAGCTTTGCAAATCTTTTAAAATAAAAACAACGTTTTCTTTATTAGGAAAAGAAACATTTTCGGTCTTATTAATGCCGCTGTCCAGGTTGTATGAGGTAAGAATCTGGTCTACCATGCTATCAATTGACATAAATTTGAAAACCTCTGCAAAATTCTTTTCAAAAACACTAGCATAAAATTACATAAAATACTACAATAAGCACATAGTTTTTTAGGGATGCCCTATTGACATAAAAGACGGGATAGAATATATTCTACAACGCATCATTGAAACCCGCTCTTGTAGCTCAGTCGGTAGAGCACATCGTTGGTAACGATGAGGTCAGCGGTCCGATTCCGCTCGGGAGCTAAAAACCTACATTTTGATTTAGGAGAATAGATTACTATGGGAAGCAAGAAGAAGACATCAATTGATATAATTGCTCTTCAGTGCAGCGAATGCAAACGCAAGAACTACACGACAACAAAGAATCGTAAGAATATTCAGGGTAAACTTGAAAAGAATAAGTACTGCCCATTCTGCCGCAAAGAAGTTCTTCACAAAGAAACAAAAGCAAAATAAGATAACTACGGCTGTTGGTGTAATTAACTTAGCAGCCTAAGTATATTTAGGTCAGTAGCTCAGTTGGTAGAGTCCCGGTCTCCAAAACCGGTTGTCGTGGGTTCGAGTCCTACCTGGCCTGTAAATTTTAGTTAAGAGGACTATTATGGGAAAAATAATTGGATTTTTAAAAGAGTGTGGTGCTGAACTTAGAAAGGTAGTATGGCCAACTCGTGATGACGTAGTATCATCAGTAAAAGTTGTTATTGTTTCCACAATCGTTATTGCAGTTATTCTCGGCGCTCTTGATATGCTGTTTACAGCTGGTATGCGTCTCGTATTCTAGGAATATTTTCATGGCAAAGAATTGGTATATTGTTCACACATATACAGGATATGAAAACAAAATTGAGCGTACAATCCGCTCGATGCTTGAAGCTAATGAACTTGATTCTGCAATTGTTACTGACGTAAAAGTTCCTGTTGAAGAAGTTGTTGAAACAACAAAAGATGGAAAAAAACGCACGCGTAAAAATAAATTCCTTCCTGGTTACATAATGCTTGAAATGGACTTACCAGATTTAGGCTGGAAAAGTACATGTTCACAGCTCAGACGTATTCAGGGTGTTACAGGTTTTGTAGGAACAAATCCTAGTGACCGTCCTCGTCCGATTTCAAGAGAAGAAGCAACAAATCTTCTTCAGAAGTCAGGTGAGATTAAAGGTGAAAAGGCACCACGTGTTATTCATTCATATAACATCGGCGACCAGGTTAAAATCAATGCTGGTCCATTTGCTTCGTTCAGTGGAAGTATTGAAGAAATTATGGCTGAACGCAGTAAGCTTCGTGTTATGGTTCAGATATTTGGCCGTGCAACTCCAGTAGAAGTTGATTTTACTCAGGTCGAAAAATTAGTTTAAATTAAAATAGGTAGCACTGGTAATTAAATCAGTGCTTTTCCTGTTATTTGGGAGAGGTACATATCCGTTGGATAAAGGTGTCTCGCTAGAGATCGGTTCGTCCGTCGGACAATATGGACCGGTACTCATCACCAATTAGGAGATATACTATGGCTTCAAAAAAGGTAACTGCTGTTATTAAATTACAGTGCCCTGCAGGCGCTGCAACACCAGCACCACCTATTGGACCTGCTCTTGGACCTCATGGCGTTCCTGCACCAAAATTTGTTCAGGAATTCAATGATCGTACAAAGAACATGGAAAAGGGACTTATCATCCCTGTTGTAATCACTGCTTACCAGGATAAAACATTTACATTTATCCTTAAGACTCCACCAGCAGCTGTTCTTATTAAGAAAGCACTTAAGCTTGACAAGGGTGCTGCAAACCCACTTCGTGATAAGGTTGGCAAGCTCTCAGCTGCACAGCTCGAAGAAATCGCTAAGACAAAGATGCCAGACATCAATGCTAACGACCTCGAAGCTGCAAAGAAAATTATCGCTGGTACTGCTCGCAGTATGGGTGTTGAAGTGGAGGCTGAATAATGGCACGCGGAAAGAAGTATACAGAAGCACTTAAGAAGTACGATCCACAGCAGTCTTACTCAGTTGCTAAGGCTTGCGAATTAGTAAAGGATATGCACTTCGTTAAATTTGACGAATCTGTAGAAGCTCACGTAGCTCTTCGTCTTGGTAAGAGCCAGACAGTACGTGATACATTGGTTTTCCCAAATCAGTTCACAGCTGAAAAGAAGGTTCTCGTATTCTGTCAGGATGCACGTGTTCAGGAAGCTCTCGATGCTGGTGCAACATATGCTGGTTCAACAGAATATATCGAAAAGGTAAAGGGTGGCTGGCTTGATTTTGATATCGCTGTAGCTACACCTGATATGATGAAAGATGTTGGTCGTCTCGGTATGGTTCTTGGTCGCAAAGGTTTAATGCCTAACCCAAAGACTGGTACAGTTACAAATGACATCGTTCACGCAATCAACGAACTTAAAAAGGGTCGTACAGAATTCCGTGCTGACAAAGAAGGTGTTGTACACATCGCTGTAGGTAAGGTTTCTATGGACGCTGCAAAAGTTGCTGAAAACATCAATACACTTCTTGCTGAAATCGAACGTAAGAAGCCAGCTGATGCAAAACAGGATTTCGTTCGTTCAGTATCAGTATGTTCTTCAATGGGTCCAGGCGTTTGGATCAGCGTAAAAGAGGAGGCTTAATCTATGGCTATCATGGCAAAAAAAGTTCAGGCTTCTAAGACAGCAGCAATTGAAGCAACAAAAGAAACATTATCAGCATACAACGACTACGTTTTTGCTGAATATCGCGGTTTAACTGTAGAACAGATTACAAAACTCCGTGATAAGCTCCGTGAAAAGGATGCAGTTTTACACGTTGTAAAGAACAACTTTGCTCGTGTTGCATTCGAAGAAATGGGCATTACAACAGTTGCTGATTACCTTAAGGGACCAACAGCAATTGCAATGGCAAAGGAAGATTCAAACGAAGTTGCAAAGATTCTCTTTGACTTTGTAAAGGATGCTCCTACACTTTCAGTTAAGGGTGCTCTCGTTGAAAAAGAAATCTACGATGCTGCAAAGATCGAAGCTTTCTCAAAGGTACCTGGAAAGAAACAGCTTATCGCTATGCTTATGTCTGCTATCAATGGCCCAGCCCAGAAACTTGCTGCTACATTGCAGGCTTATGTTGATAAGAAATCACAGGAAGGTGGTGCAGCTCCAGCTGAAGCTCCAGCTGCTGAGTAATAAAAACACTTTCTGTGTGGTAGGGTCAGGCTTCAATTGCTGTCGACTGTCCCTACATCAAATATATAATGCGGATTTACATAAGCAGTTTGCTTTTGCCGCATAAATAATTATGTTCAATGTAGATTGAACAATGCCTATTTAGGAGAAGATAATATGGCAGCTCTCACAAATGATCAGATTCTTGATGCAATCGCTTCAATGACAGTTCTCGAAGCTTCAGAACTCGTAAAAGCAATGGAAGAAAAATTCGGCGTAACAGCAGCAGTTGCTGTTGCAGCAGGTCCAGCAGCTGGTGCAGCTGCAGCTGAAGAACAGACAGAATTCACTGTAACTCTCGATGGTTTCGACGCAGCAAAGAAAATTGCTGTTATCAAGGCTGTACGTGAAATTACAGGTCAGGGTCTTGGCGAAGCTAAGGCTACAGTTGAAGGTGCTCCAAAAACACTTAAAGAAGGTGTTTCAAAGGCTGATGCTGATGCAATCATCGCTAAGATTGCAGAAGCTGGTGGAAAGGCTTCAAAGAAATAAGTTATCTTACAGTTTAGCTGTATAATTAACTATATTTAAAAAACCTCCTGTGTAGGATACTTAATTGTTTTTCTAAACAGTCAGGTATATATACAGAAGGTCTCAATAATATGCTTACAGGTACTTTACCTGTAAGCTATTTGTGTCTATAATGGTACTCCGTCGTCACGATGACGCTGTGTATTGGCATTTTATTTTTAAAGTGCCTTAAGGTTTTTGGCTCAGTAATGTGCTGACTTAAAGACTTTTATTATATGCTATTAATATGTAGCGCCGCTCAATGGATTTTGTGCTGTGTAGTATCTTGTGTATGTTATATAGAAGATATTTACATGTAGCAAATCAATTTTGAGCAATGATCTTATCCAGGGGGATTAGATGTTCGCAAAGAGCAGAACAATCAACCGTCAGTATTATGGTAAGGATATCCAGAACTTCATGGAGATTCCTAATCTTATCGACATCCAGTTATCTTCTTACGAAAGCTTTTTACAGAAAGACAAGTTAGACAAAGGTGAAAAGCTTGAAAATCATGGTTTACAGGAAGTATTTAACACAACATTCCCAATTGAAAGTCCAAATGGGGATATGACTCTCGAGTTTGATCACTACAGACTTGCAGAAGACGAAATTAAGTTTTCTGAACTTGAGTGTAAACAGAAGGGTTTAACTTTCTCTGTACCATTGAAGGCAGAAATTAACCTTAACTTCCACGAAACAGGCACAATCATCCAGAAAGAAATATATATGGGTGATATTCCTCTTATGACAGACAGAGGTACATTTGTAATTAATGGTGCTGAACGCGTTGTTGTTTCACAGATTCACCGTTCACCTGGTGTAATTTTTAATCATGAAAAGGGTGAGTATTCTTCTCGTATTATTCCTTACCGCGGTTCATGGTTGGAATTTGAAATCGATCAGAAAAAAGAACTTATCTATGCAAAGATTGACCGTAAAAAGAAGATTCTTGGCACAATCTTTTTAAGAGCATTAGGATATACATCTCGTGAAGAAATTATCCGCTGTTTCTATCAGACAGAAATGATTGCTGTTGATCCTGCAAACAAAGACGTTTTAAACGAAAAAGTATTTGCAAGTGCAGTAATGATTACTGACCCAGAGTCTGGTGAAGAAAAGCGTCTCTTCCGTGCAGGTGATAAGATTCACCAGCATGATATTGATGACCTTATTTCACATAACATCAAAGAAATTTGTGTTATTAAGTTTGATACTCGTACTGGTGGTAAGGATGAAAAAAATCTTTCACTGGACAGCCAGATGATTATCAACTGTTTTGAACGTGAGGAAATTCGTTTTGCAAAGGACGGTTTTGCCGGTGAAGAGCCTACAAAAGAAGAAGCTCTTTCAGCTGTTTATGCTATCCTTATGCCTGGTGAACCAATCACAGTTGAAAACGCTGAAAAAGATTTAACAAGTATGTTCTTCTCTATCCGCCGCTATGACTTAGGTCGTGTTGGTCGTTACAAGTTAAACAAAAAGTTTGACTACTCAGAAGAAGTAACAGAACATACTCTTGTAAAGGAAGATATCATTAATACAATGAAGTATCTTATCAATGTATACATTGGTAACGAAACTCTTGATGATATTGACCACCTTGGTAACCGTCGTATCCGTTCAGTTGGTGAACTTATGACAAATCAGCTTAAGACTGCATTTAGCCGTATGGAGCGCATTGCTAAGGAAAGAATGTCTCTTAAAGAAACAGAGACAATGAAGCCACAGGATTTAATCTCAATTAAACCTATTGTTGCAGCTATTAAAGAATTTTATGGTTCTTCACAGCTGTCTCAGTTCATGGATCAGATTAACCCTCTTGCTGAACTTACACACAAGCGTCGTCTTAACGCATTAGGACCAGGTGGTCTTTCACGTGACCGCGCAGGATTTGAAGTTCGTGATGTACACTATACACACTATGGTCGTATGTGCCCTATCGAAACTCCTGAAGGTCCAAACATCGGTCTTATTGTTTCTCTTGCTATCTATACACGTGTTAACGAATACGGCTTCCTTGAAGCTCCATTCCGTAAGGTTGTTGATGGTAAGGCTACAAATGAAGTTCAGTACCTTTCTGCTATGGATGAAGACCGCTACTATGTAGGTCAGGTTACTGAAGGTATGACTGCTGATGGTGCATTCCCAACTGAAATGGTTTCTTGCCGCCACCGTGGTGACTACTCAACACGTAGTGCAAAAGATATTCAGTACATGGACGTTTCACCTCGTCAGGTAATTTCTGTATCAGCTTCTCTCGTACCATTCCTTGAACACGATGATGCTAACCGTGCGTTGATGGGTTGTAACATGCAGCGTCAGGGTGTACCTCTGCTGTTCCCAGAACCTCCATTTGTTGGTACTGGTATGGAACAGAAAGCAGCATATGACTCAGGTGTTCTTATCAAGGCAAAACACGACGGTGAAGTTGTTTGGGTTGAAAGTGATAAGATTAAGGTTAAGATTGATGGTTCTGACAAGCTTGATGAATATCAGCTTTTAAAGTATCAGAGAACTAACCAGGATACATGTTACCACCACCGTCCAACTGTACAGGTTGGTGAGAAGGTTAAGAAGGGTGATGTACTTGCAGATGGACCTGCAACATTTAATGGTGAACTTTCACTTGGACGTAACCTCCTGGTAGGCTTCGTACCTTGGAACGGATATAACTACGAAGACGCTGTTCTTATCAGTAAGCGCGTAGTAAAAGAAGATATGTATACTTCTATACATATTAAAGAGTTCCAGACAGAAATCCGTGAGACTAAGCTTGGTCCTGAAAAGATTACACGTGATGTTCCAAATACTGCTGAAAAGGCTCTTGCAAACCTTGATGCTGAAGGTATTATCCGCGTAGGTGCAAAGGTTCGCTCAGGAGATATTCTTGTTGGTAAGGTAACTCCAAAGAGTGAAACAGAAACAACACCTGAATTTAAGCTCCTTAACTCAATCTTCGGTGAAAAGGCTAAGGAAGTTCGTGACTCATCATTAAGAGTTCCACACGGTGTTGAAGGTGTTGTAATTGATGTACAGCGCTTAAAGAGAAACGAAGGTGATGATCTTAACCCTGGTGTTGACGAAGTTGTTAAGGTTCTTATTGCTAACAAGCGTAAGTTACGTGAAGGTGATAAGATGGCCGGTCGTCACGGAAATAAGGGTGTAGTTGCACGTATTCTCCCAGAAGAAGATATGCCATATCTTGAAGATGGTACTCCACTTGATGTTTGTCTTAACCCACTTGGTGTACCTTCTCGTATGAACATTGGTCAGATTATGGAATCTGAACTTGGTATTGCAGGTCGTTATCTCAGTGAATATTACGAATGTCCAGCATTCCAGACTCCATCTCAGGAACAGATTGCTAAAAAGCTTGTTGAAGCTGGTTTAAGTCCAGACTGTAAGCAGATTGTTCGTGACGGACGTACAGGTGAGCCATTTATCAATCCAATTTTCGTTGGTGTTATTTATTATCTTAAGTTACACCACCTTGTTGATGATAAGATGCATGCTCGTTCAACAGGTCCTTACTCACTTGTAACTCAGCAGCCACTTGGTGGTAAAGCTCAGTTTGGTGGTCAGCGTCTTGGTGAAATGGAAGTTTGGGCTCTCGAAGCTTATGGTGCAGCAAATACATTACAGGAAATGATGACAATCAAGTCTGATGATATGAACGGTCGTTCAAAGATTTACGAGTCTATCGTAAAGGGTGATCCTTCATCTCCAGCTGGTGTTCCAGAATCATTTAACGTAATGGTACAGGAACTTCGTGGTCTTGCATTAGACTTTACTATTTATGACGCAAAGGGTAAGCAGATTGCCCTCACCGAAAGAGATCAGGAACTCATTGATAAGGCAAGTTCTGGTTTCGATAAGGAGGAAGAGTAATGCGTGATATTCAGGATTTCGATAATATTAGAATTAAATTAGCTTCACCAGATGCAATCAGAGCATGGTCATATGGTGAAGTTAAAAAGCCTGAAACAATTAACTATCGAACACTCCGTCCAGAGAAAGACGGTTTGTTCTGTGAAAGAATATTCGGTACAACAAAAGAATGGGAATGTTACTGTGGTAAGTTTAAGAGCATCCGTTATAAGGGTGTAATTTGTGACCGCTGTGGTGTTGAAGTAACTCACTTTAAGGTTCGTCGTGAACGCACAGGTCATATTGAACTTGCAGCTCCAGTAAGCCACATCTGGTATTACCGTTCTGTACCAAGCCGCATGGGTCTTCTTCTTGATCTTCAGGTAGCAGCTTTACGTTCAGTACTTTACTATGAAAAGTACATCGTAATTGATGCTGGTGATACAGATCTTAAGAAGATGCAGCTTTTAAGCGAAGAAGAGTATAATGATGCATATGACCGCTATGGTCAGTCATTTAACGCAGGTATGGGTGCTGAAGCAATTAAGACATTGCTTGATGGCCTAGACCTTGATGCTCTTGCTGCAGAACTCCGTGCAAAAATGGTTGAAAAGGGTGCTAAGAGTGATAAGCGCCTTTTGAAGCGTATTGAAATTGTAGAAAACTTCCGTTCATCTGGTAACAAAGCAAGCTGGATGATTCTTGATGTTGTACCTGTAATTCCTCCTGATTTACGTCCAATGGTACAGCTTGATGGTGGACGTTTTGCTACATCTGACCTTAATGACCTTTATCGCCGTGTTATTAACCGCAATAACCGTCTTAAGAAGCTTCAGCAGCTTTCTGCCCCTGATATCATTATCCGCAACGAAAAGCGCATGCTTCAGGAAGCAGTTGATGCCCTCTTTGATAACTCAAAGCGTAAGCGTGTTGTAAAGGGTGCTTCAAACAGACCTCTTAAATCAATCAGCGATATGCTTAAAGGTAAGCAGGGTCGTTTCCGTCAGAACCTTCTTGGTAAGCGTGTAGACTATTCTGGACGTTCTGTAATCGTTGTAGGTCCAGAACTTAAGTTGTGGCAGTGTGGTCTTCCTACAAAAATGGCTCTCGAGTTATTTAAGCCATTTATTATGAAGAAGCTCGTTGATAAAGATGTTGTATTTAACATCAAAAAGGCAAAGATGCTTGTTGAGCAGGAGTCTCCAGAAGTTTATGCAATTCTGGATGAAGTTGTTCGTGAGCATCCTGTTATGTTAAACCGTGCTCCTACACTTCACCGTCTTGGTATCCAGGCATTTGAACCTGTACTTGTTGAAGGAAAGGCTCTTAAGCTTCATCCTTTAGCATGTAAAGCATTTAACGCCGACTTTGATGGTGACCAGATGGCTATTCACGTTCCTCTGACACAGGCTGCTCAGATGGAGTGTTGGACATTGATGCTTTCTGCACGTAACCTTTTGGATCCTGCAAACGGTAATCCAATTGTACTGCCTTCACAGGATATGGTACTTGGTATTTACTACATGACATCTGTTAAGCCAGGTGCAAAGGGTACAGGTAAACGTTTAGCAAGCATGGATGAAGCTATTATGGCTGCTGAAGGTGGATTTATTGAGTGGCAGGCTCTTATTAAGGTTCCTGCTCCAAAGGATTCATTTAAAGAAGGTGAGTTTAAGGCTGGGGATTTAATTAATACAACAGCTGGTCGCTTACGCTTTAATGGCGAAATGCCAGAGGAAGTTGGTTATATCAACCCTCATATTACAAAGGCTGACCTTGATAAAAAAGTAACTACTGGTATGGGTGACAAAGACCTTAAGAAGATGATTACAACTGTATATCATGAAAAGGGTCCTTGGGTTACTATCCGTATGCTTGATGCTATCAAGGCAACAGGTTATAAAAATGCGACATTCTTTGGTGCAACCCTTTCTATGGATGATATTATCATTCCTGAAGAAAAGGCTCCAATGGTTGAAAAAGCAAATAAAGAAGTTGATGAAATCGTCAGTCAGTACTCTAAGGGTATTATTACTGGTGAAGAGCGTTACAATAAGGTAACTGATATCTGGCAGCGTGTTAACGATAAGCTTTCTGACATCATGATGACTCAGTTCAAAGATGATAAAGACGGTTTTAACACAATTTATATGATGGCTGACTCAGGTGCCCGTGGTTCTAAAAAGCAGATTTCTCAGCTTGCCGCAATGCGTGGTTTGATGGCTAAACCTAATGGTGATATCATCGAACTTCCTATTCGTTCAAACTTTAAGGAAGGTCTTTCGGTTATCGAGTACTTTATTTCAACAAACGGTGCTCGTAAAGGTCTTACAGATACTGCCTTGAAGACAGCCGATGCAGGTTACATGACAAGACGTCTTGTTGATGTTGCTCAGGATGTTGTTATTAACGAACAGGATTGTGGTACTATTAACGGTATTGATTACAGAGCAATTAAGAATGGTGATGAAGTTGTTACACCACTTTCTGCTCGTATTGCCGGTCATTTTACAATTGAACGTGTTATTCACCCTGTAACTGGTGAACTTATTTGTGATGTTAATGAATATATTACAGATGAGCTTGCTAAGAAGATTGATGATGCTGGTGTTGAAAGCGTAAAACTCCGTACTGTGCTTACTTGTGAAGCTGAACACGGTGTTTGTGTTAAGTGTTATGGTAAAAACCTTGCACGCAACAAGCTTGTTGAAATCGGTGAAGCTGTTGGTGTTATTGCTGCTCAGTCAATTGGTCAGCCTGGTACACAGCTTACTATGCGTACTTTCCATGTCGGTGGTACAGCTTCTAAGGAAACTGAAGATAACAAGATTGTTCTTAAGTATCCAGTATTAGTTGGTGAAATCAGCGGTACACACGTAGTAACAAATGACGGTGACTGGCTCTTTACTCGTAAAGGTTTCATGAATGCTACACGCATTATTGAGTCTTTTGCTGCTGAAGCAGGAGATAAGATTGTTGTTCAGAACGGTGGACGTGTCCTTAAGGGTACTGTTCTTATAAACCGTAAGTCTGGCGATGTTGTAGCTAAGGAAAATGGACGTATCCTTATTATTGATGATGTTCTTTACCTTGCTGGTAATGAACAGAAAATTGAAATCAGTAACGGTTCGACAATTCTTGTTAAAGCAGGTGATATTGTTGAAGCTGGTAAGGTTATTGGTACATTTGACCCATTCAGTGAACCTATTATCTCTGAAGTTGACGGATATGTTCTGTTTGAAGATGTTATTGCTGGTTCTACACTTGTTGAGGAAGTTGACCCTAACTCAGGTAAGGTTGAACGTTATATCAGTGATTTACACCTTGATGTTAAGCAGCCAAAAATTATCATCACAGATGATGCTGGTAATGCATTAGGAAGTTACTTCCTCCCTGCAGGTGCCGTACTTTCAGTTGAAGATAAACAGCAGGTTAAGGCTGGTGTAACACTTGCAAAGATGCCTGTTGCAGCTGCTAAAACAAACGATATTACTGGTGGTCTTCCACGTGTATCTGAATTGTTTGAAGCTCGTAAACCAAAGTCACCATGTGTTCTTTCACAGATTTCTGGTACTGTTAAGTTTAAGGGTATTACAAAGGGTAAACGTGTAATTACTGTTGAAGATATTTACGGCAAGAAGTTTGACCATGTAGTTCCTATGACAAAGCGCATGCTTGTTCGTGACGGTGACCAGGTAATTGCAGGTGAACAGCTTTGTGACGGTTCTCCAAGTGCACATGACATCCTGGCTATTCTTGGTGAAAATGCTCTTCAAGAATACCTTATGTCTGAAATTCAGGCTGTATACTCTGCACAGGGTGTAGCTATTGATGATAAGCATATTGGTATTATTGTTCGTCAGATGCTCCGTAAGGTTGAAGTTGTTGCAGTTGGTGATACAAAGTTCATCTTTGGTCAGCAGGTTGATAAGTATCACTTCCACGAGGAGAATAAGCGCGTAATGGCTAATGGTGGTATGCCAGCTGTTGCTCGTCCAATGTTCCAGGGTATTACAAAGGCTGCGCTTGCTACAGATTCATTTATTTCTGCAGCTTCGTTCCAGGAAACAACTCGTGTACTTACAAATGCAGCAATTTCTGGTTCAACAGATAACCTTAACGGTCTTAAAGAGAACGTTATCATCGGTCATATGATTCCTGCAGGTACTGGTATTAAGAATTACAGAAATGTAAAGCTTTTTGACAAGTCAGATATGGATCTTGATATTCAGATGAATGAAGTTCTTGATAGAAGACGTGAAGAAAAAGTACTCGAAACTGGATCAGTTGATGATTCAATTATCGAGCCTGTAATTGATGAGGACTAGTAAATAGAACTTGAAATTCTCAGGATGAATTCCTGAGAATTTCAAAAATTCTTTTATTGTGTCTATTGACCATAAAGTTACAAATTTATTATTATACAAAAGCTTGTATAGAAACTTACAGGTTTTAACTGTTTATTTTTGCCCGGGGTGCTGACCGGCAATAACATAGGAGAATAGGCCGATGCCTACAATTAACCAATTAATCCGTAAGGGAAGACAGTCTGTGGCTAGCAATACTAAAGCTCCCGCACTTGAGTCATGTCCACAGAAGCGTGGTGTTTGTACACGTGTAATGACTGTAACACCAAAAAAACCAAACTCTGCTCTTCGTAAGGTTGCTCGTGTTCGTTTGAGCAACGGTATTGAAGTAACAGCTTATATTCCTGGTATTGGACACAACTTACAGGAACACTCAGTTGTTCTTATTCGTGGTGGTCGTGTAAAGGACCTTCCTGGTGTACGCTATCACATCATTCGTGGTACAAAAGATACTCTCGGCGTAGAAGGACGCAAGCGCGGTCGTTCTAAGTACGGTGCTAAGAGACCAAAGGCTTAATAAGAGAGGATTACCATGGGAAGACATAAGAAATCAATTAATCGTCCAGTAATGCCAGATGCAAAGTACAACAGCCCTGTTGTAACAAAGTTTGTTTCACGCATGATGCTTGATGGAAAAAGAGCAACATGTACTAGCATTATTTATGCTGCAATGGATCAGTTAAAAGCAAAGACAAATCAGGATCCACTTGAAGTATTTACAAAGGCTCTTGATAACGTAAAGCCACTTGTTGAGGTTAAGTCTCGTCGTGTTGGTGGTGCTACATATCAGGTACCTATCGAAATCAGAGATTCACGCCGTGAAGCTCTTGCAATGCGCTGGATTATCGCAGCTGCACGTTCAAGAAGCGGTCATGGTATGGCAGATACACTTGCTGCTGAGCTTTATGATGCTTTCAACAACACAGGTTCTGCATACAAGAAGAAGGAAGATACACATAAGATGGCTGAAGCTAACAAGGCTTTTGCTCATTACAGATGGTAGAATACCTTTAATGATAAACGGTACGGCAAATGCTGTACCGTTTACTGATTTAAAAACATTTCTTTAACATTAATTTAATAAATAAAAATAACCTAAAATTGAATATTTAACACCAGAAATTATGTTCTTTTTTTATAGAAAATGGTGTTTTATTTTTATATCCTATTGCAATTTATTATTAAAAAGTATATAAATAACACACATAAACTACAGATTTATGTGTAGGGTTCTTTGAGATGTAGACAGACTTCAATTATAAAATTAAGTCTGGTAATTTCCGTAAAGTTGAGTAAAAGGGTGTCCTTTGTACTCTTCAGGTTATTGCAGCCCTTGGGTTGGGATTACAATCGTTGATTGTAATCGTATTGATGGCAAATTGTATTCAAGGTGTTTTCTACTGTAAACTGTTTCTTAAGTTTAACAAAAGAGGTCTTGAATACCAAACCAGTCGTCAAACGAAAGTTTTTGATGATGATCGGTGGTGATGGCCAGAAAAACTTCGATATTATGGAGTTTTAGTATAGGTAGTCTTCCTAATTCCGTTCATTAGATCAAAATCTTTTATATTTTAGAGTGTTTGCGAATGAAGCTTTTTTCAGTTGAAAATTGTTCATTCTGGCTTAAAGTGCAACACATATAATTAAACGTGCCGAATAATAATAAAATATCGGCAAGGAGAAACACATGGCAAAGGAGAAGTTCGTCAGAACTAAACCTCACATGAACGTTGGTACTATTGGTCACGTTGACCATGGTAAGACAACATTGTCTGCAGCAATCACTATGCACTGTGCAAAGAAGTATGGTGATAAGGCTCTTAAGTATGATGAAATTGATAATGCACCAGAGGAAAAAGCTCGTGGTATCACTATCAACACACGTCACCTTGAATATCAGTCAGATAAGCGTCACTACGCTCACATCGACTGTCCAGGACATGCCGACTATATTAAGAACATGATCACTGGTGCAGCTCAGATGGATGGTGCTGTTCTCGTAGTATCAGCTCCAGACTCAGTAATGCCTCAGACTCGTGAACACCTTCTTCTTGCTCGTCAGGTAGGTGTACCAAAGATTATCGTATTCTTAAACAAGGTTGACCTTGTTGACGATGCTGACCTTCTTGAACTCGTAGTTGAAGAAGTTAAGGATACAGTAAAAGAATACGGTTTTGATGATGCAACTCCAATCGTTCAGGGTTCAGCATTCAAGGCTCTCGCTGACGGTGCAACAGCTGATGATACAAAGTGTATCGATGAACTTCTTGAAGCAATGGATACATGGTTTGATGATCCAGTACGTGATGCTGATAAGCCATTCCTTATGCCAATTGAAGATATCTTCACAATCTCTGGTCGTGGTACAGTAGTAACAGGACGTATTGAACGTGGTGTTATCAATCTTAACGAACCAGTACAGATCGTTGGTATCCGCCCAACAGCTGATACAACAGTAACTGGTATTGAAATGTTCCAGAAGACTCTTGATCAGGGTCAGGCTGGTGATAACGTAGGTCTTCTCCTCCGTGGTGTTGAAAAGAAAGATGTTGTTCGTGGTCAGGTACTTGCTGCTCCTAACACAATCAATCCACACACAAAGTTCGAAGCTCAGATTTACGTTCTTTCAAAGGAAGAAGGTGGACGTCACAGCCCATTCTTCTCAGGTTACCGTCCACAGTTCTACTTCAGAACTACAGATATCACAGGTACTGTAGATCTCGAAGCTGGTACAGACATGGTTAAACCAGGCGATAACGTTAAAGTTATTGGTACATTGATTCACCCAATCGCTATGGATGAAGGTCTTAAGCTTGCTATCCGTGAAGGCGGTCACACAATCGCTTCAGGACAGGTTACAAAGATTATTGAATAGTTTTTAATGAACTAGAAGATAGCAGCCTTGTGCTGCTATCTTGCGAAGTTCAAGGGAGCAATAATGGCAAACGGTAAGATTCGCGTCAGACTTCGTGCTTTTGACGTAGAACTGATCGATCAGAGTGCTAAAGCCATCGTACAGACAGTACAGAAAGCTGGAGCAAAGGTTTCAGGACCTATTCCACTTCCAACAAGAATCAATAAGGTAACAGTTCTTCGTTCACCACACGTTAACAAGAAGTCACGTGAACAGTTTGAAATGAGAACACACAAGCGTCTTATTGATATCATTGAACCATCTGCTGATGTAATGGATTCATTGATGAAGCTTGAACTGCCTGCTGGTGTAGACGTAGAAATTAAACAGTAAAGTAAAAAATTACTGAAAAAAACGGTACGGTCCCATGGATCTGGGATGGCGGCCAAGTTCGAAGAAATCAAAAGATTTCTTCTATAGGAGTGATATCAGAATGAAAGGTCTGATTGCAAAGAAAGTAGGAATGACACAGGTATTCGATGAAAACGGTAATCTGACACCAGTAACCGTGATCCACGTTGAAAAGAATACTGTTGTTGCTACAAAGACAAAGGAAGCTAATGGCTACGATGCTGTTGTACTTGGACTCGAAGATGTTAAAGAGTCTCGTGTTAGCAAAGCATACAAGGGTCAGTTTCCAGAAAACATTACACCAAAGCGTACTTTAAAAGAGTTCAGAGACTTTGGTACAGAAGTTTCAGTTGGAGATCAGATTGGTCTCGAATTATTTGAAAAAACACATTATCTTGATGTAACTGCAACTTCTAAAGGTAAGGGATTCCAGGGCGTTATGAAGCGTTGGGGTTTCCATGGTGGACGTGCAACACACGGTTCTAAGTTCCATCGCGAAGCAGGTGGTACAGGTAACTGTACAACTCCTGGTCACAGCATGAAGAACATTAAGATGCCAGGCCGTATGGGTTTTGAAAGAGTTACTGTTCAGAGTCTTAAGATTGTTAAGATTGATCCAGAACTCAATGTTGTTATGGTTCGCGGGGCTGTTCCAGGTGTTAAAAACGCTACGCTGATCATCAAGTCTGCGGTTAAGAAATAAGGTCGAGGAATAAGATGGAAAAGAAAGTCTTTTCAATCGATGGTAAAGAGCTGCGCACTATTACTCTTGATGATAACGTTTTCGGACTCCCTGTAAACGAAGATGTTATTTACTATGCCATCAATAACGAATTAGCAAATAAACGTGTTGGTACAGCTTGTACAAAGGGCCGTGCTGAAGTACACGGAAGTAACGCTAAGCCTTACAAACAGAAGGGTACAGGTCACGCTCGTCGTGGTGATAAGAAATCTCCTATCACTCGTGGCGGCGGAACAATCTTTGGACCAAAACCACGTGATTTTGGTTTCTCATTACCAAAGAAAGTTAAGCGCTTAGCTTTAAAAACAATTTTAAGTCTCCAGGCTCAGAGCGAAAGACTTACAGTTGTTGAAGATTTCACTGTTGAAAGTGGAAAAACAAAAGATTTAGTAAAGATCCTTAACAACTTTGCAAAGGATGAACGCACAGTTATTATTCTTAAGGATGATGATAACAAGATTAAACAGGCTGGACGTAATATCCACAATGTATCATTCTTGTCATTCAATCGCCTTCGTGCACATGACCTCTTCTACGGAAGAAAAGTAATCCTTCTTGAAGGTGCTGCAAAGAATCTTTCAGACTTCTATAAAACTGAAGAGGAGGCTAAATAATGACTTCATTAAATGATATTCTTATTCAGCCAGTTTTATCTGAAAAGGCAACAGCTTTACGTGAAGAAGGAAAATACGTTTTCGTTGTAGCTCCTTCTGCAAATAAGATTCAGATAAAAGAAGCAGTTTCAAAACTCTTCAATGTAAAAGTTGTATCATGTACAACTACAAATGTAAGTGGCAAGTCTAAGAGGGTTCGTGGAAAACCTGGTAGAACTGCTAGCTGGAAGAAGGCTGTTGTACGCCTTGCTCCTGGCGAAACCATTAAGGTATTCGAAGGCGTATAAGCCTTCTAAAGTAAGGGGAACCAGATGGCTCTTAAAGTTTTTAAACCATATTCTGCAGGTACTCGTACTCGCATTGATTTGGTAAGAGATGAACTGACAACCGATAAACCCGAAAAAAGTCTGGTATCAGGTCTCAAGTCTAATGGTGGCCGTGGTGCTGGTGGACGTATTTCTGTACGTCAACAGGGTGGCGGACACAAAAGAAGATATCGTGAAATAGATTTTAAGCGTAATAAGCATGGTATTCCAGGCACAGTTAAGTCTATTGAATACGATCCAAACCGCAGCGCAAATATCGCTTTGATTTTCTACGCTGATGGTGAAAAACGTTATATTATTGCTCCAAAAGAACTTACTGTTGGACAGAAGATTATGGCTGGTGAAAATGCAGCACCTACTGTAGGTAATGCACTTCCATTGGAAGCAATTCCTGTTGGATTCACAATTCATAACATCGAGTTGACTCTCGGTCGCGGTGGTCAGCTTGTTCGTTCTGCTGGTGCAAGTGCACTTGTTGCAGCAAAAGACGGTGATTATGTTATCGTTCGTTTGCCATCAGGTGAAACTCGCCGCGTTCTTGGTAAGTGCTACGCTACAATCGGTATCGTAGGTAACGAAGAACGTATGAACACACAGCTTGGTAAAGCAGGTCGTAAGAGATGGCTTGGTATTCGTCCAACTGTTCGTGGTATGGCAATGAACCCTGTTGATCACCCACTTGGTGGTGGTGAAGGCGCTGGTAAGGGACACGTTCCTGTTACTCCTTGGGGTCAGCCATGTCGTGGTTACAAAACACGTAACAAGAGAAAGACTTCAAGCCGCTTCATTGTTTCACGTCGCAAGAAGTAGAATAGGAGTTAACGGTGTCAAGATCTGTTAAGAAAGGACCTTTTATTGAAAAGAGTCTTTATAAGAAAGTTATAGAAATGAACAAAGAGTCAGACAAGAAGATGGTTAAAACATATTCTCGCTGCTCAACAATCATTCCTGAGATGGTTGGAAACACAATTAGTGTTTACAACGGTAAGTCATGGATTCCTGTATATGTTACAGAAAACTTAGTAGGCCACAAGCTTGGTGAGTTTGCTCCAACTCGTACATACAAAGGACATGGCGGTACAGATAAAACAGCTGGTGCTAGATAAAGGTGGATATTATGGCTGAAAAGAAAGGTTATGTAGCCACTACAAAGTTCCTTATTGCATCTCCTACAAAGGTTCGTCCTGTAGCACATGTAATAAATCAGAAGCCATGCACAGAAGCAATGGCAATTCTTGAGAACATGCCTCAGAAGGGTGCAAAGTTAATTGCAAAGACATTAAAGTCTGCAATTGCAAATGCTCTTAATGTTAACAAGAAGCTTGATGAAGATATGTTGTATGTTAAGGAAATTCGTATTGACGAAGGTCCAAGACTTAAGAGAGTATGGTTCCGCGCTCGCGGTCGTGCTGATCAGCTCTTACGTCGTATGACACATATCACCGTCATTGTTGATGAAAAGGCGGGGGAATAAAGTGGGTCAGAAAGTAAATCCTATCGGTTTACGTCTTGGAATTAACAAGACATGGCAGTCTCGTTGGTATGCAGATTATCGTGATTATGCAGACCTCGTTCTGGAAGATATTAAAATCCGTAGTTTGGTAAGATCTTTACCAGAATGTCAGAATGCTGATATAGCTGAAATTGAAATTATTCGTCACCCTCAGCGTGTTACAATTGTAATTCATACAGCACGCCCAGGTGTTATTATTGGTGTAAAGGGTGCTAATATCGAAAAGATTAGTACTGATATCCAGGCTCAGCTTACTAAGAAAGTTCAGATTAAGATCAAGGAAGTAAAGCGTGCTGATATCAATGCTTCTCTCATAGCACAGAATGTTGGTCGCCAGTTAATGGGTCGTGGTTCATTCCGCAAGGCTCTTAAGCAGGCAACAGCAAATGCTATGAAAGGTGGCGCTCAGGGTATTAAGATTCGTCTTTCAGGTCGTCTTGGCGGTGCTGAAATGAAGAGAAGTGAAGAACACAAGGAAGGAAGAGTTCCACTTCACACACTTCGTGCAGATATCGACTACAGTACATACGAAGCACATACAACATACGGTAAAATCGGTGTTAAAGTATGGGTTTACAATGGTATGAACTATGGCCATGAACAGAATGATGATGCTGGACAGCTTGTTCGCAAGCCACGTCATGATCGTAACAACGATTCTGACAAGCCAAGAGCAAAACGCCCTGCACGCGCAGCAAATACTTCAAAGGAGTAACGTAAATGCTTAGTCCTAAAAGAGTTTCACATCGTAAAGTTCAGCGCGGTAGAATTCATGGTAATGCTACACGTGCAAACACAATCGATTTTGGTAACATTGCTCTTGTAGCATTGGAACCAGTTTGGCTTAACGCTAAACATATTGAAGCTGCTCGTGTTGCCATTAACCGTAAACTTGAACGTAAGGGTAATGTTTGGCTTCGTGTATTCCCAGATAAGCCAGTTTCTAAGAAACCTGCTGATACTCGTATGGGTAAAGGTAAAGGTGCTCCAGAATTCTGGGCAGCAGTTATCAAACCAGGTGTAATCCTGTTTGAAGTTGGTGGAATCGATATTAAACTTGCAGAACAGGCTTTACACCTTGCAGCAAGTAAGCTTCCAATCAAAACAAAAGTAGCTTTTAAGCCTACAATTGACTAAGGAGTAAGAAATGGCTGATACAAAGAAAAAGAATGTAAAAGAATTATCTTACGCTGAATTAGTTGCAGAGCGTAACGAGCTTAAACAGAAATACATGGATTTCCGTTTCCAGATGGTAATCGGACATGTAGATAACCCTATGCAGAAGCGTACAATGCGTCGTCAGATTGCAAGACTTAATACGCTCATCCGTGCAAAAGAAATTGCCGGACAGAATAAGTAGGAGCTGATCCGTGGAAGAACAGGTAGTTCAGACTAAGAAAGCTGCAAAACGTTCTTTTGTTGGTATCGTAACAAGTGACAAGATGGACAAAACTATCGTTGTTTCTATCGATACAAAAAGAATGGATTCGCTTTATAAGAAATACGTAACACGTACAAAGAAATGTAAGGTTCATGATGAAAATAATGAAGCTCACATTGGCGATACAGTACGTATCGTAGAATGTAGTCCAATTTCCAAAGATAAGTGCTGGAGATTGGCAGAAATCGTTGAAAGAGCAAGATAGGCTAAGGAGTTAGAATTATGTTACAAATGCAGTCAAATCTGACAGTAGCTGATAACTCTGGTGCTAAGCTCGTTCAGGTTATTAAAGTTCTCGGCGGTTCACACCGTCGTTATGCAGGTATCGGTGATATCGTAGTTGTAGCTGTTAAGGAAGCAATTCCAACATCTACAATAAAAGAAGGTTCAGTAGAAAAGGCAGTAATCGTTCGCGTAGCAAAGGAATACCGCCGTCCTGATGGTACTTATATTCGTTTTGATGATAACGCTTGTGTTATCGTTGATGGTGATAAGAATCCTAAGGGAAAACGTATCTTTGGACCAGTAGCACGTGAACTTCGCGATATGGATTATATGAAGATCGTTTCACTTGCTCCGGAAGTTCTGTAAGGAGAACTGAGAAATGGATAAGAAATTCAAGATCCGTAAAGACGATACAGTTCAGGTTATAGCTGGTAAAGATAAGGGAAAGCGTGGAACAGTTGTTCGCGTTATCTCTAAGAAAGATGCTGTAATCGTATCTGGTATCAACATTGCTAAGAAAGCAATGAAAAGACGCAGTCAGCAGGACCAGGGCGGAATCGCTGAGGTTGAAGCTCCACTGCATATTTCTAATGTAGCTCTCATTTGTAAAAAATGTGGACCTACAAAAGTTGGTTATAAAATTGACGGCGACAAGAAAACTCGTGTTTGCCGTAAGTGTGGAGAAGCACTGTAATGGATAAGTATTTACCACGGCTTAAGAAAGTCTACAAGGACACTATCGCCCCTGAGCTCTTCAAAGAACTCGGTTACACATCTGTTATGCAGATTCCTGCTATCAAAAAGGTAGTAGTAAGCATGGGTGTTGGCGAAGCTCTCACAAACAAGAAACTCCTTGATGCCGCAGTTACTGATCTTACTCAGATAACTGGACAGCATGCTGTTAAGACAAGAGCTAAGAAGAGTATTGCAAACTTCAAGCTCCGTGAGGGTAATGAAGTTGGTGTAATGGTAACATTGCGCGGTGATATCATGTATGAATTCCTTGATCGCCTTATTAATGTTGCATTACCTCGTGTTAAGGATTTCCGTGGAATTAAAGCCACTGGTTTTGATGGTCATGGAAATTTCTCTCTTGGTATTACAGAACAGATTATCTTCCCAGAAATCGACTTTGATAAAATCACAAAGATTTCTGGTATGAATATCTCTATTGTAACTAGTGCACGTACTGATGCTGAAGCTCGTACATTGCTTACCAAGTTTGGAATGCCTTTCAGAAAGTAGTGAGGAATCATGGCTAAGAAATCAATGATTATCAAAGCAAATCGTACACCTAAATACAGTACTCGTCAGTACAATAGATGTCAGATTTGTGGTCGTCCACGCGGATACTTACGCAAGTTTAAGATTTGTCGTATTTGCTTCCGTAAGTTAGCAAGTGAAGGCCTTTTACCAGGCGTAACAAAATCAAGTTGGTAGTGGTAGGAGTAAAGAAATGAGTGCATCAGACCCAATAGCAGATATGCTTACAAAGGTTCGTAACGCTGTTCAGGCTCGCCACGAAAAAGTAGATGTTACTACTTCTAAGTTAAAGCTTGAGATTGTTAAGATCCTTAAGACAGAAGGTTATATTAAGAATTTTAAGAAAGTTCAGGAAGAAGGACATTCAATTATCCGCATCTTCTTGAAGTATGATGAGAAGAATGAACCTGTAATCCATGGTGTTGAAAAGATTTCTACACCAGGTCGTCGTGTTTATTCTGGTTACAAAGAACTGCCACGTGTTTATAACGGATACGGTACATTAATCGTTTCTACTTCTACTGGTGTTACAACTGGTAAAAAGGCAAGCGAAAAGATGGTTGGCGGTGAGTTAATCTGTAAAGTTTGGTAATAGGAGGGAAGAATGTCTAAGATTGGTAAACTTCCTGTAGCTATTCCAGCTGGTGTAACAGTTACAAGGGAACCAGGATTCGTAACAGTAAAGGGACCTAAGGGTGAACTTAAGCAGCATGTAAATGACTTAGTAAACGTTGATATCAGCGCAAACGAAGTTGTTGTTACACCTGCAAACAGCTCAAAAGCTGCAAGTTCTGCTCACGGACTTTACAGAGTTATTATTCAGAACATGGTAACTGGTGTTACAGCTGGTTATTCAAAGACACTTGTTATCACAGGTGTAGGTTATCGTGCAGAAGTACAGGGTAAGTTACTTGTAATGAACCTTGGTTATTCATCAGAATTTATTGCAACTATCCCAGAGGGACTTACAGTTGCTGCTGATGCACAGGGTAAGTTAGTTATCAGTGGAATTGATAAGAAGCTGGTAGGTGAATTCAGCGCTCAGATTCGTAAGCTTCGTAAGCCTGAACCTTATAAGGGAAAGGGTATTCGCTACGATAATGAAGTTATTAGACGTAAAGTCGGAAAGACTGGCGTTAAATAAGGGTAATTTATGTTTAAGAAACTGAATGACAAAGCAAGAAAGCGCCTGCACCGTAAGGTTCATATTCGTAAATCTGTTTACGGAACAGCTGCAAGACCACGTTTAACTGTAACTCGCAGTAATGCTAACCTTTACGCTCAGGTTATTGATGATGATGAAGGCAGAACATTAGCTTCTATTTCTACATTAGAAAAGGAATTTGCTGCACTTAAGCCAAATACTGAAGGTGCTGCAAAACTCGGTGAAGCTCTTGGAAAACGCCTCCAGGAAAAGAATATTACAACTGTAGTTTTTGACCGCAACGGATATCTGTATCATGGAGTTGTAAAGGCCCTTGCAGATGGAACCCGTAAAGCCGGGATCATATTCTAGGAGAGTCTATGGAACGCCAGAGTAAGTTCGATAAAGAAAGAGATCAGAAAGAATTCGTTGAAAAACTTGTTAGACTTAACCGTACATCAAAGACAGTTAAGGGTGGTCGCAGAATGTCTTTTTCTGCACTGACAGTTGTAGGCGATGGAAAGGGTAGAGTTGGATACGGATTTGGTAAGGCTAATGATGTATCTGAAGCTATCAGAAAGAGTGTTGATCGTGCTAAGAGAAACCTTGTATTTGTACCTGTAAAGAATGGTACATTACCACACGAAATGCTTGGTAATTACAAGAGTTCATCAATTCTTCTTAAACCAGCTTGTCCAGGTACTGGAATTATTGCTGGTGGTACAGTACGTGCTATCATGGATGCAATTGGTGCAACAGACGTAATTTCTAAGTCATTGGGTTCTTCTAGCCCAGTTAACGTTGTACGTGCTACATTTGATGCTCTTGCACACCTTATGGATGCAAAGGCTGTAGCAGCTAACAGAGGTAAATCACTTCAGGATTTGTGGGGTTAATTATGGCAGGAAAGATCAAGATTACTCTTGTACGTAGTACAATCGGCCAGAAACCACAGAAGGTTGCAACAGTTCGCAGCCTTGGTCTTAAGAAGCTTAACTCTTCTGTAGTAAAAGAAGACAACGCTGCTATTCGTGGAATGGCAGCAGCTGTAGCACACCTGGTTAAAATTGAGGAAGCATAATAATGGCAGATTTTATTTTGAGCGCACCAGAAGGTGCTAACAAGAAAAAGCGCATTGTTGGACGTGGATCTTCATCAGGTCGTGGTACAACAGCAGGAAAGGGAAATAAAGGTCAGCAGTCTCGTTCTGGTGGAAAAACATACATCGGTTTCGAGGGTGGTCAGATGCCACTTTACCGCCGTATTGCTCACCGTGGTTTCTCTAATTATCCTTTTAAGAAGGAATATGCAATTATCAACCTTAACGTTCTTGAAGAAAAATTTGCTTCAGGCGAAACTGTTGATAAAGCTGCCTTACTTTCAAAGGGACTTATTAACGCTGTATCAGACCTCGTAAAGGTTCTTGGTAATGGCGATGTAACAAAATCACTTACAGTAAATGTAGATAAGGTTTCTGCTTCTGCAAAAGCTAAAATCGAAAAAGCTGGTGGTTCTGTTGCTGTAAAAGAAAATACTGAAGAAAAAAAGTAGGCAACGGAGACAACCATGGCAAACAATCCGATTGTAAACATGTTCAGAATTAAAGAACTTCGTTCAAAGATGTTCTTTACTTTTGTAATCTTAGTCGTTTTTCGTCTGGGATGTGTGCTGACTATTCCAGGAATTGATGCATCAGTACTAATTAACTATTTTGCTGATTTAGCATCAAAAAACAAAAACGCTTTTGCCAGTTATATGGACTTTTTTGCCGGTGGTGCATTCTCTAACTTTTCTGTGTTCATGCTTGGTGTAATGCCTTATGTATCAACACAGATTATTTTGCAGCTCGCGCTGATTATCTTCCCATCTCTTAAGCGTATCGCTCAGGAAGATGGTGGTCAGCGCAAAGTTGCAGCCTGGACTCGTATAGGTACAGTTTTTGTTTGTCTTATACAGTCCCTGGCTGTAACAGTTTATGCAGACAGTATTCCAGGTGCAATTATCCTTGAAAATCGTTTTGCATTTAAACTGCTTGCAATGCTCACTGTAACAACAGGTGCAATGATCACTGTTTGGTTAGGAGATCAGATTACATCTCACGGTATCGGAAACGGTATCTCAATGTTGATCTTCGCTGGTATCGTAGCTCGTTTACCACATGCAGCCATTGAACTTGTAAACAAAGTTCGTAATGGTGAAATCAACGCTGTATTTGTAATCGTTGTAATTCTTATGTTCGCTGGAGTAATCGCACTGGTTGTTTATGAACAGTCTGGTGAAAGAAAAATTCCTGTACATTACGCTAAACGTGTAGTTGGTCGTAAAATGTATGGCGGACAGAGTACTTACATTCCATTTAAGATTAATCCATCTGGAGTAATCCCTGTAATTTTTGCATCGTCATTCTTGACTTTCCCATTACAGATTATTTCTTCATTTGGTAATAATCAGAACTCAGCTCGCTGGGTAGCTAAGCTTTCAGCTTTCCTTACTCCAACTGGTTTTTGGTATAATATCTTATTGGTATTGTTAATTGTTTTCTTTGCATACTTCTACACTCAGGTAACACTGAACCCTACTGAAATCGCAAAGAACATCCGTGAAAACGGTGGATCAATACCTGGTATCCGTACAGACAAAACAGAAGAGTATATGCAGAAGGTGTTAAACCGTCTTGTATTACCTGGATCATTATATCTTGCAGTAATTGCTGTATTACCAACAATAATTCAGAATTTATTTGGATTTCCACAGTCAATTTCAATGTTGATGGGTGGTACTTCACTTTTGATTCTTGTTGGTGTAGACCTTGATACAATGAGTCAAGTTAACGCACTTCTTAAGATGCACCATTCTGAAGGTCTTGTTAAGAAAGGTAAGATTCGTTCACGTAATTTGTAAATATTTGGTTATTTTACAAAAAATTGGTGAATTTGTGTAGAACAAAAATAGGGACTTGTGATATAGTGTTTAAGCTCGGGTTGTAGTTCATTGCGAACTGCCATGACTCGAGTTAAGTACATTTTCCCTAGGGGGACTTTTATGAAAGTACGAACCAGCGTAAAGCCCATTTGTGACAAGTGTAAGGTTATCAAAAGAAACGGAATTATCCGTATTATTTGTACTAATCCAAAGCACAAGCAGAGACAGGGTTAAGGAGTAACAGATGGCTCGAATTGCGGGAGTTGACCTCCCTAATAAACACGTCGTTGTTGCATTGACTTACATTTACGGTATTGGTCGTTCATCTGCAAAGGCGATTTGTGAAAAGACAAAAATTGATCCAACAAAAATGATGAATGATTTGGATCAGGATGAACAGGCTAGATTACGTTCAGTAATTGACTCAGAATACAAAGTAGAGGGTCACTTACGTTCAGAAATCGGTCTTAATATCAAACGTCTTATGGACATTGGATGCTATCGTGGTCTTCGTCACCGCAGAGGTTTACCAGTTCGCGGTCAGCGTACTCGTACTAATGCACGTACTCGTAAGGGTAAGAAGAAGACTGTTGCAAACAAGAAGAAGGCAGTCTGAGACGGAGGATTAATTAATGGCAACCGTAAAAAAGCGAAAGGAAAAGAAGAGCGTATACGAAGGAAACGTTTATATCCAGGCTACGTTCAACAATACTATCGTAACTATTACAGATTTGAAGGGAAATGCTCTTTCATGGGCTTCTTCAGGTGGACTTGGATTCCGTGGAGCAAAGAAATCAACTCCATTTGCCGCTCAGTCAGTTGCTGAAACAGCTGTTCAGAAGGCAGTAAGCTACGGCTTACGTGAAGTTCACGTATTTGTAAAGGGACCTGGAGTAGGCCGCGAAAATGCTGTTCGTGCTCTTGGTGCTCTGGGACTTAAAGTTAAATCAATTTCTGATGTAACTCCAATCCCTCATAACGGATGTCGTCCTCGTAAGACACGCCGTATGTAAATCATACCGTAAAAAAATGGCAAGTAATTTGTCGTTAAAAACTGTCTTGCCATTTGTTTTACGATTTCCAATTATACAATTGGAATCCGTCTTGACCAGACGGATAAAGTTGGAATTTCGGATTTTAAGAGTAAATGCTTTTAATAATCTGACGTTTTGAAACAGCTCGTGGTTGAGCTCTAATTTAAGTAAAGGAGTTCAGATGGCTCGCAAAAATCTGCTTAAAGGTTTTAAAAAACCAAAGGGCATTACGTTCGAACATCTTGAAACTAATCCGAACTACGGAAAGTTTACAGCATATCCATTTGAAACAGGCTTTGGTACAACTGTCGGAAATACACTTCGTCGTGTACTTCTTTCATCGATTCAAGGCTATGCAATTTCCTCAGTAAAAATCACCTCATTTGATTCTGATGGAGTAGCACACTCAATCTCTAGCGAATTTGAGACTATTCCTAATGTATCAGAAGATACATTAGAAATTTTGAACAGCTTAAAGCAGATTCGTATTAGATTACCTAACGAAGCAGAATCAGATACTGTACTTTATACTTTTAAAGGACCATGCACTGTAAAAAGTGATGACTTTGAAAAGGAAGGTCAGGTAGAGATATTTACAAAAGACATGCCAGTTTTCACAATGATGGATGGCGGCCATTTGGATATCGAAGTCCAGATTGACTTTGGAAGAGGTTATGTTCCTGCTGAAGTAAATGAGCATTATGTAGAGCAAGTTGGAGTTATTCCAATGGATGCTACATTTACACCTGTTCGCAAGGTAAAGTATTCAATTGAACCATGTCGAGTTGGTCAGAGAAACGACTATGACAAGCTTATTCTTGAAGTTTGGACTGATGGAACAATCGTTCCGGAAGATGCACTTGCAGAAGCTGCAAAAATTGCAAAAGATCATTTCTCAATTTTTGTAAACTTCAATGATAGTGAAGTTTCTGGTAACGAGGATATGGATGAAGGCGATGAAAGAGTTCGCCAGCTTTTGAATACTCCTGTTGAAGAACTTGAACTTTCAGTTCGCTCTTCAAATTGTCTTAAAAATGCTAATATCCGTACAATTGGCGAATTAACAAAGAAGACAGAAGATGATATCGCTAAGACTCGTAACTTTGGTAAGAAATCTCTTACTGAAATTAAAGAAAAGCTCTTAGAATGGAATCTTACACTTGGAATGACTGATTATAGTCATCTTAAGAATACTGTTAATTTAACAAAGCCAAAGAAGGAAGAATCCAATGAATCATAAGAATGGTTTTAACCCACTTTCACGTACTACAGCACATCGTCGTGCTATGTCACGTAATATGGTAACTTCACTCTTCAGATTTGAACGCATTACAACTACTAGTTCTAAAGCTAAGGAAGTTCGTAAGGCTGCTGAAAAACTGATTACACGCAGTAAAGTTGATACAGTACACAATCGTCGTATTGCTGCAAAGTTTATTCAGGATGAAAAAATCTTAAATAAGCTTTTCACTGAACTTGGACCACGTATGAAGGATAGAAATGGTGGTTATACACGTATCCTTAAGATTGGTTTCCGTCAGGGTGATGCAGCAGATATGGTTATTCTTGAACTTGTTGACTACAAATTAGCAACAGAAGAAGAAAAGCCAGCTAAGACAGCAAAAGCAAAGAAGGCAGATGCTCCAAAGGCTGAAAAGAAACCAGCTGCAAAGAAGGAAGCTACTGCAAAGAAAGCTCCTGCTAAAAAAACAACATCTAAAGCTAAAACTGCTAAGAAAGAAGCTCCAGCAGCTGAAGAAGCAGCAAAGTCAGAGGAGTAAGACATGTCTAAAGCACATCGCGGAGCTGGTATCCGCACAGAAGCAAACCACGGACGTGGCACATGTCCTCGTTGTGGCAAAGAGAACATCAAGGTACTTTATGAAAAGGAAATTGATGGAAATTCTGTAAAGGTTTGTAAGTTCTGTAATGCAGCACTTAAGAACATTGCTAAAAAAGCAGCTAGAGCTCCAAAAGCTCCAGAAACTACAGAAGCATAATTAGCTAATATTTGTTAGCTGTTAGCCGCTCTACAATGCTAGGGCGGCATTATTTTTTTAAACTACACCTGAATCATAAATTTGTTTTTTTTGCAATACAAAAAAATTAAGTAAAACTTTATTGATTAATATTTACTAAACTCTATTTTTTAATTATTGTTAATTTGTTAAATATAATTAATCAATTGGAGGCTTGCTTTATGAAAAAAATAACAAAAGCAGTTGCAGTTTCAGCTTTATTTGCTGCTTCAACATTCGCATTTGCAAAATCAAATGATAAAACTATCAAACTTGGATCTATTGGTCCCCTTTCTGGTCCTGTAGCTGTATACGGTACAGAAGCAAAAAATGGTATCGACCTTGCTGTTGCTGAAATCAATGCTGCAGGTGGTATTAATGGACAAAAGATTGAGCTTATTTGTGAAGATGATGAAGGTAACCCTGAAAAATCAGTTAGTGCATACAAAAAGCTTGTTACAAAGGATAGAGTAAAACTCATTGTTGGTTCTCTTACATCTGGTTGTACCCAGGCAATTACTACACTTGCTCAGGCTCAAAAAGTTTTGCTTGTTGCTCCTGCTGCAACAGCTCCAGCTATTACATCAGCTGGTGACTTTGTTTTCCGCTCTTGTTTTATCGATCCATTTCAGGGGACAGTAGGTGCAAAGTTTGCGTCTGAAACATTAGGTTCAAAAAAAGCAGCTATTCTTTATGATATTGGTAATGATTACTCAGTTGGTCTTACTGAAAACTTTGAAAAAACATTTAAGGCTGCTGGTGGTGCAGTTGTTTCAAAGGAATCATATAGTACAGGTGATAAAGACTTTAACGCTCAGTTAACAAAGATTAAGAATTCAAATCCAGATGTTGTATATCTTCCTGATTACTACGGTACAGTTGCTCTTATTGCAAAGCAGCTCAGGGCACAGGGTGTAAACACACCAATTGTTGGTGCTGATGGATGGGACGGTCTTACAGATAATGCTGGTGATGAAGTTTTGAATGGCTATTACTCAAATCACTATGCTGCAGATTCTACATCGCCAGCTGTTCAGAAGTTTGTAAAGTCATACACAGCAAAGTATGGAAAGGCTCCAACTTCATTTGCTGCTCTCGCATATGACTCAGTTTATATGTTGAAGGATGCAATTGTAAAAGCTGGTACATCAGATTCTGTTAAAGTTCGTGATGCATTTGAAAAGACAAATGGTGATTATGTAACAGGTCACTTAACATTTGACTCAAAACGTAATCCTATCAAGTCTGCTGTAATCGTTGAATTGGTTAAGTCTAACGGAAAACTTGCAACAACATACAAGACTACAGTTAACCCATAAAATCGGTATAGATAGTTAATGCAAAGGCGCATTTCTTTTTGTAGAAATGTGCCTTTTTTTTATTATACCTTCTTTACCTGATTACATCTTATGAGTAGAATATAGTGAAAAAATTAACTACGATAAAGTTTTGAACTCATAATAAAAAACGGGAGGGAATGTGAACGCAGGTTCTTTGTTTATTCAACAGCTTATAAACGGACTTTCCTTAGGAAGTATTTATTCATTAGTAGCATTAGGTTATACCATGGTATATGGTATTGTAAAACTGATTAATTTTGCCCATGGCGATGTTATGATGATTGGTGCCTATGCTGGTTATTTTGTCTTATGCGCAATGGGAACAACTCCTATTGGCATGGTATGTGCTTTTTTAGCCGCAATGGTTTTATGTTCTTTATTAAGTCTTGGTATCGAGCGTCTTGCTTATCGACCATTAAGATCTGCACCAAGATTAAACTCTCTTATTACAGCCATTGCCGTTGAACTTATATTGCAAAATGTAATGAGAGTATTACCATTTGTAGGACCAGATCCACGTCAGTTTCCAACAATGCAGACACAGAACTTTTCATTAGGACTTGTATCTGTATCAAACATACAGCTTATAGTTATCATTTTAAGTGCAGTATTAATGGTTATCTTAAATTATATCGTAAATTATACTCGTACTGGTAAGGCAATGCAGGCTGTTTCTTATGATATGGGGGCTGCCAGTCTTATGGGTATTAGTGTCAATAAAACAATTGCTTTTACTTTTGTATTAGGCTCTATCCTGGCTGGTGCAGGTGGTGTGCTTTATGCTACAGCATATCCTCAAATAGATCCTGTTATGGGATACATACCTGGATTAAAAGCCTTTGTTGCAGCAGTTTTAGGAGGTATCGGGTCGATTCCTGGTGCCATGCTTGGAGGTGTGATTCTTGGCATTGCTGAAACAATGACAAAAGCATATCTGTCATCGCAGTATGCAGATGCAATATCATATTCAATTTTAATAATAATCCTTCTTGTTAAGCCTGCCGGAATATTAGGTAAAAAGATGCGAGTTAAGGTTTAAAAAGGAGCGGAATATGAAGAATATCAATAGACGAAATACATTAATTTTAACAATTATAAGTCTCTTTGCTCTTATAGTACCATTTGTGCTTATTAAGCTTGAGATAATAGATGCATATACAGCTCAAATTATTACACTTGGCGGTGTTAATGCAATTTTAGCATTAAGCGTAAATATCATTTGCGGCATAACAGGTCAGTTGAGTCTTGGACAAGCAGGCTTTGAAGCTATCGGAGCTTATGCAACAATTATTTTTACACAGAGTTTGGGATGCCCATTACCTGTAAGTATTATTCTTTCTGCATTGCTTGCAGCCTTTATTGGTTTTTTAATTGGTTTTCCAACTTTAAAGCTTGAGGGAGACTACCTTGCAATTGTTACACTTGCATTTGGCGAAATTATACGTGTAGTTCTTGTAAACCTTAGATCAATAACAGGTGGTCCAAATGGTAAGCAGTTTCCAACAATGCTTTCAATAGACTTGTTTTGGGGACCAGCATTATCATATTTGGTTATAGTGGGATGCCTTATCTTGATAATTGTTTTACTGCAAAACTTTGTCAGATCAACTTATGGACGAGCAATTCTTGCTGTTCGTGAAGATGAGATAGCTGCAAACTCAAACGGTATCGGTGTATTTAAATACAAAATGATTGGATTTGTAATTGCCAGTTTTGTAGCAGGTATTGGTGGTGCACTATATGTATCCTTTATTGGTTTCATTAAGCCTGACCTAGCTTCTTTTAATAACAGTATTAATGATTTAATTTTTGTTGTATTAGGTGGTATGGGTTCAGTAACAGGTGCTGTATTAGCAGCATTTGTACTTACATACTTGCAGGAATTTTTACGTTTTTTACAAAATTACAGACTTTTGATTTATCCTGTAATACTTATTCTTGTAATGCTCTTTAGACCTCAAGGTTTATTGGGTATGAAAGAATTTTCATTTATTGGTACATATGAAAAGTTAAAGATGTTTATCACAAAACAAAAGCAGCTGAAAAGTGAGGAGGCATAACTATGGCAGAGGAGAACAAATCAATATTAAAGGCCGTAAATGTTTCTATCGTATTTGGCGGTTTAAGAGCTGTTAGTGATTTTAACATGGACTTAAAGCGTGGTGAACTTGTTGGCTTAATCGGACCAAATGGAGCTGGTAAAACTACAGTTTTTAATATGTTAAGCGGAGTTTATACCCCTACTGACGGTCAGATTACTTTTTGGGACAAAGATGATAAGGTTGCCATAGTAAACAAAAAAACACCGGCTGCTCTTAATAAGCTTGGTATTGCCCGTACTTTTCAGAATATCCGCTTATTTGGCAGTCTTACTGTAGGTGATAATATACGTGTTGCTATGCATGCCCAGCGCAGAGTTACACCTTTATCAGTTTTGTTCAGAACAAAACGATTCAGACTTGATGAGCAGTATATGACCGAAAAAGTTCGAAATCTTTTAAAACTTTTTGGTATCCAGGATAAAGAAAACGAGCTTGCTAAAAATTTACCATACGGTGAGCAGCGTAAACTTGAAATTTGCCGTGCTATAGCTTCAAATCCTTCTGTGCTTTTGCTGGATGAGCCTGCTGCAGGAATGAATCCTCAGGAAACAAAAGAATTAATGGAACTAATTGCTTTTATCCGAAAGGAGTTCAATCTTACAATTCTTTTGATTGAGCATGATATGAAACTTGTAATGGGTATCTGTGAACGTATATTTGTTCTTGATTACGGTCGTGTCATTGCAAGTGGTAGTCCAAAGGATATACAGTCAAATCCACAGGTAATAAAAGCTTATTTAGGTTCGGAGGCTGCAAATGCTTGAAGTTAAAAATCTCGTAGTAAATTATGGTGCTATCCGTGCCTTAAAGGATATCTCGTTCAACGTAAATGAGGGTGAAATCATAAGTCTGATAGGCTCAAACGGAGCTGGTAAAACAACAACCCTGCACTCAATTTCAAACCTTATAAAAAAGCAGTCAGGTAGTATTATCTTTAATGGCGAGGACATAACAAACTGTTCTCCTGACCAGATTGTACGTAAAAATCTTATACAGGTACCTGAAGGACGCCGTATTTTTGCAAATCTGTCCGTAAAAGATAATCTTGAAATGGGTGCTTTTACCAGAAATGATAAAGCTGGTATAAAAGCTGATATGGATCATGTTTACTCATTGTTTCCAAGATTAAAGGAACGTGTAAAACAGTTTGCTGGTACTCTATCAGGTGGTGAACAACAGATGCTTGCCATGGGTAGAGCCTTAATGGCAAAGCCTAAGCTTTTATTGCTTGATGAACCAAGTATGGGGCTTGCACCAATTCTTGTTGATGAGATTTTTGAAATCATTAAAACAATTAATAAGGAAGGAACCACAATTCTTCTTGTAGAACAAAATGCTTTTAAGGCAATGAGTATATCAAACAGAGTGTATATACTTGAGACAGGGGCTGTATCGATGTCCGGTAATGCTGCTGATTTGATAAATGATAATAGTGTAAAAAAGGCATATCTTGGCGGCTGATAAGATAAAGCTGGTATTATAGTTCTAACAAAAAAATAAATTGCATTAATACTCTGTTGTGTTACACTTATAGCAGGAGGCCGGTATGAAAGTTTCTGATGTTATGAGCAAAAATCCATACTATGTCGGACCTGATACAAGTGTAACAGATGCAAAGGCGTTGATGAATAAGGAAAAAATCCACAAACTCCCTGTTCTTGATAGTAACAACCAGCTTGTAGGGGTTATAACAAAAAATGACCTGTTAAAAGCTGGGCCTTCAGAGGCAACTACTCTTGATATATATGAAATGGGATATCTTTTGTCAAAACTTAAGGTTGAAAAGGTTATGACAAAAAATCCGATTGTCGTACAGTCAGATGAAGTTGTTGAAGTTGCAGCTAGAGAAATGTCTGATAACGGTATTGGTTGTCTTCCTGTTATGAAGGGTGAACTCCTTGTTGGTATCATTACACAATCAGATTTGTTCAGAACCTTTGTTGATATGTTTGGTGCACGTCATCATGGCGTTAGAGCAACATTTACCCTGGCCGATCATAAAGGTGAGCTTGCAAACCTTTCACGGGGTATAGCTGATGCTGGTGGTAATATTGTTTCGTTCATTACCAGTGAGGGTGATGATTTATCAAAGCGATTTATCACAGCCCGTGTAACAGATATCTCTATTGATAAGTTACAACAGATTCTTACTGAATACGGAATAAATATAACTGATATACGAGAAGTATAAATATGGTTATAATAATGTGAGCTTGTTTGTTTTTCCGCAGGCTCACATTAACTCAATCTATATAAAGACAGGATATTTGTTTTTTTAGTGAGTTTTCCCCTGTCTTAGTAAAAAAAGATAATAAAAAATGAATGACGAAATAATTGAGTACTTACGATTTTATATCCATGAATCAAATGCCACTGATTTATCTATCGATGAACTTTATAAAGATGTAAAAGATCGATATCCGCACATAACAAAAAAAGTTTTAAGGGATTTTGTACTATCTGATCGGGATATAGTTCATTTGAAAGGCAATAGATTTATATCACGATGGGGTATATTGGTCGATAAGCCTTTTAGCGTTGTTTTAACAAAAACTGAGATTGCTCAAAAAGTATTGATAGCAGGCAGTCGTTTTATCCCTTTTGTCAATCCTGATGTATGTTCAAGCGAATTATTGCTATCCTTTGAAGATGATTATCTGGCAACAAAGGTTATCGAAGTTGATAAAAATACAGCACTAGATCTTTTTAGTGTATATGGGTACGAATATGCAATACAGCGTATTGCATGGGATCCTGCAAACAGGTCTGATAAATCAATGGAGTTAAACTTTGACCAGTACCAGACAGTTAAGCTTACTGCATACGATTTAACACCATTATTTGACCGTTATAAAATTAAGTATGGTGACAGACTTCTTTGTACACTGTATAGCTATCTGTCAAACGAGTTTACAGTAATACCTCAAATATGTCAGTCCGGCGAACAGCTTGTACTTAAAAGCTCTGACATAAACAGGGCAAAATGGGCCGAAGAATTTGAAAATCTTTTATTAAAAAGCTTTGATAAGTACGGACCTTGTTCATCCATTGATGAGCAGCTTGCAAATGTATATATCGAAAATGCTTATGAATTATGTGTTTGTGACTCAAGTTCTGTGTATGAAGTATTAAAGAATTCGAAAAAGATTGGATTTGAAAGTTTTGGTGTTGAAAGCCGCTTATGGAAAATTGGTGAAGAAGTACCTGCTGTAGGTAGCTGGCTGACAGATGAGCAAAAAGCTGAAGCAAGTGAAGCTTTGGCAACAGGTACTTTTGCTTATGGCAACACTCCAGTATGTTTGATAAATGCACACATTCTTAACTGTTTATATCAAAAAACAGATGTAAATGTTAAAGATGTACAAAAACTGCTGCCTGGAATGGAAAATGCTGATGAACAGGCCCTAAAACTTCTTTCGTTGAAAATTCGAGATATTACTGATATACTTAAAGAAAACTATAATTTGTTTGCAGACTTTAAAAAAGCTCCCTTACGCCTCAGGGCATTAGAACTTTACACAAAAGTTGAAGATCTCATTAATCAATTGGATGATGTAACAACGGATGTTGAGAAATTACCGCAGCAGGAAGTTGTAATACTGTCCCAGTTGATGATGCATTGTTTTAATCTGCTTGAGTTACTTACTTCAGACGATCAGTACGAAGATGAAGAGTATAATACAATGTCTGTATCAATTGATGGTATGGAGTATAGCTTTGAAGAAATTAAACCGATATTGATAAGCTCTGTTGAAAAACAGAAAAAAGACGGTTTTGAAATAATATAGCCTTTACAAGGAGTGAGTGATGGCATTAGAAGTTAATTTAGGCGATTTACTAAGAGCTGGAGGAGTTTACAGGGATGTAAAAGGCTCTACTGTAGACGAAGTGTTTAAAACTATTAGTGAAACTGTAAATTTGCCGTCATCAATCCTATCCGAAGAGTTATACGAAGGCCTTAAAAAACGTAATTCATCGTTAACTACTGCTGTTGGTAATGGCCTTGCCTTGCCTCATACAACACAGCCAATATTAAAAAAGTTTGAAGAACAGCGTATTTTTGTGTGTTACTTGGATCAGCCTATTGATATGAATGCACCTGATTCAAAAAAAGTAAATGTGATGATTGTTCTTTTAACCTGTAACTCTCAGTCACATTTGCAGATAATCTCAAAATTAGCTGGTCTTTTACAAAACAGTCAGTTCAAAAAAGCACTTGAAGACAAAGCCGATAGTGCTGCTTTGCTGACTTTGATGCGAAAACTCTAGCTTACAATATATATTATAGAAAGAGGTTTTATATGGACATTAAAGGAATTGAAGCTGTTGCAAAAACAATACGCAGCCTGTCAATCGATGCGATTCAGAAAGCAAAGTCTGGTCACCCTGGTCTTCCATTGGGATGTGCTGAGCTCGCCGCCTTATTATATGGCGAGGTAATGAAGCATAATCCAGCAGATTCAAAGTGGTCTGATCGAGATCGTTTTGTTCTTTCTGCAGGTCATGGCTCAATGTTACTTTATTCTATCCTTCATCTAAGTGGTTATGATGTAACACTTGATGACATTAAGGCTTTCCGTCAGGTTGGCAGTCGTTGTCCTGGTCATCCAGAATATGGCTGGACTGATGGGGTTGAAAATACTTCTGGTCCTTTAGGTCAGGGTATTGCTGTTAGTGTTGGTATGGCAATGGCAGAGTCAATGCTTGCTGCTAAATACAACACAGCTGCACACAAAATTGTAGATCACTACACTTATGCTCTTGTTGGTGAAGGTTGTCTTGAAGAAGGTGTTTCTTCTGAAGCATCAAGTCTTGCTGGACACTTAAAGCTTGGTAAGCTTATCGTTTTTTACGATCAGAACAAGATTAGTATTGATGGTTCTACAGATATTACATTTACTGAAGATATCGGTAAACGTTACGAAGCATATGGCTGGCAGGTACTTAAAGGCGATATGTATGATGTTAACGGTGTTGCCGACTTAATAGCACAGGCTAAAGCTGAAAGCGAAAAGCCTACCCTCATTATGCTCAAGTCAACAATCGGTAAGTTTGCTCCAAAGCAGGGTACACCAACAGTACATGGTGAACCTCTTGGAGATGCAGATGTTGCTGCAACAAAGGTTAATCTTGGTCTTAATCCAGAAGAATTCTTCTATGAAGATCCTGCTGCTCTTAAATACTTTGCAGATAAAAAGGCAGCATTTGCAAAAGCACAGGCTGACTGGCAGAGTGAGTTTGATGCATGGGCACAAGAAAATCCACAGCTTGCAAAAGAATGGGCTGCAGCATATTCTTTAAGTGCTGTAGAGGACGTTGTTGATCCTGTTTACGAAGTTGGCAAGTCTGTTGCAACCCGTACTGCAAGTGGAGACATGATTAGTGCAATGGGTCTTGCTCACACTTACTTAGTAGGTGGTAGTGCTGACCTTAAGGGATCAAACAAATCAGGCATGAAGTGCGATGGTGGTACATATACACCTGAAAACCGTACAGGACGCTCAATTGAATATGGTATCCGTGAGTTTGGTATGGCTAGTGAAGCTCTTGGTATTACATCTCATGGCGGTTTACAGGCATTCTGTGCTACATATCTGGTGTTCTCAGATTATATGAGACCATCTATCCGTCTTGCAGCTCTTATGAAGCAGCCTGTAATTTATGACCTTACACACGACTCAATTTATGTTGGTGAAGACGGTCCTACACATCAGCCAATCGAACACCTTGGTGCTCTCCGTGCTATGCCAAATGTACAGGTTCTTCGTCCTGGTGATGCTGAAGAAACTGTTGCTGCTTGGCACATTGCTATGGCAAGTAAAGATCACCCAGTTGTATTTGCTTTAACAAGACAAAATGTTCCTGTATATGCAAAAGATGATGCAAACTGGAAGGAAACAATCAAGAAGGGTGCTTACGTTGTTAAGACAGGTAGTGCAACTCCTGATGTAACAATCCTTGCAACTGGTAGCGAAGTATGTATGGCTCTTGAGGCTGCTGCAAAGGTTAGCGGAAAATCAGTACGTGTTGTATCAGTTCTTGACCGTACATTGTTCGAAAACCAGGACGAAGCATTTGTTGAAAGCATTATCGGTAAGGGGGCACGTGTAATCGTAGCTGAAGCTGGTTGCAAATATGGATGGGAAGGCTTTGTTTCAAACAAAAAAGATCTGTTCACAATTGACCGCTTTGGTGAGTCAGGACCTGGAACAAAGGTTGCAGAGTCTCTTGGTTTTACTTCTGATAAACTTGCAGAACTCATTAACTCATAGTAAATAGGTATTGTCCTTTTAAGAATAAGCTCCGGTGAAAGCCGGGGCTTTTTTTGTTTAAAAAACAAAAAGGAAGCCGTAGCTTCCTCTTTTCATTTTTGTAGTTATATATCCTTTATGGGAATATATAGACATTTTGCGGAACTGGTTTAACCAGTTCCTTGTTAGCAGATACACGGGATAAATT
>JAZUGE010000011.1:0-8904 GCA_045641045.1 Treponema sp. | reverse complement strand
GATGGATAAATGAATCCTCTATGTATTTTTAGTTTGGATAAAAATGAGGTAAGGTCAACCAAAGATTATTTTTCAAGGTTAAACTTAAGTCTTATTTACTTGCACTGACCATAATAAGGTTATAAAATTAAGTATTATTTAATCTGAATTTCGAGTTGAGTTAGAACATTTGCATGGAGTAGAGTAAAATGAAGCTGGCGATTTTGGTTTTAATTCATGAGTTTTCACAACAACAAAAAGAATTATTGAGTTACCTTGCTAATGATTTCGATATATATGCCCAAAATGATAAAAAATCGAGCATATAAGAAGAACTAGTCAAATCGGTAAAAGATTGAATAAGGTTTATAAAAATTACAGGGTTTACAGGGGGGGGGAGACACAGTTCAAACAATTATTTTGAATTATATAAAAGATGTTAAAATAATAAACTCACCCCTTCGTTATATCGATTGGGGGGCTGGACCTGAATATCCTAAAATATTAAGATATGAGGATATTGAGAAGTTGAAAAACTCTGATGCTCTATTTGCCCGAAAATTTAATTACAGGACAGATTCGTCTGTAATTGACTCTATTAATTCTACTATCTTGGATAAATAAGTAACAGTCAAAGTATTTTGGTTTCACTTCCCTAAGTAAAGCATTTGGAAGAAGTTTATGATGTCTTTTTTATGTAATATAACAGGGTTCGTTTGATGGTTACTAAATAAACTTTAATTGATTGATTTAAAATCCATGGAAGATAAAAAAATATCAAGTTACGTATTTTTTGTTTGCAAGTATACAAATCAAAATCAGTACTTCTGTTAAATCGTCTAAAACTTTCTTTGTACATTTTATGTATATCTTTTTTTGAATATATTAAACTCTTTCTATTTTTACAGCGATTTATTCCGCAATAAAAATAGTCAATAAGAGACATACGATATGATTTTACGGCTAATGGATACAATTCTGTCCTATTGGTCGAAAAGTACTCAATACGTTCTTCAAGAGCTCCCAAGAAGTCAAAATTATGATTACCAAAACCACTTCCTGTAATGCTGGACTTACGCTGATAATACATATATGTTATTTGATTAATAAAACATACCGATTCTGTATTTAAATATAACTTCCAGTTATAGTATTCATCTTCGTGATATTTTTTAATTGGAAATCTAATACTAGATACTTTATCCTTTTTTATAAGCTTATTCCAAACAACAGCAAATTCAAGAGAAACCTTCCCATCCAACAAATTTCTCAACACAACACTACTGTCCATAACATCGTATGTTTTTATTTTCCTGCATACATCACATGAGTCCCCATCAAAGAAAAACTTATACGAGCCACAAGATACATCTGCTCCTGTTTTTATTATCCCTTTATATAATAATTCAATACAGTCACTGGTAATAAAATCATCACTATCCAGGTAATATAAATATTCCCCTTCACAAGCTTCAAATCCAGCATTTCGGGCAGCTGAAAGCCCTCCATTTTTTTGATGAATTGCCTTTACTCTTTTATCTGCTGCAGCATACTCATCACAGATTTCAGAACACCTGTCTGGGGAACCATCATCAACAAGAATGATTTCTATGTTTTTATACGTCTGTGCCAGTACAGAGTCAACACAGCGATGTAAATACTGTTCAACCTTATATATGGGGATTATTATAGATACAAGCGGATCCATAGCTTTACTTTTTTATCCAGTCAAATATTTTTTTTAATCTACGTAAAATGCCTTTGTAACCATAACGATATTCATTTAACAAAAGCCATTTTTTGCGCAACTCGCCTGGGAAATATGTCTGCCATATTCTTATCCATTCATCAAATCGTTCCTGTTCTGTTGATTTTATGCTCGAAATGCCTGTTTCAGCATCAAAATCAACAACAGGATATTTTAAATGCCTGGTTGAGCATTTATTGCAAATAATACTTTCTACAAAAAAAACAATATCCCCTGCATATTTATAATCTAAATGATATGGTATCCTTTTTGACAGTTCTGTTGATATTAATGAGTTTTGATGACCTAAAGTTGAACCTTCAATAAAAAAAACATCTGTTATGCAATCAGGATATTTTATGATATTGCTACCCTTTGATGTAACAAAACTTGCATCTGTGTAAATAATGTCTTCTGTAAACTTTAGCTTTACCAAATCCGAGATGATATCTTTATGCCTCAATACATCTCCACTGTTTAGCATTAATACGTATTTACCGTTAGCATGAGACACACCTTTGTTCATTGCATCCCATATACCACCATCTTTTTCACTGCACCAGAAAGAGACATGGCACTTATTTTCTTCTACTGCCAGATATTCAGCTATAAGTTCAGCTCCACCGTCTGTACTTTCTCCATCTACAATTATATATTCAAAATCATCAGAACTCTGGCAAAAAACACTATCTAGTGTTCTTTTGAGACCATCTTTGTTGTTATAGTTAATTGTAATAATTGATAAAAACTTTTCTGACATATATAAATCCCTATATATTGTTCTCCATAAACTTATAAAATAACTTCCGCAAGCATATTCTGTAACTTTATGTTGCGTTCATATATCCACTGGGCTGCGGAAGATTTCAATGGCGGTGTAGACATATATTCAGTGTATTTTTCCTTATTTTCTGATAAGTCCTTTACTTTAGCTAAAACAGAATCACCGTTTTTTCCATCATAAAAAATGATTTTCGAGTTATCTACAACATCTGGTTCAACTAAACTATTACTTCCATAATAAACAGGAATACACCCTGCCGCAAAAGATTGAAAAACTTTTTCAGTTGTATATCCTGGGACTGACACGTTCTCAGGACACAAATTAAACATAAATTGTTCTAAATACTTATGTTTATTGTCTCCAAACTCATTTTTAAGACTGTCATCATTATGAAACAGCCCCCCCCCCGCTAGAACATTTTCATATTGATTTAATAAATCATACAACTTTTTTCTTGTACCAAATGAATCATGACTTGCAACCAGACAACAAAATTTCTTTTTTTTAGTTACTGATTTAATCCAGTTATCATTAAACTCATCAACAGATTTTTGTATATCAGCCAATGTCTTGTACTGACCAAAATAATACAATAACCAAAGCGGATAACGTATATAATTTGAACTGTTAACTATATTTTCTGGAGTAAAACCAATACTCAAATCACAATCGTTGATACAATTATCAGCGTATGCTACGTGATTCACTGAAATATCTTCACCTGTCCAGAATATTTTTACTCGTGATTTATCTCTCACAATTTGTGCTCGATCACCAAATACTGAGAAAAAAGTCACATCTGCTGGCGCAAAAACAGTTGAAAGTTTCCATTTTTCACTTTCTGGAAAAAATTGCTTTATTTGAAAGTTTTCCTTCCAGGTTTTATCAACTGAAAAGAAATTTTTAAAATTAAACCTATATTTCATTTCTTATACTAATATACCTGTAATTTATATTCTTTATACACATCTATAAACTCTGTGTAAAATATTTCTCTTTGTTTCAAAGGTAAAGCGTTTATTTTTTATGACTGCATCCTTTAAAAGCCAGCCTGCAGCAATTCCAGCTCTTTTATATGCCTCTTTGTCACTTAAATGCTTTTTATACTTATAAAAGTTCCAAAGTTCTTTTACAGGTAGTGTGTCCCAGTTTTTTAAATCTTTGCCAATAAAATCCGAAGCTGAAAACCATTTTGATTTTGTTTCACAATTGTTGCACCAAGTATTTATAGCTGCATCAAAATATAGTCGTATACTATCACATACATCTTTATACTCAGGTTTTCGAAGTTCTTTATCAAAAGACACACGGCTTTCTTTTGCGGATAAATTGATTAATGACATGAATATAATTTCTTTCCAAAAAAAGTTTTATAAAGTTTTAAAATCTGTTTTCATTAAGATAAACTTCTACCTGTTATTTTTTCAAAATCACTACTCAATAAAGACACACGAGATTTTACAGGATTAAAAAATCTATAAACTTTACTATGTATTGAGGTACCAGTAATCATTCTTACTTTCTTAATATTTATATTTTTCTTTGTAAAAATATGGAACCCCTCAAAATAATAATAATTACACTCAAAGTAACTGCTAAGTTTTTTTAAAGCTTCTGCTGAATAAAAAAAGATATGCTGTCCATGCTCCGAACTATAGTACCACCAGTCTTTTATAAGTGGATTAGGTTTTGGCAACAATTCCGTTGAAAACACTATATTATCAGCCATATCAAAAAGTTTTTTACACATTTCGACAGGATCTGTAAGATGCTCAAATAGTTCAAACGCTGTAACAATATCATAATGCGACTTTGATTTCTCGTGCCCGCACGCAAATATATTTTCACAGTACTCATCATACCATTCAAAATCGAAACCTAAATCTCGCATTCGCCGGACAAAGATACCGTACCCCCCTCCGAAATCAAGATAACTTTCAGCTTCAGGAAATATAACAGGCAGTATTTGGCTTAACTTGTTTGTAAAATTTATATTACGGGATACCAATCCTATATCACTCGATGTAATAGCATCTGAATATGCCTCATCTAACCAGTAAGGATTTTCTGTAAAAATGCAACCACAAGATTCACATCTATAATAAGAAACATCATACTTTCTTAATATCTGTGCGTGATCATATAACTCTGCTTTGCAATTACAAATTTTACATTTCATGATTTTATTAATCCCCCTCTACTTCAATTTTCTTTTTGAATATTGCAGGCATATTGTTATCACATTAACAAAGATTTATAGACTTGTGTTGTTTGGTTTGCACACTTTGTCCAAGAAAAGTTTCCAAGACGCTCTTGTCCTTTTTCAATCAAGTTTTCTCTTAAACTTCTATCTGATATTACCTTTTCACAGCAATCAATTAACTGTCCTTTATCTTTTGGATCAAAATACAATGCTGCATCGCCTGCAATCTCAGGGAAACAACTAGCATTTGCTAAAATCAACGGACAGTTTGCCTCAAATGCTTCAAGAATAGGAATTCCAAAACCTTCATAATAGGAGGGATAAACAAATGCAATTGCGTTATGATATAACTCTGAAAGTTCATTATCATTTACAAAAAAACTTTGAACCTTATCATCTATCCTCAAGTTTTTTAGGAGGTCTATCTCTAAACTTGAAAAAGGATGGCCGGTACAAATAAGTTTCAAATTAGGGTGCTTCAACAAAACCTCAGAAAAGAAGAAAATAAAGGTAAAAAAATTTTTATATAGATCCCTATTTCCAGTAAACAAGAAATAATTTCGTTGACAGCACACGTCTTGGATTTGTTTTCGAATAGTATCCTTACAATTCTGCGATAAACCAGAGCCATGATAAATTACAGAAATTTTTTCATCTGGGATATCATATATATTTTTTAAGTCATCTTTTGTTTTCTCAGATATTGCAATTATTTTTGAAGCTCTTTGACATAATTTTTTTTTATTAACCCAAGTATGATCGCATAAAAGCATTTCGGGATAAATCTCATGAATCATATCATGAACAGTTAATACAAAAGGTTTATTTCCTATGTAATCCAAAAAATATGGATCATAATATGTTGGATGAAAAACATCAAAATCACCTTTTTTTAAAAGCTCAATTGATTTCTTTTTTTCATCATAGCCTAAAAACTTACTTCGTATATTATAAAGACGCCTTTTACCCCTAAAATTAATCCCCTTCAAAAAATTTTCATAGGTATATGGATTTGAATCAAAATTAAATGCCTTATCATTTAATAAATATTGATTATCAGTATACTCTATTCCGATCTCAGTTTTTACATCGTTATTGTTCTTTATTAATTCATAAAAATAACGCGAGATTCCACCAAATCTCTGCATATTAAATATTTGATAATCATATAAGACTTTCATTTTTCCTCAACGTTGTTTTCAATATGATTTCACAGATTTTATAGTATTTTTCAATCTTTTTTCTTCACCAAATTCTTTTAGCGAGTTGGTTAGAGTTTGCAATTCCGTATCTGTCTTTTCTGATAGTAATCGATTAGTACTTCACACGATTTTTTATCATTCCCCTCATCGAGGATAGGAATTATATCAGATAACTCACCTACATTCTTTCAACTTCTTCGCATAACTTACTCGTACTTTATAAAAAAATCCATATGCCACCAAGGTGTATTACCTTACATCATCATATATTGTTATGCTAGAACTATTGTGTGTATTTATACAAAGTGATTTTCATATCCCTAATTTAATTTTTTTCTTTCAAACGCATCAATTAGAGAATATTCACTGGCATTATAAACCTTAACACCAGCATACTTTGCATACTCTTCTAATTCCCAATAATATTTTAAACATAATGAAATCGTATCAAGATTTTCGTGAAGTTTTTCAGGTCTTGTCTCTGCAACATCCCAATATAAGTACACTTTTTTTGTTCCATAAAAATGAGAATCAATTGTATATACTCTGTTATCGCTTTGATCAACATGTAAAAGCTCTATAAATGATGTATCTGCTCCAAGTAGATAGATTTCTTTATATCTCTTGAAAATTCCCATGTAAACGGCACAGTTTAATACATTTTGAGCAGGAGGTGCTATGAAATTTTTATCCCACAACTGAAATTTTGAATTATTATCAAATGAATTCTTTAGATTTTTTTCGTTATAATAAAAACATCTAATATTGGTATTGACAGAAAGCCTTGAAACAAAATACGAATTTATTGCACTTGAAGGAATAATCAAATTAAGTGACCATTTTGTTTTATTCACTAATGCATCTATGGTCGAAACAATTTGTTGTTTTAATCGATCCGATTCATTTTCAGGATTACAAAAAAAAGCTGGATCTGCAAATAAATACGAATTAGGCTTAATTACGTCATAGTATTCGGTAGTACAAAAAGAGTTTACTGCAATACAATCATTTTGGATAACTTCATCTCTGTATTTCTCGATACTGTCTTTTAACGATGGACCATTTCCTAAAATAACTAGCTTTTCAGATTTTTTTTCAATTTCATTAATCGTGGATATTATCGTATGAGACTTAGATAGATAAATCTTACTTAGTTTATTCCTTAAAATTAAAAATATAGGGGGGATAAACATTTTTACAATGGCTTTTATTCTCACTTTACTATATTCCTTGCAATTTCCTGAACATTTCTAAAATCATCAGGTTTACCAATATCAATCCAATACCCTGTTATTGGAAACCTTATTACTTTTTTATTATTTTTGATTATAAGCTTAATAAAATCAGTAGTATCAAAATACTCATCATCAGGTATATAACTCAATAACTCTTTCTTTATTAAATATATACCTGCATTTGCATAGTAATGATAGCTAGGTTTTTCGACAATACCGGTAATTTCTCTCTCATTCCTTAACTCAAAAATACCGTATGGAATATTTACATTATATGGAACTCCTGCAACACTCATATCTGCATTATTTTTTTTAAAATGCAGATAGAATGCTTCAATATCAATATTTGTAAAAAGATCTGAGTTCATTAATAAAATAGTATCGTTATACCAAGTTTTTACAAACTTTATAGAGCCTATTGTTCCCAAAAATTTAGGTTCCCTAATACAGTTTATCTTTACACCTTCGACAGGATTTTTAAAATGTTCTTCAAGCTGTTCCGCAAGATAATTAACTGTAACACTAATATGATTTATGCCTGCAAATAATAAATTATCAATGTTGTAGTCAATTATCGGCTTATCAGCAACCTTTAATAACGGCTTTGGAGTATCAAGTGTTAAAGGTCGCAAACGTTCTCCCTTTCCACCGGCCATCATAACTGCATCAACCGGAACAAAAGCTCTTCCATCAGAGAAGTCCTTAATATCATTTAATGTACCATCATCGTTTAACTCTGGAACATATCTGATACATTTTTCTCGTATAAACTTTATTTTTTCAATATCATATTGCTGATGTATTAAATACGTAAAGTCACGTTTCATTACCTTTGTGATTTTCTCTGTCAAAGGAAATCCTTTTATTAAACCTCGTCTACAGTCACCATCAGTCAATGCTCCAATTACTTTTTTATTATCGTCAATTACAAATAGCATTTTTGTTGCATTCACAGATATAAAATCAATTTGTTTTAAGGCATCAAGAATCGTACAGTTTTTATTTATTGTATAATTAGTCAAATAAATACCCTCTAATTTTGTGTTACTGAATATCTTCTACATTTATTAAACTATCTTTTTGTACAGTCCTTAGAGCTTTTTTACCAATAATACTGTCAAATTCTTTAGGTTGAATACCTGGACCTGGACGTTTAACACATAAATCATCTCTTGTTATAATATGATTTTCTTCAATTCAATAATCTACAATAACCATAATTATAGAATAAAGTGCCTTTATAATCAAATTCCCATCAGTTCTATTTAATTTTTTTTTGGTATTCCTTTGTAAACTGAACCATTTTGTGATTTATATATGGAACGAAACGCATCCGTTGTTGCCATTGGGCATGTTTTGCAGACAGCCCTAAAAACCTATAGAAAACTCCACATCATAGAATTTCTTCTTTAATGAGCATTCATTAGAATCAAAAAAGCAATTTATCTCTTTCACTATCTTTTCTGAAGTATATCCATCACCATATGGATTAGGTTTATCATTTATATAATCAAGAAACTCCTTTGATAAAGCTATATTAATAGAATCAATAATTTGCATTTTTTCTGGCTTACAATTAATTATTGAATCAGCCTGTATTCTCCCTTTCTGTCTATCACCAATATTAATTGTTGGTTTATGAAAAGAAGGAACTTCAACAATTCCACTAGAAGAATTCCCCATTACAAACGAACAATATTTTATAGCACTAAGATAACGAAGAGATCCTAAAGATTCATAAACTTTTACATTTT
>JAZUGE010000010.1:0-60744 GCA_045641045.1 Treponema sp. | reverse complement strand
TACTACTATATGAGCAGCAGATATTATAAACATGTTTTTTTATCCATTTTATATTACGCTCTTCGATTTTTCCTTTTAAAAACTCATCAATAAAAGATTTATTTTTATCAACATCACAATATCCACAAAGAACATTGTTTTCATCTAACAGATTAAAGTTTGAAACTTGTAAACTATCTGGAACTGTTGCACATGAGAATAATAAAAAAGATAAAAAAATAGCTGCTATGCAGCTTTTAGCAAACATAGCAGCATTATAAGCATTATGCTTTAACAACAGAAGCGCTCCAGACTTTATCGTCTGCATCGATTTTAGCACCCTCACTAAGAGAACTGGTCCATTGTGAACTAACAGCAAGAACCTCACCCTCAACAAGAGCCTTAAACATATCAAAGGCAGCCTTTAATTCATCATCACCGCCAACTGTAAGGCAAATACGGTCTGTAATCTCAAAACCACTTTCCTTACGAAGGTTCTGAATACCTCGGATAAGGTCTCGGATGTAACCTTCTTTTTTGAGCTCATCAGTAATCTGTGTATCAAGACCAACAGTTAAAGTACCGTCATTAACAACTTTAAGGTTATCCTTTTCGTGACGCTCAACAATTACTTTATCACTGTTAAGATCAACTGTAATATCTTCGACAGATATTGAAACTGGGTTACCAAGAATTATCTGCTCAATTTTATCACTTGTAAGCTCAGCGATGACTGCTGCTGCAGCTTTCATATTTTTACCAAGCTCTTTACCTAAAACCTTAAAGTTTGCCTTTGCTGTATATGTAACAAGGTCATCTTCCTTATCATGGAACTCAACATTTTTTACATTAAGTTCTTCAGCAATAGTATCCTTCATAGATTCAAGAACATTGCGCTCTGCACTGTCACGAGTTACAAGCTGTACATTTAAAAGCGGCTGACGATTTTTAAGGTCATACTTGTTACGTAAGCTGCGTCCCATTGAAACAGCCTTCTGTACAGTTGACATCTTAAACTCTAAAGCTTCATCACGGAACCTTGCATCATATACAGGATAATCCATAAGATGTACTGATTCCTTATCTTCTGTAGTCTTAAGGTTCTGCCACATCTGTTCACTTAAGAACGGAATAAATGGAGCTGCAACAAGAGTAAATGTCTTTAAGGCACTGTACAATGCGCCATATGCTTCAAGCTTATCTGAGTCACTTCCACTCTTCCAGAAACGACGACGATTACGACGGATATACCAGTTATTAATCTGATCAATAAATGCAAGCATTGGATCAATAGCAGCATTTAAGTCGTAATTTTCCATTGCTTCGCTTACTTCTTTTACCATCTTCTGAGCAACTGATAAAATCCAACTGTCAAGAGGATTTGAAGGAAGCTTTGAGTCAAACTCATGACCAGTACATGTGACACCGTCAATATTTGCATACTGAACAAAGAATGAATATGAGTTCCACAAAGGAAGAATAATACTCTTAATTACATCGCGTACACCATCGTCTGAGTAACGGATTTCACTTGCCTGTACTACAGCTGAGTGCATAAGGAACAAACGGATTGCATCTGCACCAAACTTATTGATTGCTTCAACAGGATCAGTGTAATTGCGAAGACTTTTAGACATTTTGCGTCCGTCTTCAGCAAGAACAATACCATTTACGATACAGTTCTTAAATGCAGGCTTGTCGAAAAGGTGACTTGCAAGAATTGTAAGTGTATAAAACCATCCGCGAGTCTGATCAAGACCTTCACTAATGAAGTTTGCAGGGAAATGGCTCTCAAAATATTCCTTGTTTTCAAATGGATAATGCTGCTGTGCATATGGCATCGAACCAGACTCAAACCAACAGTCAAATACTTCAGGAATACGATGCATTGTACCCTTAGAACACTTAGGACATTTGAATGTAATTTTATCTACAAAATGCTTGTGAAGATCTTCTGGATATGTACCGCTTAAATCCTTAAGCTCCTGACGGCTTCCTACACAAAGTGTATGCTTACACTCCTCGTCATCACATCTCCAGATAGGGATTGGGTTACCCCAGAAACGGTTGCGGCTAACTGCCCAGTCACGGCTACCTGCAAGCCATTTACCAAAACGGCCTTCCTTAATGTGGTTAGGCTGCCAGTTAATCTCACTGTTAGCACGTAAAAGAGCATCATGATGATCAGCAACTTTTACAAACCATGAACCGATACCACGGTAAATTAATGGACTGCCACATCTCCAGCAGTGTGGGTATGTATGAAGGTGCTGTTCCTTTTTAACAAGCTTACCTTCCTTCTTGAGGCGGTCCATAATATCTTTATCACAGTCTTTTACAAATCGACCTGCATATTCAGCGATTTCTTTTGTAAACTTACATTCTGCATCAATAGGCTCAACTTCAGGTATACCACTACCAGCAAATACCTTATGGTCGTCTTCACCAAATGCAGGAGCAATATGAACAATACCAGTACCATCAGCTGTTGTAACGTAATCTGCGTTAAACATGCGGAAAGCACCCTTTGTACAGTTTTGACGTGACTCTTCGGCACAAACTGAGGCATCTTTTAGTCTTTCAAAATACGGAAACAAAGGTTCATACTCTGCACCAATAAAATCTTTACCCTTATAACGGTATATGATTTCATAGTCATCTTCATTTTTGTAATATGCTGCTAAACGAGCTTCTGCAAAAATAAAGTAATCACCTGAGCTCTTATCAAGAATCTTCACATAGTCAACTTCAGGTCCCATACAAAGACCAAGATTTGAAGGAAGAGTCCAAGGAGTTGTTGTCCATGCAATAAAATACGTTTTACCGTTAGCCATATCAGGATCATTAACACCATCAGGTGCCTTTGTAACCTTAAAGCGAACAGTTACAGTCATATCATTTACATCTTTATACCCCTGGGCAAGTTCATGTGTTGAAAGAACGGTTGCACAACGTGGACAATATGGGAGAATATATTTTCCTTCATAGATAAGACCTTTATCCCAAAGAGTTTTTGCAACCCACCATATAGATTCCATAAACTCAGGATTCATAGTCTTATAGTCATTATCAAAGTCTACCCAACGACCCATACGTGTAATTGTCTTACGCCATTCAGATGTATACTTTAAAACCGAAGCCTTACACTTGTCATTGAACTTATCAATGCCGTATTCTTCGATTTCATGCTTAGAGTTAATACCGAGCTCTTTTTCAATGAGGTTTTCAACAGGGAGACCATGACAGTCCCAGCCAAACCGTCTAGTTACCTTTTTACCCTTCATTGTCTGGTAACGTGGAATAATATCTTTAATTGTTGAAGGAATAAAATGTCCAAAATGTGGAAGGCCTGTTGCAAATGGAGGGCCATCATAAAAAACAAAATCTTCAGCGCCTTCACGCTGCGAAACGGATTTTTTAAAAGTATCGTTTTCTTCCCAGAACTTCAGGACTTCTTCTTCCTGCTTAGGGAAATCTGCTTTAGGATCTACGCTCTTATACAAAATAGTGTCCTCTTTTAAATACAATATCTCTGTTATAATGCCACAAAACAATAAATTAATCTATAGTTCAAAAGAACTTAAGTACTTGTAAAGACTGTTCAAGCTCCCCAATCAATAGCATATTTTATTTCATCAGCATTGTGGGACTCGTTTATATAACCAGATGTTAACCTATATGCAGAATAATTACCGCTTAATGTCTTTGAAAGCCCCTTATTTGTGCTTTGAGGTTCATAAAAAAACCATCCCTCGCCATCATCAAAGTTTACCATAATCCATTCATGCCCAACACCATTAAGAGAACCTAAAACATTATAGCACTTGATACCATTAAATCTTAAAAGAGCTGCAGTAAGACGGCTATAACCAACACATAATCCAAGATGACTTTCATAACAGGTTAAGGCATCCTGCATCCGCCTGTTATCTTTATCAGATGCAGACTCAGAATCATATGTCAGACAGCTTACAACCTGCCTGTTAACGAGATCAAAAATACTTCGTTTATCACTTATACCAGATGCAGTTTCAGCTGCATATTCTGCAAGTTTTAAGACATCACTTTGTATACTCTGAGATGGATAAAGGCCACTTCCCCTTTCATCCCTTACGTTTTCCACTTTAATAATAAAATCACCATACCTCAGGGGAAAAACAACAGAATCAGTACCTTTATGACTTTTGGGATCATTATATAAAGCAAGAGCTTCTTTTAATTCTTTGTCATCCGTGCCATGATTATACTCTCCATAAAAAACTGATACATATACTGTATAATACCCCTTTCCTTCTGGAAGCCAAAGCCTTGCATCAAAGCTTTTCGAATAAAACTCATATGTTCTGAAATCATGTTTCATTGTGAATAATGAAACATCGTCAAGATACTCATCTTTCACAATTGTAAACCTAATATAAGGAACAGTTGTACATTCATATTTCTTTCCGTTCCAATCCTCTCCACTATGCACCCTACAGTCAGGCAATGTTCCCTTTACGCTAAAATACCCGTCACACTTAAAATCGGTAGTCAAAGGGTAACTAAATACAGTTCCTGTCTCGTTATCATTTATGTTACCGCTTCCTGCAGTTATCTGACCGCGATAAAGAGTATTATTATATAAAAAAGGTAAAGAAGTATCTGAATAAGATTTTTCATCATATGAAAACCTGAAAGAGTCAGAACTGTCTGCACATGATGAAGCAAAGAAGCATAAAAAAACAGAAACAACAAAAAACTTACATAGATATTTCAGCTTAACATTTTTCAATACATTCATAATTATTTACTCCTTTTTTTTAACATTATCTAATACCAGGTATAATAACAAGTTAACGTCTTACAACATAAACAAAAAAGGCAGAAAAATACAAAAACACAACGATATAACGCGATTCTTTTCACATAAAAAACACAAACTAAACTATATCTTATTACTCTCCGACATAGATTAAAGGAGAAAGATTTATGAAAAAAACATTTATAGCAATTGCTATAATTTCAGCTTTATTAATGTCATGCAAATCTGTACAGCCAGAGCTTGAAGAAGATGTAATACAGGTACCGGAGGAAAAAGTTACAAGTGTAAACACCTCTGCATCAGAAAATGGAAAAATCTACAGTGTTTGTGTCTTTAATGCAATAAAAAAAGTTGAGATTATTGATAAGGACGGAAATACTTTAGAAGAAATAGCTGTAAAAGACATAAGCTATAGTCCTGACACAACAGAGATTAAATTAAACAGAAAAATTAAATCAGATGAAGTCTACAAAATATCAGGGACATACAATAACCCTCCAGACTTTGTGGTTAACAATTATACCTGGGCACCACCACTAGTGCTTTTCAGGGGGAAAAAAGCTGTACAGGGAAAAGACTATCTTTGGAACAGACAAAACCTCAAAATACATTTTAATACTGAACTGGACATGGATGAGGACAGCTACCAAATCGTGTGGTTTACAACAAACGGCAGTGATGTTCTTGCAAACAAAGATGAAATGTATAAAAAAGAATACGAAACATATATAAGCCGATACTTTTTTGAAAATCCAAGATGGTAGCTTAAACTTTATACTCTTTTTTGATAAGTCGCTGCTCAAACTCATCATGTGGAAGCGGTTTATCAAAAAAGTAACCCTGAATCAAACTACATCCAGCTTTCTTCATCAATGAAGCCTGATCAACAGTTTCAACTCCTTCACAAATCACATCACATCCTAAATCTTTAATAAGTTTAACAAGATTACAGACAAGATTATAATCAGCAGATTTATCATCATGTACATTATCAATAAATGATTTATCAAGTTTTACCACATCAGCATCAATATTCTTTAATAAAGATAATGATGAGTACCCTGTTCCAAAATCATCAATTGAAATCTTTATACCAGCGTTATGAATCTCATCAATAAAGTGCTTAAACACCTCAAAATTTTCGTTTGCTCCTGACTCAGTCAGCTCTATTTCAAGGCTATAACTCTTAGTTTGATATTTATTAATAACATCAACAACACTTTTTGCAAAATTAGGATTACGTATATGAAGCTTTGAGAAATTACTTGAAACAGTAACAATAGGGATTCCTTTCTTTTCCCATTCTACAAGGTCCTTACAAACTCTCTCAAATACATAAAAATCCAGCTCTGTAACAAGGCCTTCCCTTTCAAATACAGGAATAAAGTCCATAGGAGGAACCATTTTACCGTTTTTTGACCAGCGGACAAGGGCTTCTGCCCCATCTAGTTTTCCAGTCACAATATCAACTTTAGGCTGGTAGTACACAAGAAACTCTTCTTTTTCAATAGCATCCCTAAATGAATTGATGATTGTGTTTTCATGAATAATAGTAGAAAGCATTTCTGGCTCAAACCATACAAAATCTTCTTTTACAGATTTTTTTGCCTGCCTTATGGCAATGCCTGAATTATTCATTACATCTCTTATTGTATCCGAAGCAGTCAAATTATAAAGACCACAATTAGAGCCAACTTTTATTGGCACTTCACTACCTGCTTCAATCTCAACATAAAGAGTCAAATCAGAAAGCATCGATAAAAATTCATCTACGCGGTTCTTTTTTATTAAAACCATAAAGTTATCACCACCAAGGCGAGATACATACTCACCTCTCTGTGTAAAGCTATTTATAACTGAAGCAAACTTTTTTATAACCTTATCACCTGTATTTGAACTGTAATGTTCATTAATATAAGTCATTCCTTTTATGTTAATAAAAGCAACAGTATACAAAGAAAGCTTTTTTGTTATCATCAAAAAAATAAGGCACTTAAGATAAAAATCTTTATTTAACACACCTGTAAGATAATCCCGGGTCAAAAAATATCCTGCATTAGCGATTCCCAAAAAAGCAAAAAAAGCTGCAATTCCACAAAGTATATAATAGGCACACCGATAACCAATCAGTTGATTTGCAACCAGTAAACCAACTGCTGATAAACAAACACAAAGAGTAAAAATTGTAAAAAACACGTTAATAAAGAATTTTGATTTTTTTATACGCCTATTCATACATCTAACATTTTATCATTAAATTATGAAAATGATAAAACTTAAAATAAGTTCTAACTTAAAATTATAAAATAGCTGCAAACAAAGCGTCCTGACTTTTTAATTTAACCTAAACATAAAAAAGCCCCTTCAAAACTGATATGTACAAAAAAGTAATACCATTTCGAAGGAGCCTAAAGAAGAAAAACTCAGTACTTCATTTCAAAATAATCGAAATCAGCGCTTATGCGGCTTCCACATCCACCGTTATTGCAGTAAATTCCAGTGAGAGTACCAGTATGCCGTTTTCGCTCAGCAGGAACTCCTTCATCACTTAAAAACGATGCATTTTCAATGACACCAGCTTTTATATACTCACAAGCTGTTTTTGCCTTATAATAAAACTCTCTTCTCTGACTTTTTACTAAAACCTTAAGGTTTAGCTCTGTATCAGGTACATTATCAATTGCACAAACAACCTCTTCATCCCCACCTTTTCGCAAAGCAAGAACAATTTTCAAGCCGTTTTCATAACATAAACAGAACCTTACATAAGTTGTAGTACTATAATAACAGGTAAGGCCTGCCTGCTCCCCATCCTTACCTGGCTTAAAGTCGACAGATGTGACTGCAGTAAAATTATGCTCTTTCTCCCTTTTTACAAGGATATTTTTTGCCCTGCGTTCACAAAGCTCGCCGTCACTTGTCCACAGTCTTAAATAACCTTTACGCTCTGTCAACGATACATTACCCATAAAAGGATTACGAACAAACTGCCATTCTAAGCCTAACTTATCACTTTCAAAATCATCCCTGTCACAAGACGGATATTCAACCTGGAGTAAATCAGGACCTGATTGAACAGTACTTGGACCTTTACCACTATTTATTGTAAACCAGCCGTCTTCAGTCCATTGAACAGGATCCAATGCAGACTCACGTCCACAGGTTGTAAAGTTTCCGTTGTTTGGTCTGCCACAAAGATACATACACCACCATGATCCGTCCTGTGCTTGAACAAGCTTACCATGCCCTGATCTTTGTATTGGAGAAGTACTATCGAACTGTCTCATTACAGGATTATATGGACTACTCTCATATGGTCCTGTAAGGCACTTAGACCTTGCAACATTTATGCCGTGGCCATAACCTGTTCCACCTTCAGCAACCATTGCATAATAATATCCGTCTTTGAAAAAAATATGAGGTCCTTCACTACATCTCTCTCCAGTACCAGCCCATACAGGTTTAAGAGTTCCCACAGTATGTGTTAAGTCCTTTGAAAGCTCAATTATTTTTGCACCGGCAGCTATAACCATATAAGGAGTACCATCTTTATCAACAAACAAAGAAGGATCAATATCGTCAACTTCAAGCCAGTGAGGTTCACTGTAAGGTCCTTCTGCTTTTTCGCTGGATACAATAAGCTGACGTCTTAAAACATCATTTCCCCTTTTACCATCTCCATTAAGCCGTAAAGTTGCAATGATATAAAAGCGACCGTTTATATATTCAATATCAGGAGCCCATATACCGTGACTGTCAGGTATATTACTTAAATCAAGATACGAACTGTCTGTTACTGCAAATCCAATAGTTTCCCAATGGACAAGGTCCTTTGAATGGGACACTGGAATTGCCGGAAAATACTGAAAGGACGAGTTTACCATGTAATAATCATCGCCAACTCTTATAACAGAAGGATCTGGATAAAACCCTCTGCGGACAGGATTACAATACTCACTCACTGTTACAGTTCCTCAATTACAATATTTGAAAATACAGATGTATTTACATTGTCTAATCTGTTCGCAACTTTATTACCATCTACAGCAAAACCTGCATAAACCTTTTCATTAAGAGAAGCTTCTCTCTTGCCAAGTTCTTCCCAGATCACTCCATCACAGCTGATAAATGCAGTAACTGTATTACCTCTGCGTTCAATACTCATAAAATAACCTAAAGGAGTATCATAATCCTTAAAAGGAATACTGTCTTTAAGTGTTACCCCAGCTTTTGCAGCTGCTTCTTTTGAATCAAGGCTTTCAGTAAGAGAGTTCATATTTTCTCCATCCTTATTACGACCAGCTATGTAAATCGACCAAGGATTACGATACAATGTAACACCATTTTCCTTATATGATGTTGATTTTACCCATGAAAGTCCTGCAACTACATCTGCACTGTCGTCTTTAAGGCTATTACGGATCATTAGACCTGCAAAAGCATGATTGTCAACTGCTGTTACACTATCAAGCTTACAACTAATCTTAAAGTCTCCCTTAAGCATCTTATAAACAAAATGACAGTCGTCAGTTTTTGCATTATCAAAGCTGCTGCCTTTTACAGCACCTTCACTGCGGCCAAGCTTACCTGTACCACAAACATAAAGCTTATCATCTTTATAGAATGAAGTTCCCTTTACATTTGGAGAACCAATTTCACAGTCCTTAAAGCCTTTAAGAGTCTTTGCTTTTTTTACACTAATAATAGTTACTGCACTAGACTGTGCTGATAAACCGTTTTCATCAGTTACGCGTACTGTAATAAAGTGACTGACATTATCCTCTGGTACTGTATATGTAAAATCAGAACCTGAACTTTCGCTTAAAGCTTTACTGCCGTCAAACAATACAGCCTTTACAATTTTGCTTTCACCCTTTGTACTAAAACCAATCTTTACAGTAGAACCACTATATGCATATGTATTATTTTTTACACCAGTAATCTTTACCTCAGGATTTGCCCCTCTGTAGTTCATATCAACTAAGCTGTTAAGATAGTTTTCAAGGTTTGTATAGCCGTTTGAAGAGACAGCACTACCATCAACTGCATCATTTGGGTTTAAGCCATTAGCTTTTTCCCATTCATCACTTATACCGTCCCCATCACTATCAAAACCATCTTCTCTCTTTACCTCTGTAAGACAAGGATATCCGCCTACTTCATGGTCAGTATTAATATAACGGCCTTCACCATTACGAGTTTCAGCAACTATACGTGCATCATAAGCATCACGTCTTGGATAAGTTGCACCAGATTTTGCCAATACTTCTTCATAACAGTCTACTGCACTCTGTACAGTAAGATTTTCTTTTTCAGTGCCACTCATTTCAAATGGCTTATCTGTAATTGTTGTAAAAGGCTGAGCTGCAGCACTAATATATATTCCCTTAGAGTTATCAAGAGAATACTCTTCGTTACCTTCAATATAGTTACCATTTACATAAAAATACCCAGGCTTTTTGCCTTCACCTGCATCAATAATGCGGCTTAAAACTTCTTCACGAGTACCAGGACCTGCCTTTTCGTAGTTATTTATAAAGTTTGTCTGAGCACGACCACCACCATAACAAGTGTTAAAGCCCCAGTTGTAAATTACATTATTACTAAGCTGTAAAAGACCTAAGTGATCATTATCATCTTTTTCAACAGTACCACCACCAATACGAGGATTACGTGATGTATGATCTGCCATTAAGTTATGATGGAAAGTAGTATTTACACCACCCCAGATTCCACCATATCCATGACGGCCCTTTGTATGACCGCTCATAGTAAGACTTTCAGATATAATACACCACTGAACTGTCATATTTTCGCCTCTATATGGTGAAAGTCCTTCATCAGTACTAAAGCTGAATGAACAGTGATCTATAATTACATTTTTATGTTGTCTGCCCCATAAACCATCCATACCGTCACCAACATGAACGTTTTTTGAACCGGGTCTGAATCTTAAATAACGGATAATAAGGTTTTGAGCCTTGCTGATATTTGTTTCAAAGCCAGCAAGCGTAATACCATCCCCTGGAGCTGACTGACCGGCAATTGTAATATTTTCAACTTCGCCAAAACGTAAAGGTTCAACCATCTCGATTGTACCGGCTACATCAAAAACAATTGTTGTATTACTTTTGATACCTGCTCTAAATGAGCCAGGTATTGGAGTTTCTCCAATCTTATAATCCATAAGATTTGTTACATGGTAAACTTCACATCCTCTGCCACCAGTAGTAAACTTACCACCACCTTCAGCACCTGGAAAAGCTGGTATTGCTGAAGCATAAACACTTCCTGATGCACAAACTCCACCTATGATACAGGCAGCAAGCAGCTTTTTGTAATTAGACATCTCTCTCAGAAATTTTCCCTTTAAACCTAATAACATTTTTTACTCCTCACACATCTATTATTTAGGGTTAACAATTACTTTTTTAACTAAGGTAGAACCACCATTTCCATGGCAATACATTGCAATCTTGCCTCCAACCCAGTGATCTCCGCCAGCCTCATATGGTTTACAATTAAACTTGTATACTTTTCCATCAATGAAAGCATCAAACACACTTTTTCCTGATGAACTTTCAGTTTTATCACATACACCCTCTGAAGCTTTACTTTCATCAGGAGGATTTGATGTAAATGTAATTGTAAACCTTATATCCGATGTATCTTTTATCTCTATAATCTGATGTTCAATTACTCTTTCAGTGCGCTCATCTTTATCATCTTCATCCTCTTGAGACTCAAGGTAATAAAGCTCATATAAACTTCCATCAATATTTTTAACACCCAAGGAAGCATACTCTCCGCCTAAAAAAGCAATACCACATCTTTCGCCTGGCAGGAGAAATGAGACATCAAAATAAAAAGATGAGACAAAATCTGTAAACAACAGTTTTTCACTTAATACATTAGGCAAATCCCATAATGTATCAATCTCATCCCCATTTATCCCGTTCAGTATAAGACCTGGTCCACAGTGCTCTAAAATAAAGTTTTCCTTAACATTTGCCTGCCACTGCCATTGTAAACCAGGCTTTCCGTTCGCAAATGTATCACTTGCCTGCAGGGCAAAAATACCTGGAAGATTCTGTGAACTGATATTCTGAGGTCTTTTATACTCACACACAGCTTCTCCAGGTACAATATTATTTTCAACAGAACTGCCCATTAAAGGCCAGCCTTCTCTCCAAACAACAGGTTCAACAGCAATAACACGTCCATAAACACCTCTGTCCTGAAAATGAACAAACCACTCAGAACCATCCGGAGCATCTGTTAACCCGCCTTGATGAGGCCCGTTTATATGACATTGTCCCTGATGAAGAACTATCATCTCTTCAAATGGACCTGTAATATTTTTTGAACGTAATACAGTCTGCCATCCCTGCTTTACACCACCTGCAGGAGCCAAAATGTAATAGTAACCATCTCTTTTATAAACTTTAGGACCTTCAATCGTAGGCTGGGACTTTTCACCCAAAAATATAAACTTATCTTCACTGATACATTCCAAAGTATCAGGGTCAACTTCAAAAATACCAAGCCTGCTTTTAAAGCCTATACGACTCTTTGCGTATGCATGAACAATGTAAGCTTTTCCGTCTTCATCCCAAAACGGGCAGGGATCAATAAAACCTTTTGCTTCTCTTATGCATCTAAGACTAGACCATTCGCCATTAAAATCAGCGGACTGTGTTACAAAGATTCCTTCATCAGGAAGCCCCACTACAATTGTAAACTTACCGCCATAATACCTTAAAGAAGGTGCCCATATACCTTTTGAGTGCAATGGTTTATCAAACTGTGAAAGCGGAATATTTTTTACAGCATAATTGGTAAGATTCCAGTTAATTAAATCATGGGACATTAAAAGTGGTAATCCTGGAACAAAATGAAAGCTCGATGCAGTCATATAAAAGGTGTCACCAACTCTAATTACATCTGGATCAGAATAATCTGCAAGAAGCACAGGATTTTTGTACATATTTTTATTTTCCATTTTTTTTATTAAAAACGAGGCATTACACAAAGTAATGCCTCTTAACACTTAACTATTCGTTAAACTCAACTAAAACATCAGCAATGCCTAATGCTTCAGAATCTTTCTTATACTTAGCAAGTCCGTCTTCAACACTCATCTGTCCCATTACTACTTTTGCAAGAATTTCCTGTCTTAAAAGCTTAAGATCAGAAGTAATCTTTAAGTACTTGCGTGAAGTAGGAAGGATAGGAAGCTGTACAAAGTTTGCATTTAAGTCATCAATTGACTTATCAAAGATGTATGTATGAGTCATCTTTTTGTCTGTAAGCTTTAACTGAGTAACTGAAAGAACTGGATCAACAAATGCCTTAAGCTGTAATTCCTTTGGATTGCTTCTTAATGGTAATGGTTCAAGATACTCACCATTCTGCTTCCAGTGAACATTTTCAATACCACTCTGAAACAATACCTGACCTTCGCCACCATCATTTTTGTATTCCATAAAGTATTTGAAAATTGAAGCAACCTGTGCAGGAGTACGAGATGAAGGAATTGTCCATACACTTGGTGTAACACGTACATAGTGAGAGTCTTTGATACACTTCATTGACTCAACCTTTGCATCAGGTACATTTGCATGGATACGGTCTGTTAAAGTCTGCCCCCACTGACCTGCCCAGTATGCAAATACACCAACTTTACCTGAGTACCACTCATCACGACATGTCGAAGTCTTGTTTGTAACAACTTCCATATCAATGAGACCTTCTTTATAAGCATCCTGTAAACGGTGTAAAGCTGCATTCATGTTATCCTGTGCCATACCGTCAACCCATTTACCATTAACTTTAGTAAATGAAGGAGTTGCCCCCTGATAAAACTCTCTTAAGTACTGATCTTCAAAAAGACCTGGTGCTGTAACAGGTACAGTACACTCAGGAATCTGATTTTTAAATGCACGAAGCATTTCAAGATACTCATCAAAGTTTTCAGGCTGTTTCATACCAAGTCTGTCAAGCCAGTCCTGTCTTACATAACTTACAACACCATTTGGCATTTCCTTTGGAATACCATAGTAGTGACCATTGATTACAATACTGTCCCACAAACTTTTGTTTACTTCAGTTGCTAATGGAGATGAGGCAATATAGTCAGTAAGATCTGCAACTGCACCCTGCTTTACAAATGAAGCAAACCTGTCCCCTGCCAGGTCAAACACATCAGGAGTTTCTCCACTGGCAAATGCAAGGTCCAAAAGCTGTGAATATTCATTGTTTGATACAACATTAAGATTCATCTTAATGCCAGTTAATCTTTCAAACTCTTTTGCCCAATCATCAGTTCCGTTTTCTTTTTTAAGACCATCGTGAACCATCCATGTGATTTCACTAGGTTTTACAACTTCGCCAGATACAGAAGATTTTGCATCCCCCTTGTTCTTACCACAACCTGTAAAGGCTGTAATAAGAGCTGCACACCCTGCAGCTACAGACAACATTCTTTGTCTTCTCAACATATTTTTATGCCCCCTTTTATAAATATTGGTATTACTGTTTAACAGCACCAACTGTAACCCCTTTTGTAAAGTATTTCTGAAGCCATGGATAAACCAATAAGAATGGCAAAATTACAACTACAACTACAGCACTCTTTAACATTTCTTCTGAAGCAGTCAATGCTGTACCAGAAATACCATCTGAAAGAATAAGCTCTCTAACCTTTACCTGAAAGTTTGTAAGCTCAGGCTTAGTTATATAAAGAATAAAGTTCATATAGTTGTTCCACATACTTACAGCAATAAATAATCCTACAGATGCAAGAGCTGGCTTTGATAAAGGCAGAACAATCCTGAAAAAGATTCCCACAGGACTACATCCGTCCATTTCAGCAGCTTCATACAAAGTTGACGGAATACTTTCAAAAAAGCTCTTCATCAAAATAATGTTATAAGCGTTTAAACCTACTGGTAAAATTACTGCAAGGTAATTGTTCATTAACCCAACAGCTTTTACAGTAAGGTATGTAGGAATAAGTCCACCTGAAAAAAGCATTGTAATAAAAATCATATTTACAAAAAGCTTGTGCCCTGGCATATCCTTCTGCAAAATAACGTAACCGGCCAGTGTTGTGAGCAAAAGGCCAATTGCAGTTCCTGCTATTGTAGTAAAAACAGATACAACGAATGGAAGATAAAGATACTTGTTGCTGAATATAGATTTGTATGCAACAAAGTCTACCTTGCGAGGAAAAAGTCTTAATCCGTATGAGCTTGGGTCAACAGAATCAACTAAAACCTTAATCAAAGGCAAAATCATTGCACACATAGTCATTAAAAGAAATCCATATGCAAATATAAGAAAAACAGAACGACCTCTATAACCTTTCTTAAATGAAAAATGTTCACTCATCATAATATGCCTTCTCCCTTTATCTTTTTACTTGCCTTATTTGCAAGGAGTACAAGGATTACAGAAATTACAGACTTAAAAAGACCAGCTGCTGTTGATAAACCATAGTCTGCATTATCAATACCTATACGGTATACATATGTTCCGATTACATCTGAAACATTTTGTACCATGGCATTCTGTAAAACCCATACAGGATCAAAAAGGTTAAGAACCTTTGCAAGATTTAAGATAAATACGATAAGGATAGTGTTCTGGATTGCTGGTAAAGTTATGTACCATACACGCTGAAATCTGTTAACACCATCGATGATGGCAGCTTCATACTGTTCCTGGTCAATACCAGCAATTGCAGCAACAAATATAATTGTTCCCCATCCAGTTTCTTTCCAGCGTTCTATAAAATAAAATACAGGACGCCACCAGTGCTCACTGGCTAAAAAGTAAATAGGATCTCCGCCGCAAAGCTTAATAACAGCATTTACAAAACCATTCTTTGGCGAAAGAATAATAGTAAAAATACTTGCAACTACAACCCAGGACATAAAGTGCGGAATATAGTTAATTGTCTGTGTAAGCTTTTTGAACCAGACACAGTTGATTTCGTCTATTAAAAGAGCAAAACCAACACTAAAAATCATACTGAGCATAAGATTTACACAACTGATTACCAGAGTGTTCTTAAATGCCCGCCAAAATAACTTACTCCCAAATAAGGTCATGAAATTTTCAAAACCAACCCACTGAGGTTTACCAAATGGAGTATAGTCATAAAATGAGTAGAGAATTCCAAACATTGGAATATAGTGAAAAACAAGAAGTACTAAAAACACAGGAACAAACATTACGTAGAACCATGCATATTTTCTAAATGCTTTTCGCTTTTTTGAAATTAAATTGTTCATAAATACGATTATGGAGCAAAAAAAAACACAGTAAAGGAACAGTTTTTTTATTAAAAATTATGTTCCCCACTGTGTTTTTACGTATTCACACGTATCTAAGAACAAAAATTAACTAAAAAGTTTTGTTCCATTCTCTTTCAGCTCTGAACTCTGAGGGACTTACACCCTGATTTTTTTTAAAAGCTCGCCTGAAAGACTGCACAGTATAATAACCGCATTTTTCTGCTATATCTTCAACTACATAATTAGTTTCCTTTAACAAGGCACAGGCATGCTGTAATCTTATTTTTTCAAGGAAGGACTGAAAGTTTGTATTAGCCTGCTCTTTAAAAACTGTTGATACATAGCTTTCAGAAACATTAAACATACTGGCAAATAAGGACAGACTCAATGATGAGTCGCTGTAGTTAAGTTCAACATAGGAAATCATTTTATTAACCAGTTCACGTCTGTTTTTATTCTTTTTTTCCCATAGCGAACTACAAAGCTCTACACAAAACCTTTTATAATCATCAAAAAATGCTTTGCGGTCTGTAATTTGAGTTACATCAGTTAATGACTGGGGTAAAGGTTTTGAAAACTGCTTTATTATAGATGAAAGGTTACCATGAAGCAGAGCAAACATATCTTCACTTAAAGAGCGATTAACACAGTTTTCGCTGTAAATAAGATCAATTATACTTTCAGTATCCTGAATGTTACCCGCTTTAACACTTAAAATAAGGTTATCTTCAAGTAAATCAGGGTAAAAAAGCTCATTTTTGCCGCTTACAGCCTCCATATCTTCAAATAACTGAACAAGATTTTGTATTGTATGAGATACAATCTTTTCTTTTCCATTATTTTTGGCATAGGCTTCAAAAAGACTGTTAAGAGGTTTTCCCAGCTTTAATGACATAATAACACTTAACAAAATACCTAAAAAAGAAGCACAAAATACTAAAAGCATTATTGTAGTTTTTAATGTGTAAAGCTTTTTTAGAGCTGCATATTCAGAAACTACAAGAGTATACTTTAAGCCGTATTTAGCAGATTTTGAGCTAATTTTTACAAAGCTTGGAAAATGAGATGTAAAATCTATACGATCTTCAATACATAAATCATCCTGCGACCATAATAAATTATTGTTCTTATCATAAATAAAAACAGAATACTCGCCATATTCAGCCTTAAAGTCTAAAAGCTTATTTAACTCGTATGATGAAATATTGCAAACTACAGCGCCCTGATTATCCCCCTGAAGCATTGAAGAAAAGGGAAAAACATACTGGACATTTTTATCAGATGAATAAAAATATGGACTTCGGATATTATCGTGAAAACACATCTTTTTCCACTGTTCCATCGTCATTCCACGTTTTTTTACATATGACTCATACATATATGTTTTATAAAGCGAACTTTGTGCTAATACATATTCGCTCTCAAAAATAGATACGTAAAAGGAGTCCATCAATGCAATACCAGAAGACAAAGGCAGTGAAAAAATTTCAGAAAGAGCATCTTCAGCGTCAAAAACAAAATCTGCATCTACTGTTTTTCGGTCTGAAATATTTCTAATTTTATCATTATAAGAAACCTGAAGTGCAAACATACGTATCGAATCTAATTCTTGATCAATTACAGTTTTTGTATGATCAAGCATATTTTGATCTGCACTTCGTATATCATCCTGAACACAGTTAAAAGCCAGTTCAAAGCCTATAAAAGTAATAAAAAGAGGTATCAGTAAAACTGAAACATACGAGATTAAAAACCTAAATACACTTGACCTGTCGTATTGTAAACACAGCTTTTTTATAAGTTGTTTCATATAGTTGCAATTATTATTCTATGGTAATATTGTTACCGCCATCCAGATACTCAGTACACTGCTCCCCTAAATCGCTGAAATGCACATTTTTAAAAAGAATATTATAATGCTTTTCTTCACCTTCTTTAGAATAAATAAAAATTGAGTTTTTGCTTATTTTCGATGCGGTACAATCCCTCACGATTATATCATGAAAAACTGCCATTTTGTCAGCAGCACCATATTTAGATACAGTACCAGCATCATTATAATCTGTTGAAAATATGAACGCCTGTTTACAATCATTTATTTTGTTGTTTTCAAATACAACATTATAAACTTCGCCACCGTTTGCAGGAGCACTTTTCATACGTAAAGGCATTTCGTTACAGTCAAAGGTATTGTTAAATATGTGTACATCATGAATTGACAATGCTGTATGGCTTCCAAAGGCAACACCTCCATGACCATGTAAAATTTTATTGTCAAAAATGTCTATATTATAAACACCTTCTTCACCAGTAGTACTTGCTGCACTGCCTACCCCGGCACTAAAAACAATTGAGTCGTCTCCGGCATCAATTATACAGTTATGGATTTTTGCATCATGGCTGCATATTAAACCAACTCCATCCCCATTGTTGATGTTATAAGAATAGATTTGAACATTATCAATATCAATAAAATCTGAATCAAGAATGTTTATCACATGGTTTGCAGGATTTACAAATGTTAAATCCTTTATTGTAACATTATGTACATCTCTGAAAATTACAAGTGTACTGCGCACCGAATACGCTCTTGAAAGCTCTTCTTTCGAGGCTGTATATGGAGTTAAGTTCTGACTTTCTAAATACTTCAGGCTTTGATTTTTTGCGGCAATACCATAATCATATATAAGCCTGTTGTTACCTTTATACCACACAGGATATTTTTCTTTATTAAGGCTCCATTCACCTTCTTTCATCCAGCCATTACCATCAACACAGCCTTTACCACAGATAGTAAGATTATAAGCACAGTCTGCATTTAAAAGGCCAAAATACCTTGTGTCAGTATAATACTTATACATTAAAAAACCAAAATCATAATCATCAGCATTTTCTGAAGCAAGGAGAGTCCCATCAATCTTAAAGGTCATGTTACTTTTTAAGTGAAGAGAACCAGACAGAAACTTTCCTTTAGGAACTACAACTGTTCCCCCTTCAGGACAGGAGTCAATTGCTTTTTGTATCGCTTTTGTATTTTGAGCTGCTTTATTTTTTACAGAAGCTCCGAAATCTTTTATGTTAATAGTAGATGCAAAGGCTGCAAGAGATGTCATTGTAATAAGAGAAACAGATGATAAAAACTTTTTCATATAATTTTTTTTTCCTTTTAACATGTATTATATAGATAAAGCATAATGATAACAACTTTTTTACATATATTATAAGAATTTGACACAACTTTTTCATAATATAAAAATACAGTAAACTTATTTTGTCGCCGGAAAAATAAAAATTTGTCGGCGGATAAATTTTATTTTCTCGCCGAAAAAACTTTATTACCCTTACTGACTTTAATTAAAAAACTGTTGATTGTGCTATAATAAATTGCAGTAAGGACTTTATATGAACATAAACTTTTATAACCCAACCCGCCTTTTATTTGGCCAGGGTAAACTAAATGAGCTGCATAACTGTGAGCTTCCTGGTAAAAAAGCTATGATAGTAATATCAAATGGTAAATCCACAAGAGCAAACGGATATCTTAGCCGCACTGAAAATGAACTAAAAAAAGCAGGAGTCAATGCTATTGTATATGACAAAATTGGCCCTAATCCTCTTAAAGAAGCTGTAGAACAGGGAGCCAGAGTTGCAAAAAATGAAAAGTGTGACTTTATCGTAGCCCTAGGAGGCGGCTCTGTTATGGATGCAGGCAAAAATATTGCAATGCTTGCCACACAGGATAACAGTGACTTATGGTACTATGCTGGCGGTGTAACAGGTAAAAACAATCCCCCTGACCACAAACCTTTACCATGGATTGCCATAACAACTACAGCAGGGACCGGAAGCGAAGTTGACCAGTGGGGTGTTATTACAAATCTTGATACAAATGAAAAAATTGCCTGCGGAAAAAGTGATGATTTATTTGCCCGTATTGCAATAGTAGACCCAGAGCTTATGACAAGTGTACCTCCTCTTTTAACTGCATACCAGGGGTTTGACACTTTTTTTCATAATGCTGAGGGATATATTTCAAAGCATGCAAACTTTATGAGCGAAATGTTTAATAGGGATGCAATAACAAAGGTATGGAACTATCTTCCAAGAGCTGTAAAGGACGGTAATGACCTTGAAGCAAGAGAAAATATCGCCTATGCAAATACTGAAGGCGGCTACTCCATGGTGGCAAGCTCAACAACAGGACATCATGCATTAGAGCATGCCATGAGCGCCTTTTATCCTGATTTACCACATGGGGCCGGATTGATTCTTTTATCAAAAGCCTATTTTACATTTTGCGCAGAGCATGAACAGTATAAAAAACGTCTTATTGATATGGCCCGTTTAATGGGCAAAGCTGACAGTACTGATCCTATGGATTTTGTAACTCAAATGGAAGTTCTTAAGGTTAAATGTGGTGTTGATAAAATCAAAATGTCAGACTGGGGTATAAAAAAAGAAGACTTAGCTAAAATGGCTAAAAATGCCATTGCAACTACACAGCGTCTTTTTGTCTGTGACAGACTTCAATTTACCGAACAGGATTGTATAGATATTTACACAAAGAGCTGGTCATAAAAAAAGCGGGAAAGGTAATCTTTCCCGCTTTTTTTTGGAGATGGGGAGAATTGAACTCCCGTCCGAAAGTGCAAGCCAAATACGTCTACATGTTTAGTTATGCGAGGTAGTTGTCGGGACAAGGTAGCAGCATAACAAGCGTCTCATCCGTATTCTGATAAAAAGTCCCGTGTACCTTACAGAAACGATACACAGCAAGTCCCTGTTTGTGACGAAACACTGTAAAGTTAGGAACAGCACCCCACAGGTTTCGGCTCAAGCTAAACTAAGCAGCGAGAGCTTCTGCGAAAGAAGTTTCTTCAACTTCTTCTTCTTTTCTTGCGAAAATTGCAGTTATTTTTTTGTCAGTTCAAGGCACCTTCACGCCCACATGCAGTAAGTGCCTTCTCACAATCGTCGAAACCGGTGCACCCCCGGTTAAATGCGAGACGCATTACATTATCTATAATATAATACAATTACATAATAAAGACAATATAAGTTTATACTTCATTAACTTTACAGGTCACAATAGTAATCAGCTTCAAGTTTTTCCTGTATCTTTAAAAGCTTATAATTAAAATAATCAATAACCTGAACTTTTTCACCAGCTAAATCAACTATATCGCTGGATCGTATAAGGGCTTGAAAATACTTTTTGCACTCAACTAACTTATCTAAAATATATCCGCACAGGCTTTGACTTAAATTATCTAAAGCACAAAACTCCTCATAGGCTTTATCGATAAATACTTCAAGTTCACTGGCTGTAAACGCCTTTTTACTGTAATAGCTTTTTTTATCAAAAGAATTATATATACACCAGGCCACATCCATTAAATTGCGGCAGACGTCAGCCCATACTGTAGTTACACTTAACCGGTTTGCCTCATCAAAAACTGAAAACAACTGCTTATCTAAAAGCTGAGAAAACTCAAAAAGCCTTTTTTTTGATGTTACAAAAACACAACCATCGTTTTCATTAACACGCCTTATTGCATTTAATATTGTCTGCTGTTCGCTTTTTTCAATACATGTATCTATATCTTCAATAAGTAAAAGATTTGTAGTTTCATCATCATAATTTGTATTGTAGTGGATAACAAGCTGACTGTAGTTTTTTGTACAAAAATCATAAAAATCAGACAAAAAATCATTAAGCTCTAAACAAAAACTTTCTTTATAAAAAAAATAATTATAGCCCTTATGGTTCAGCAAAGGTGTTGATAGTCTGTAATTTTTTTGATTTTCAAAATAACTTGTAAATATTTGTGTTATATCCATATATATCCGTAAATAAAAGCCCTTTTTTTATTTTATGATTTTGTATACAATGATTATACATATGACAAGTGACGACATAAAGCTCTATATTGATACAAAAAAGGAACTCGAATTTTTATATAACTCAAAAAAATATACTATAACCTATTCAAAAGATAAAGATGGAAACAAAATAATTAATTTTGGTGAGCTTTATTCAAAAAAAAGTCAGTACGACTCTTATGAACATTTGATGAATGAAGCAAAAATTGACAACTCATTTTTTAGATTCATGCTTGATGACATTAATACTGTAAACTAAAACTGACTAATGAATGCGTCTGTCATGCTTATTGTTTTTATAATACTCAGCCTTATCATGATACATTTTTTCGTCAGCCTCGTGCATTGCAAACTTTATTTCACTTGCATCTGTACACCATTGGGAACCTATAGCCATTGATACCTGCCTGTTATCGGATAACGACTTATATAACACATTCAGGCATTTTGTAAACTCATCTTTTGTCTTATCCTTATAAAAAACAACAAACTCATCGCCGCCAACTCTATATACAGCTTCTTTTCCAAAGGCCATACATAAAAGTTTTGTACCATTTTTAATAAGCATATCACCTGCAGAATGCCCATTATTATCATTTACGGTTTTTAATCCGTTTATATCAGCATATACAACACCGACACTATAGTCTTTGTTTTGGAGCGACTCTATATCTTTCATTAAGCTTGTACGGTTTTTTACCCCTGTTAAAGTATCCCTCAGACCTAAAACCTCAAACTTATGAACAAGTTCTTTATTATCGAGATAGCTGCTTATAAAATATCCTACTGACTGCAGTACAGTTTTACTGCTTATATCCTTTGTATCAGTACAGTTGTCAGCACCAATATATGCAACAATCTTACCGTCAGCATATAGCGGTATTTCAAGAATACTGCGTACATTTTTACTTACTAAAGATGAGTACATTACAGGATCCCGATCCTTTATCACAGAGATATCATCTATATCCACATACCCGTCTTTTAATAGATATTTCTGCCAATATGAAATGCTTTCAAGGGGTACAACAGTTTTAAATCTTTGCTCGCTTTCAAAACCTTTAGATGTCCAGTCCATTGTATAATGTATGCTGTTTCCCTTTATTGACAGATAATATATTCTGTCAGCTTCAATTGTCTGGCCCAATATATCAAGCATTTTTCGAAGGGCATCTGAAAAACCTTTATTTTCATGAAGAATGCGGGCACATTTTATTATAATATCGTTTGTATTAGCACCAGCTCCATATTCTGCAGCCCTTGTATATATCATCGATACATCTACGTAAGTACAGCTGTAATATCCCTTTCTGCCACAGGGTGCTAAATCAAACAGAAGCCACTTGTCCAAAAGCTGGTTATACTGAATTGTCTGAAAAGCCTTGTTTTCAAAAGCACACTTATAAGCCATTTCATTCCATTCTTCCCCAACTTCGCCATTAAACTCTTTAAATGACTTACCTACAAAAAGTTCTGTAGTCAAATGAAAGCTGTCTGCACATTTTTCGTTTGCAAAATCAATTATTACATCTTTTACGTTGTCCCTTTCGTCTGTTAAAACCTTAAACACACAAAATGCAACAGGAAGCTTATACATATAATTTGTAATAAGCTGATAGTCATTTAATGTAATATCACTTGAATCAGCATCCCTTATACAAGATACACAAACTTCTTTGTTCTCAAGGTTTTTGAGATTAAGAACAAAAGCTTTTACTTTATACTCTCCGTTTTTTTCAAGGATACGGAAATACTCCTTTATATAACCTTTTGGTGAGTTCCACAGCTTATGACGTAACGTTTCATAATTGTAAAACTCAAAAAAAGCATCCCTGTCATTAGGATGAATTAACCTGAACGGAATAATTTTAACACAACAGTCCGGCAGCCCCTCACTATCAACTGTTATTGAATCAAATACTGTTTTATTGATTGATATATTCCGTACAAAACCACTGTCAAAATCAATTATATCAATACGATTATAAGCACCATACAAGTCAGTAACTTTTATCGGTTCATTGCTGCTTAAATCAGAAGTAGCCTTACGGGCCATACTGTTAATAACGATAGCATAAGCTTCCCTGCCGTCCCCGCTGGCAACAAACTTTACAGTAAGACTTAACGACAATGTTGTTGTTTTAAAATAAACCGGCTGTAAAGTACCTGTCTCTTTACACCTTTTTATAGTCTCAAGTATTTTATTTTTAAAGCCATTTGAGCTGTCATTTACATATTTGTAAACAAAATCTAAATCATCTATACCAGCACCCTGTAAATACTCGCGGTAAGAGTCTGAAACAGTTAAAAAAGACAGATTTGAGTTATAGTACTCAATTATTACAACAGGAGTCCTTTCAAATATTACATCATCAAGATCTACATAATCAGTAACAGACTTATGGCTCATAAGTTTTATACGACTTATTTCTTCATAATAGTTTTTTAATGACTGCTTTTCAGTTCCTATCTTTGAACATGAAATAAGATATGAATCAATATTTTGAGGAAAATCAAAATAATAACCCTGCAACAAGTCACATCCCATATGCATTAACATTGAAGCAATAACTTGATTTTCAATTCCTTTTGCAACAACTATAAATCCCATGGACTTTATAATGTCCACTGAAAACTCAATTAATGCTTTATGAGACAGAGACAAAGCTTCAATATTATCTATACTGATTTTAACAGCTTTAATTATATTTTTAAGCTTTGAAAGGATATCAATTGAGTAATTACCGCGTCCAAAATTATCAAGAGTAAGTATAAAACCATCTTCAGAAAGCGAAGTTAAAGCAGGTAAAACTTCATTTATTAAATCAGATTTTGAATCAGTATTAAGCTCAAACTCAATAAGATTTTTTGGAACATTATATTTTTCAACAGTCTCTTTTATAAAGCCAACCATATCACATAAAACAAAATCATATAAAGACAGGTTTACGGATGTTGGCAAAGCTTCAAGTCCCTGACTAATAATAAACTGATAATCCATACATACCTTTTCAAGTACATATCTATCAAGAACATGAATTATTTTGTGCTTTTCAAATATTGATACAAATCTTTCAGGTGCAATTTCACCCTTCTGCTCATCATTCCATCTGGCTAAAGCTTCCTTTGAAACAATTTTATGAGAGGTTGTGCGAACAACAGACTGATAATAAATATTAATGCCGCCGTTTTTAATTACTTCAAAAAGATTTTCGACAATATATGACTCATTAAGAATAGACTGATACACTAACGGATTGTAATAGCAGTACACTGAGTAATCTGACATTTTTAGAGTATGCTGTGCAAGATAAGCCTTAAACACACAAGACTCAATATCATCTGTACTACTATCCATACGATAAATACCAGATGAAAGAGAAAGATTTACATCGAGGGTTATATCCTTTATTTTCGAAGAGACTTCTTCAAGAGTTTCGGTAAAATCTGGTGAATCAGTAAAAACAACAAAGTCATTATGACCAAAATATCCTACGATGGAATCTTTAACATATGTCTTTAAAAGGGTTGCCACATAGCCTAATAAATCATTACCCTTTTCAAAGCCATACTTAATATTATAGTTTTTAATGCTTATAATTTTACAGTATGCAATCTGTCCCTTTGTCTTAATCGAAGCCATAAAAGCAGCTTTTGTTAAAGCACCTGTAATTTCATCTGTATTTCTCAGTTGAATAGCTTCATAAAGCTTTATTGCCTGTTCGATTCGTCTTTTTACAATACTTGGAACAAATGGAAAATGAAGATACTCACAGCAGCCGTACTTAAATGCAATATCCATTATATCTTCATCATAGTCTGTGCTGGACGTCATCATTGCCTTGCATGTAATTAAAGAGCCATCATTATAAAGCTTTTTTAGATATGTCAGACCCTCATTAAGTGGTAAATGAAGTGATATAAGAATAAGACTAAATGGATTTGCTTTTTTTATATATGACTTTGCTTCATCAACACAAGAAACTGAAACAATTTCATACAGATCTTCAAGGATGGACTTTAAGGTGGAACAAGTTAATGCATTATTATCAATAATAAGAATTTTATGTTTAAACTGACTGTCCACCATTAACCTCTCCAAACAACACTTCTATCATTTTAAAAGTCGTTTCACCGATTAACAAGAAAAAAGTCAGTTTATACACAGATTATATCAATATATTATTACTTTATCTTACGAACAAAGCAGTCCTTGTAACCATATGATTTAAAGCGCTCAACGACAGCCCCGTACTCATCAATATTAAGAGGACCAACCATTACCTGATAGGCTTTTCCTGATGAAAGTGGCACAAGTACTATAGGATACTTATCTCCATACTTTTTAATTAAGGCCATTATGTTTTCTTCATTACCTAACGTCGCAATCTGAATGTAGTAAGACTTTTGATTGAGATCCTTCAATGATTTTACAACATATGATGAAATAGTTTTTTCTTCAGTTACTATCTCCGTTTCTTTCTGCAAAGACTCTTTGCTCACATCAGTCTCATTACTTACATTTATCTTAGTTTCCAGATCTGACTTAGCCACAGCTTCTGGAGGATTTGGCTGAGATGGGACAAGAATAATTGGTGCATAAGACTGTGTATCAGTTTCAGAAACGATATCTTCAGCTACTTTTTCATCATCTGCTATTGTATCAAGAGATTCTTCAGCTTGATTTTCATTCTCTTTTTCTTCAGTTGTAACAGTCTCTTCATCCTCTTTAGCTTCATTTTCATCATAAGTTAAAACAATATCCTGCTCACTAACAGTTTCATCAAAATTCTTATCTTCACTTTCGTCCAGACTTTCAATTTCAACGTATTCATCTGTTTCATCTTCAATCGTATCATCAGAAGATTCTTCATCTAATATTAAAATCTGCTCTTCTTCTAATTTACTTTCATCTGTCTCTTCACTGTAAACATCTTCTTCAATAGTAATTTCTTCAAAATCGTCACTATACTCTGCTGTATTTTCAGTATCAGAGGCTGCCTCTTCATCTATTAAAACTTCTTCTACTTCTTCAGTTAAAGGAAGAATGTTCTGCTCACTATCCATTCCTTCATCAGTACTTTCAGAAGCCTCATATTCAATTGCTGAATCCCCTTGCTCTTCTGTAATTTCTGCTTCAGCTGGTACTTCATCAATGATTTTACCTGCTTCCCTATAGTCTTCATCTAAAATTGCAGAACCTGAAACTGACTCATCAAGACTTCCAGCTCTTTTTGTAATTTTAACCTGTATATTTGAGTCTTTTTTTATGTTTAAAGCATCTCCTGCTTCACTTGAAAGGAGTATTGCAACCCCTTCACTTGGATCTATTGAACCTAATATAAGTACATCAACAGTCTTGCCTGTAGCAGGATTTGTTACAGTTACACTGTCCCCTGGTAAATAGCCTATTGTTCTGGCAAACAGCCCCTTTGGCATAACACCAGAATCAGCTATCACAGCTCTTCCGTCAAGAGAAGGTCTTGCAGCTGCAAATACAACAGCCATTGTTATTACTGCTCCAATAACACATACTAACTTTTTCATTTATCCTTCTCCTATCGTTCTGCCTTTATTAAATTTTTATCTATATCAAATGCAATCTGCTTTGCAAAAACAGATACACCGCTTTCGTCATTAATTAATACCGGTTTTGCCTCACCCTTCGATATTTCACGGCCTGTTAAAACTGAATAATTAATCCATTTTACTGATTCAATATTTTTTAAAACAGGATTTTGAGAAGCTTTATCCGTTTCATTTGTATAGGTTAACTCAATACGAACAAGATAGTCTAACCCACCGTTTTTTGTATCTGTTAATGCTGTTTTTAGTGCTTTTGAGTTTTTATCTGCAGAAGAATTAATATATATAGGTGAGTTTGAAACAATATTTCCTTTTTCAAAAAAATAATCGATTACATACTGTTCAAACACCGAGGACTCAGTTAAAACTTTGTCTTCACCCGTGTTATTTTGAATAACCTGAATTGATAATGATTTTGCAAAGCATGATGCTGCACAATATGTTGTTAAAGCTATAAGTAATGCCCACCGTCTAATCATTTTTACCCCAATAATATAGATTAAAACTGAAACCTATACATTAATAATCGGTACTGAACATAAACAGTTTAGGCTTTTTGTTGTAAAAACTATTTTGAAATATACTAACGTGACAAAATAAAAAAAGACCCCAGTAAAAACTGAGGTCCTTTAACCACCAAATAATATCTAATTACTTAGAGTAGTATTCAACAACCATCTGATCGTTAATCTGAACTGGGATTTCGCTACGTACTGGGAGACGAACAAGCTTACCGCAGAACTTCTCTTCATCACGTTCGAGGTATTCCAATTTAGCCTTGTTATCAGAAAGGAATGTCTTCTTGAACTGTTCGCTCTTCTGAGCAGCTTCAGTCAAAGAAATAACATCACCAACTTTGATAGCATATGATGGAATATTGATCTTTACACCGTTAACTTCGATGTGCTTGTGGCTTACCATCTGGCGAGCCATACGGATTGAGCTTGCAAAACCAAGACGATATACCAAGTTATCAAGGCGTGTTTCGAGAGCGATCAAAAGAGCAACACCTGTCATTTCCTTTGATTTTGTAGCATTTTCAAAGTAGCGGCGAAGCTGCTTTTCAAGGATATTGTAATATGCCTTTACCTTCTGCTTTTCAATCAAGTGTAAACCGTAGTCAGATGTCTTCTTTGTCTTTTTGAAAGCTGGTGCTCCAGCTCTGTCCATAGCCTTTGGATGACCACAAACGTTAACTCCGAGTCTTCTACATTCCTTAAAACGTGGGCTTCTTCTAGTTGCCATAATTATTATGCTCCTTAAAACTGTTCATTAACTTGATTCCGACAGCCGCGTGGAATCTCATTAATACTCAATGACTGTTAGAGGGAAGCTAATCAGTACTGTAACTCTATCACTTATAATCTTTTATGACAAGATTTAAAACAAAAATTGTATAATTTTGTTGCTATATATAAACATATAAATATTGATGTAGTCCTAAAATTAATGGACGAGGTAAACATATAATGTTAAAATATGTTTAATACAAAGAGGAATTAAAAATGATGCAGAAAAGCGAATCTCACCTTTATATTATAGGTGCTGGTTTTGCAGGCCAGATGATTGCACAGGACATTACACGTAAAAAGATATTTGGTACAGTTGCAGCTTTTCTTGATGATGATATTAAGCTGATTGGCACACAAATTGACGGAATAAGTGTTTTAGGTCCTATTGATGATGTCTCTAAAGTTTTACGTTCAGGACCACTGGATGAAGCTATTATAGCACTTCCTAGCTGTAAAAATGACAGAATCCACACTATTTACAATAATCTAAAGGCTGCAGGCTTTAATCATATCCGCATATTACCTTCAGTAAGCCAGATTATTGACGGAAAAGCACATCTCGTTCAAACAAGAGAAATTGATCCCCTTGATATTCTTGGACGAACTCCTGTAATTATTCCTTTGCATAAAAGCTTAAACTATCTGAGGGGCAAAAGAGTTTTAATTACTGGAGCCGGAGGCTCTATTGGCAGTGAACTTGCCAGACAGCTTTTATCGGGAGGAGCCGAACGTCTTTATCTGTTTGGACATGGTGAAAACTCTATTGTAAATATATATCGAGAGCTTATTGTTCTTCAAAACGAAGGCGTGGGTGAAAAAGCAACTGTTGTACCTATAATCGGCGATATGAAGGACAAGGAGTACATGAGATATATCATATCGCATACTCATGCAGATGTAATTTTTCATTGTGCCGCATATAAGCATGTGCCAATGATGGAAGAAAATCCTGTTGCAGTAATCGAGAACAACGTATTTGGTACTCAAAATATAATTGAAGCTTCATTAGAGTGTAACGTGCAAAGGTTTGTACTCATAAGTACAGATAAAGCTGTTTCACCGGTAAGTATATATGGAGCAAGCAAAATGCTGTGTGAAAAGCTTGTGTTAAATGCAGCAAAAAGAGCAAAGAAAGGACAGTCATTTATGTTTGTCCGATTTGGAAATGTACTGGGCTCGAGAGGTTCAATACTGCCACTTTTTATGCAGCAGATAAAAAACGGCGGACCTGTTACTGTTACAGATCCAAAGATGGAACGATTTTTTATGACTATACCAGAAGCCTGTTCCCTTGTGCTTGAAACTGGTGGAGTCGGGACGAATGGTAAATCATATCTTTTGGATATGGGAGAGCCACTAAAAATTATAGACATAGCAGAACACGTCATTCGTTTTTCAGGTTTAGAACCAAACAAAGATATTCAGATAAAGATAATCGGTCCACGTGAAGGAGAAAGACTTGAAGAACCTTTATGGCTGAAAGAAGAAAATCCTAGAGCAACAGAGTATGAAAAAATACTTGAACTGAAAAATATTTATATCGAGGATTATAAACTTAATCAGCTCCTTGAAAAAATGAAGTACGTTTGTTCCTATAATGAAAATAATGCTGACTTATACCGGAATAAAGAATATCTTATAGATTTATTGCGCAAAGAAATTCCATCTCTTGATGAGTTTTATTCGCACACAACAAGTATAAAGATAAGCACAAATACAAATAATACGAAGGTGACATTGTAATGAATGAAGATAAAAAACTTAATATACCTTTTTTTAAACCATCTCTTGGAGATGAAGAAAAGAAAGCTGTATGCAACGTAATTGACTCAGGATGGCTTACAACGGGCAAAGTCACATTACAGTTTGAAAATGATTTTAAAAGCTTCATAAACGTAAAGCATGCTCTTGCAGTAAACAGCAATACCAGCGGTATGATACTTGCAATGGAAGCCTGTGGTGTAAAAAACGGCAAAGCTGTAATTACAACTCCTTATACATTTGTTTCAACAGCATCCTGTGCTATTCACCTGGGAGCTGAGGTTCAATTTGCTGATATTGAAAAGGATTCATACAGCATAGATCCGGATAAAATTGAAGACTTACTAAAAAAAGACACAGAACATAAAATATGTGCAATTGTTCCTGTTCATATAGCAGGTAATTTATGTAACATGAAAAGGATTAATGAGCTTGCAAAAAAGTATAGCACAGCTGACAATCATATCTATGTAATTGAAGATGCAGCTCATTCCTTTCCAAGTAAGACAGCAGACGGTTATTCAGGAACATTGGGAGATATCGGAGTCTTTTCATTTTATGTGACAAAAACAATTACCACAGGCGAAGGTGGTATGGTTACAACTGATAATGATACACTTGCAAAACGGATGATAACTATGCGTATGCATGGTATGGACAGGACCACCTGGGACCGTTATACAAGTCCTAAGGCTTCATGGGAATATGATATAGTTGATGCAGGCTACAAGTTTAACCTCCCTGATATCTTAAGTGCAATTGGTATTGAACAGTTAAAAAAAGCAGATATGTTTTACACAAAACGAAAACATATTGTCGATTTCTATAATAAAGAACTGAAAAACCTTGATTTCATAAAATTACCTCCGGATTCAGAGGGCAACGCCTGGCATTTATATTTGATTCAGATTAACCCGGACAAACTCTCATGTGACAGAAACACTTTTGCAAAGGAATTACAGTCAATGGGATTAGGTATTTCAATGCATTTTATTGCTTTGTTCAATTTTACTTTCTGGCAAAAAAGATATCCTGAGTTTACTGAAAAAAATTATCCAAATGCAGCATCTCATTATCTTAATACCATAACAATACCATTGTGGCCTGATATGACTGATGAACAGGCTCACTACGTAGTAAACGCTATAAAGGAGTGCGGACAAAAATATCATGTGTGCTAAAAAAAAGGCGACCTCAAAAAACAAGAAAACATTATTTTCACATGATTATTACTCAGACCTTCAGCTGCCAGATATGCTAACTGCAAAAATCGTCCGAAGTCCATTTGATAGCGGAGTCATATCTGACATAAGTATAAAAAACCTAAGTGAGGGCTCATATCTTATTACAGCAAAAGATATTACAGGGCAAAACTCAGTAGTGACACTTGGACAGTCGTGCCCCCTTTTTTTAGATAAAGAAATAGCATATAAAGGTCAGCCAATAGCATTATTAGTTTCTGAAAATGAAGATAAAATAAAGGACTTAGAAAAAAAAATAAAGATTAAGTATAAAAACGATAAACTGCAAAAAATTATTAATGATTTAAAAAAATCATCAATAGCTTATACAGACAAGACAGAAAAGCGAATTAAAACTGATGAAAAACAGGTTAGCAATGTAGATGAACAGGAGTTTTTAGCCGCATTTAAAAACAGTGATTTAGTGATTGAAGGCTCTTGGTCCCCTAACTATGTTGAAGACTACAAAGGCGAAAAGCAGGGATCCATCTGTTTTGTAAAGAACAACAATCTTTACGTCTTTACACCATGCAGATGGATAAGCCATTTACGAGAAAATATAAGCCGAACCACAGGGTTTAGTGAAGATAAAATAATAATTAACAGAACAAATTTAGGTAAATACAATTCCCATGACTTATGGATGAATACAATATTAACATGCCAGACTTGTATTGCAGCAATAAAAACAGAAAAACCAGTAAAATTAATACTAACACGACAGGAACAAACTGATTTTATATGCAATTATGCAAAAGTTTCCATAAATCATAAAACTGCAGTTAATAAAAACGGAAAAATCACTGCAATGGATATTGGCATCACAGTAGATACAGGAGCCTTTAATCCTCTTGCCTGTGAGTATCTCGACAGATTAATCATAGCAAGTACAGGAATATATACCCCCCCTGTAATGCGGATACACGCTGCAAATTACAGAACCAAATCAATGCCATTAACTATTAACATGGCTTTATCTGACTGCTATGCTCAATTTGCAATTGAAAACCAAATACATAAAATTGCACAAGAACTAAATATTTCAGTATTTGATATTAAAAACTTAAACTGTTCATATTTGTCTGAAAAGGCGAAAAAAATTAAAATACCTTTTATTCATAATTTTAAAAGCGAACAAATTATAAATGCATTTGACACAATATGCTCGAAAAACGATTTTTATCGAAAAGAAGCTGTATATAGGATTTCAAAAAGCAATGATAGTGTCATACCTTACAATCTGAACTACTCTCCCCCAATTAGAGGAATCGGTTTGTCTTCATGCTTTGAAGGATCAACTTTTTTTGGTTCTATATTTATGACAAAAAATTTGAGTCTGGAACTAACCCTGCATGAAAACTCAAAACTTACAGTTCATTTTCCACCTCCTTCCAGTGCAATAAAAGATATTTGGATAAATACTATAAAGGAGATTTTGGGTATAGAAAAAAAAGACATAACTATTGAAAAGCAAGATCTATACACTGAACAAAATATCCCCGAATCCCTAAACAGCAACATAAGTCTTATGACTCATCTTTTACGAAAATGCTGTGAAGCTCTAAAGCGAAAACGAAATAAAGAAGAACTTCCGGTTACTGTAAAAAAAGGTATCACATATACACAAAAAAAGCTTTGGGATAAAAAAAGCTTTACAGGAACTCCATTTTACGCAACTTCATTCGGAAACTGTATCGTAGAAATAGAACTGGACCCCTGCACTTATCGAGAAAAAGTCCTAAGTATTAATTACGTTATCGAAGCAGGACAGATAATAAACATCGAAGCTGCTAAAAATACAATTTTGAATGAAACCTACCATTGCTTAAAGCAACTTATTGAAGATGAAATTGTAGTGTGTAAAAACATTAATGTTGATTTTATACCTTCAAAAGATGAACCAAAGCAATTAGGACACATTGTTTATTCCCTGCTCCCTGTTGCATTTATACAAGCTTTGTCACAGGCATCAAATAAAACAATAACAAAGCTTCCTATAAAAACTGATACCTTATTTGAAATGATAATGAACAATCAAGGAGAATAATCAAATGCAGGTTCCAGTAATTTTAAATGGTGAAAAAGCAATACTCGAAGGAGATTGTGATGATAAGCTCCTTACCATATTAAGGCGTAAAAACCTTTTTTCTGCAAAAGAAGGTTGTGAAAAAGGAAAGTGTGGTTTTTGTGCTGTTCTTTTAGATTCTAAACCTGTGCCATCCTGTATAATTCCAATGGGAATCCTTAGAGATGCTAAAATTGAAACTCTTGAACATTTTTCAAAAAGTTCTGATTATGAATTAATTATGAAGGGACTTGATGACGAAGGTATAAAACTATGCGGATACTGTAATGCTTCTAAAATATTTGCCATATACTTTTTACTAAAAACAAATGCTCATCCCAGTCAAAATCAGATTAACGAAGTATTGGATAACATGTCTTGCAGCTGTTCAGATAGAGTAAGCTTAAAAAAAGCAATTATGAATATAATAAGACTAAAAGAAAAGGACAAAAAAGATGGCATACTCTAAAAAAAATGTGATCAACGTTACATCTCTGCAAAGTCTGTTTTATGTAATGAAAACCAACACAGCAGAACTGCCAACAATAATTGGTGGATGCACATCTCTAAAAGAATTACCACAAAAGTACCTCACAATACGAAAAATTAAGGAATTATGTCTTATTGAAAAAAAAGAGAGATACATTGAAGTGGGCCCAGGTGTAACACTATCTCAGTTAGAAGAAATTGATAATACAAGGCTTCCTGCTATAATCTGTGAAGCAATAAAATCGATAGCAACACCCTTCGTCAGAAACATAGCCACAATTGGCGGTAACATATTCTGTAAATCTTTTAAACACACATTATATGCACCTTTATTAGCATTGGACACTAGACTTGAAATCCAAAAAGGCAGTGACATCGAACATATAGCATTTAGTAAGCTATTTGAAATTCCAGAGGGATACATTTTAACAAAAATACGTATTCCTATTGAAAAATGGGATGTAGAAATATTTAAAAGAACAGGTCCATCCCATATTCTTACAAAAAACTCCGCATCTTTTGTTTTTCTTGCAAATACAGATAACAGTCAACTCACCACTATACGTGTTGTATATGCAGGAGCCTTTACATTTTTTAGCTATGAACTTGAAAATAAGCTCATAGGCTCATACCTTCCTCTTCCAGAGAAAAGCATTGAAGATGCCCTAACTGAAGCAGCTTCATTATTTGACAAAAATTGTCCAGAAGCTGACTCAGTTACAAAAAAACAGTTTTTAAACTTGTTCAAATACTCGTTAGAACAATTAACTTAAAATCTATTTTATGAGCATTGCATCCCCGTAGCTGAAGAAATGATACTTATTTTCAACGGCCTGCGTATAAGCGTTCATGATGTTTTCTTTTCCGGCAAAGGCACTGACAAGCATAATTAAGGTACTTTCAGGAGTATGAAAGTTTGTAAACATTTTATCTACAACCTTGAACTTATAGCCAGGATACATAAATATGTGTGTACTGCCAGGGCCGGATTTTACAAAACCGTTTTCGTCACTTGCACTCTCTAGAGTTCTGACACTCGTTGTTCCAACAGCAAGTATAGGACGACCTTCAGCTTTAGCCTTATTAATTTTATCAGCGACATCCTGTGGTACATAATACACTTCTTCATGCATTTTATGCTCTTCAATATTTTCAGAACGAACAGGCAAAAAAGTTCCTAATCCTACATGAAGTGTAACAAAGGCTCTATCTATTCCCTTTTCATCAAGTCTCTTAAACAAATCTTCAGTAAAATGAAGGCCTGCAGTGGGAGCCGCAGAGGAACCAGTTTCTTTTGCATATATTGTCTGATATCTTTCCCCGTCAACTTCAGTGTCTTCCCTTTTTATATAGGGTGGTAAAGGGATATGCCCATTTCGCACAAACCAGTCATCATCAAGGCGACAGTCAAATGTAATCGTACGGAACTCACTTCCCTTATCACCTTCACTATCAACTACAGTTCCAACAGAACCATCATTAAATCTATAGGTATTACCTGGTTTTACTTTTTTTGCACCTTTAACCATAGTGTGCCATGTATTACCTTCTGGACCAGTCTGATTTAAAAACATGAACTCCTGTTCACGACCAGAACTTTCTTTTATTCCATAGCAGCGGCTGCGACGAACTTTACTGTTATTAAATATCATTAAAGTTCCACTTTCAATCAAATCTGGTAAATCTGACATTTCATGATGCTCAACTTCTCCAGTAGATCTGTTTAACACCATAAGTTTATCCTGACCTCTGATACCTGCAGGTTTTTGTGCAATAAGCTCCTCTGGTAAATCAAAATAAAAGTCGCTGGTTTTCATCTTCTTTAGATTCCTTCTTAGGTTTTAATCCTAAATGTTCATAAGCTTTTGGGGTAACAACTCGACCACGAGGTGTACGCTGGATAAGACCACACTGTATCAGATATGGTTCATAATAATCTTCAAGAGTATCCATTGACTCCCCAATTGAAATCGCAAGAGTTTCAGCCCCAACGGGACCGCCCCCAAAGTTTTCGATTATTGATAACAAAATCTCCCTATCATATCGTTCAAGACCAAGATTGTCTATCTGAAGCCGTTTCAATCCATCTTGAGCAATTTTTAACGTAACAGTTCCGTTTCCAAAAAACTGAGCAAAATCTCTCATTCGCCGCAAAACACGATTTGCAACACGAGGTGTACCTCTGCAACAGCTTGCCATAAGTAATGCAGCATCTTCATCAACTTTACAATTCAAAATTCCTGCACTACGTTTAATAATTGAAGCAAGTTCTTCTTTTGTATAAAAATTAAATCTCTGAATAATACCAAAGCGGCTTATTAAAGGAGAACTAACCATACCTGCTTTTGTAGTTGCACCTACTAAAGTGAAATGAGGAATAGGTATGCGGACAGTTCTGGCGGCAGCCCCCTGTCCAATAACCCAGTCTAATTCATAATCTTCCATGGCAATATAAAGCATCTCTTCAATAGCAGGCTTTAGACGATGAATTTCATCGATAAAAAACACAGTACGTGGCGAGATTGTACTTAAAATTCCAGCTAAATCCTTTGGCTTATCAAGAGCAGGAGCACTTGTTACTTTAAAATCAGCACCTAACTCATGGGCTGTAATTTCTGCTAAAGTTGTTTTACCAAGCCCTGGAGGACCAATCAAAAAAAGATGATCTAGCGCTTCCTGTCGTTCACGAGCTGCATTTACAAAAACAGATAGATTTTCTTTTATCTCACTTTGCCCCTGAAAATCATCAAGTAGCTGAGGCCTTAAATTAGCTTCATGGATATCATCTTCTATCTGAAGATCCGCCCTCACTATGCGTGTAACACCTTCGGGTATTGAATCAAAATTGTCCATATAATTACTGAGCTAACTCCACTATAGCATTTTTAAACAAAATATCTTCTTTTTGAGATGGCAACATATCTTTAAAAGCAATTTCACCATCCTCGCTTTTTTTCGCAGTAAACTTTTCAACAAGCTTATTAATTACAGTTTCAACATCACGCCTGTCATATCCCATATTTGAAAGTGCTGTAATTACATCACTATACTCGCTTGTATTTCCGTTTCGCTTTACAACAATCTGAACCTCTTCGTCCAAAGAAAGTTTTCCCTTTAAGGCTAAAAGCATTTTTTGCGCAGTCTTTTTACCTAACCCAGGAATTTTTTCAAGAGAAGCAAGATCTCCGCTATCCAAAGATGAAATCAGCTGCTGCCTTGCAATAGAACTCATAATTTTAACAGCACTCTTTGGACCTACTCCATCAACTTTTAAAAGATCAAAAAAAAGACTTCGGTCTTTATCCGATGCAAACCCATACAAAGTCATAGCTTGATCAGTATGCTGCATCCACGTATATATTTTTGCAGTTTCACCAACAACAGGAAGACTATCTATCGAAGTATCCGGACATTGTATATCCCACTCAATACCATGAGTATCTAGCAAAACTTTTTGTGGCAGTTTTGATGTAATTATTCCAGTTAAACTATTAAACATATAAATACTATAACATATTTCGCAAATTATTTACATTGAGAAAGTTACCCTGTGTTGAATGTATATGCGTTATAGCAGCAGCAAGAGCATCTGCTGCATGATCAGGCTTTGGCTCTGTTTCAAGATTCAGTATAAGTTTTACATACCTTTCAACTAGCTCCTTTTGAGCTGTTTTTGTACCTGTAACTGAATATTTAATTTGATTTGGAGTATATATAGCCAGAGGAGTTGCAAACTGTGTCAAAGTCATTGTGACAACACCCTTTGCTTCTGCAACCTGCATAGCACTTGATGTATTACGCGAAAAATACAGCGCTTCCATACATGCCTCATCAGGCTTAAACTCATTTAAAACAGCAAGCAGTCTATTGTAAATCGATAAAAGTCTGACACCATGTTCATCCCTGGCAGAAGTCTCAATAACGCCATAGCTTACAAGCTGTATTTTATTTCCGGCTGCATCAACAATCCCAAAACCCGTATGTGCTAATCCTGGATCAACACCAATTATGCGCCTTTTTTTATAAACCATGGTTAAAATTATATAGCAAATACAAACAAAAAAAAATGACCCGGAAGTAATTCCGGGTCATCATCACCTAATTTATCAGATTAAGCCTCTGGCTCAAAATCATCAGGATATTCTACTGTAGACCAAACGTTCTGAACATCATCATCTTCTTCAAGACGATCAATAAGCTTCTGAACCTTTGCAGCAGTTTCCTTATCAACAGCTGTGTAAGCCTGTGGAACCATTGAAACTTCAGCAGAAAGAGCAGTCCATCCCTTTGGTTCAAGAGCTTCAACTACAGCAGTAAAGTCATTTGGAGCTGTTGTAACAGTAATAACACCGTCTTCATTAACGATATCTTCAGCACCTGCTTCAAGAGCTGCTTCCATAAGTTCATCTTCTGGAACAGTTTCAGCATCATACTCAATTACACCCTTACGATCAAACATACGTGATACAGAACCAGATGTACCAAGGTTACCACCTGTCTTATTGAAAATGTTACGTACGTTTGCTGCTGCACGGTTGTGGTTATCTGTAAGAACTTCTACGAGTACAGCAACACCACCCTGAGCATATCCTTCGTATACTAATTCTTCGAATGTACCGCCACCGAGTTCACCTGTACCCTTCTTGATTGCACGTTCGATATTGTCTTTTGGCATCGAAGCTGCACGAGCTTTTACGATTGCAGCACGAAGACGAGGGTTAGAGTTAGGATCACCACCACCCATGCCTGCTGCGATTGAGATTTCCTTAATCAACTTTGTAAATAAAGCACCGCGCTTAGCATCTGCAGCACCCTTTGCATGTTTAATGGTAGACCATTTATTGTGTCCTGACATGGAGAACTCCTTAACTAAAAATTATCAACAAATAAACAAACATCCATTTCAGATGTGGTTCTTTATGTTATCATAATTAAAAAAACAGTGTCAATAACAATAATACTTTATTGTACTTACTGTTTATTTTGCTTCCTTTATTTTTTCACAAGCCTGTTCAACAGACAAACCTGTAAACTGCTCACGAGTTAAAAGATTCTTTAACGTAATTTTATTACCAGCCATATCGTCATCAGATACTAAAATTCCCCATGGGATATTTTTTGCATCAGTAACTGCATACTGCTGGTTCATCTTTTTTGGCTCAGGGAAAACTTCAACACTAACACCATTCGCACGCATTAATGAAGCAATCTTCTGATAGTAGATAGACTTCGAACTATCCATACAAAATACTTCAGCATCAAGATACGAACCTTTTTTTGATGTTTTACCAAGCTGCTCAAGCCCCGCAATAAGACGGTCCAGACCTATACTTGCTCCAACACCTGGTACCCTATCCTTCATATAAAGTCCAGCCAGATTGTCATATCGTCCGCCTGAACAAACTGAACCAATTGAAGGTAAGTCATTTAAGAATGTCTCGTATACAACACCTGTATAATAATCCAACCCACGAGTGATTGACGGATCAAGAACATAAGTTGCTTCAATACCAGCAGCTTTCATCATCTGTCTGATATCACGCATACGCTGAGTATCTTCACCAGGTCCACCTGCAAGCTGCTCAAGCATATCAAGAGTTGCATCATAATCACCAGAGCCAGAAATATACTTTAGTATTTCATTTGCAGTAGCTTCAGAACCTGTATATTCTACTAATTCCTTTTTAACTTCTTCTTCACCTACTTTTGCAAGCTTATCTACAGATCGCAATATATCTTCACTTTTTTCGCTTACATTAAGCTTCGCCAAAAAACGGTTAAAAATACCGCGGTGATTTACATGTATCGTAATATTAGTTACACCAATTTCTTCAAGAGCTGTTCGCATTACATTAAGGATTTCAAAATCACTTGCAGCACTGTCACTACCAACGGTGTCTATATCACACTGAACAAACTCTCTATAACGTCCTGCCTGAGGTTTTTCACCACGCCAAACCTTTGCTATATGATATCTTTTAAATGGAAAATAAAGCTCACTGGCATGCTCAGCTGTAAAACGAGCAAAAGGAACAGTAAGATCAAATCGTAAAGCAACATCTCTCTTACCATTATCTAAAAAACGAAAAACCTGTTTTTCAGTTTCACCATTACTTTTACGTAATAAAATTTCTGAATATTCAAGTACAGGAGTGTCGATTGGAACAAAACCAAAAGATCTGTATACCTTTGTTATTTTTTCCTGGAGATCAGCCCGCTGTATTTCAGCAGCTGGTAATATGTCTCTAAAACCCTTCAAGACACGAGGTTGAATAATATTTGCATTAGCCATAAGACAAATAATAACAAAATGAACAGATAAAGACAATTATCACAACAATCAAAAACTAATTACTTATGCACTCTACCTTAAAAAACGAGGAACTATATGATCAAATAAAACGCCTTCGCCATTTTTTACATCACACTGTAAAACAGCCCCTTCAACAATGTTATAAAATGAAGGTGCCATACCAGGAGTCAATACTTTTTCAGTACGTAAAATACCTATATCACATGCTTTTATTACTTCGCCTTTTTTCATTGCACGCATAAAATGAAGACTCCGATTTGTTCTTCCATAATTTGCCTTTTCAGCCGGTGCAAGCTTTTTTACCCCATCTCCAAGTACAGCTTCAACTTTTTCTTTACCATACAGGTCTATCATCTGCATGATAATCTGCCTGCTACCATCCACCTCACCATATCGCTTAAGTATGGCATCGCATTGTCTCAAGCAGTATGTCATATGTGCAAACTGATCCACATCAAGAGCAACAGGATCATCAAGACCATCTGTTGTTTTACTTAATGTAATATGCTTTTCCAATACAGTACCACCCATGGCACAACTAAGAGACGGAACTAAAACAGCATCTAAAGAATGATCGCTTACCCCAGTATTTACACCAAAAATGCTCTTAAGATTTTTTACAAGACGAAGATTATACTCACCTTCAGGAGCTGGATAACTTGTTACACAGTGTAACAAAGTTACATTATCACAGCCTGTTATATTTAGCGCAGTCTCAATGTCACTTAACGTTGAAACACCACTTGATATGATAAGACTCACATTTTTTGACTTTCGGTATTCAGCAATTTCATGCAGCAGGGGAATATGATTTAACTCTGGCGAAGCAATTTTTATAGCATCAGGATTTAGACTAAAAAGCTCTTTTGCGCTTTTTAATCCAAATGGAGAACAAATAAACTTTTTTCCTTTTTTATGGGTATAATCAATACAATCTTTAAAAAAAGATACAGGCATTTCAAGTTCTTTAAAGCGGTCGTATAATCTTATGTTTCCGCCAGGCAAATTAACAAATCCCGTATCAGGATGCAAAATTTCATCCGCGTATACCCACTGAAACTTTATATAATCAGCACCACTTAAAGCAGATTCATCAATGAGCTTACAAGCTTTATCGAAAGATCCGTTATGAGCAGTTCCAATTTCTGCAATTACAATCATTTTAATTCTCGTTCTTCAAAAGATTTTTAGAAACAGTCTCAGCTCGCATTCTATTGGATGAAATATCAAGGGCTGAACCTGCAATCCAGCCTTTATCAAAGGCATACCATTTTTCCCAATCATCATCTATTTTTACATCAACCTCGCCGATTACCTGTAAAATAACACCACGGCGATAATGCTCAGTAACAACAGCATCGTAATAATGGTCTTCGCGACACGCAGTATAAGGATCTGAAACAACAGCCCATCTTAACTCAGGGTCAAGACTAACAATTGAGTCTTTATCGAAAACAATTTCAACATCTTTTTTCTCGCACGAAACAAAGGAAGTCAAAAACAAACATAAAATTAAAGCTACAAAGAAAAATCTTTTTATCATTATTTTTAGTCTGAAACAGTAGAAGCTAAATATTTTGCAACCTGAGGATATAAAAGCATATCTGAATCAACAAAATTCAATGCAGGAATTTCTGCAAGCTCTACCCACTTATACTCAGTGTGCTCAGTCAGAACATATTTTTTACTTATACCATCATGAGGAACCTTTATTACATAAGCGTGCAAATCAACAACTTCACCATTATGTTTAAATGATGCTTCTGCAATTTTATCACCAACATCAACAGTTACACCAAACTCTTCGTTAAACTCCCTGACAATAGCCTGCTCATCATTTTCGCCTTCTTCAGCTTTTCCACCAGGAAACTCCCACCTGCCCCCCATCTGTCCGACAGGATTTCGATGAGCAATAAGAACTTTTTTATCATTAAATGCAATACATGCAATTGACGTTTTAGACATTTTTTTAGTTACTCCAAATCATAATTTACAAAAATAGAACTCTAGGAAATATAAAATGCAGTAATCCCGCAATTATACAGAACACGCCAATATATTTTCGTCCTGAAATAAAAAAATCTTCAATAACAGCAGGTAAGCTTAAATTTAAGGAAGACTTAACCTTAAAATACTCCAGTAAAAGACAAAAACAACCTGCAACACCTGCAATTGCAGGTATTAAATCACCAACAATAGGAATATCATCCTGAATAGTTGATAAAAGCTTCATTAAGCCAGCAAGCCCTGTAAGACACCCTAAAACAAATCTGAATGTCATATCATCCAAAAACATTCCTGACACAAAAGATTTGATTTTTTCATTTTCTTCTGATTCACCTTCAATTTCAAGAGGAATATCATCTTCATCAACATCAATTTTTATTTTTGAAGTCTGTCCTGCTGAAAAATCAGTTGCATATACAAGAACAAGCCCCGTAACTACATTAAGTAAAACTGATAAAAAGTAAAACTGTAACATCTTCGACCTCTTTATAAACTCATCCTAATTTTTCTGAACAAGAGTCATCAGCTGAATGCTCTCATCACAAATCTCAATATTTACGTTTAATTTAAGTATATCATAATCTCTCGCCGTTGTCCGTATAAAGGACTCGTTTCCATCATATTTTACCTGTAAACTTTCATTGGCAACAGATTGATTATCAGCATCTAAAAAATTAAAACTCACTGACACAGGAACTTCACCCTTAAAAGGATATTTTTTTCCTGCTTTTTTTATATTTACACTTGCATACACTGTATCTTCAAAACTAAAAGCACTAACGACAGCTTCACAATCATAAATAGATCCCTGATTATTCTTTCTCCCCCAAAATACATTTATCATCAAAACTGCAAGGCATATACCTATAGATAAAAGCAAAAGTCTATTAGCTCGTGTTGCGACAAGAACCCTGAAAAAACCTTTTTTTTGAACAGTAAAAGTACCATTATAGTAATCCTGAACAAGTTTAGGAGCTGTCTTTAACCTATGCTCACGACTATAGTGAAAGGTTAATGGTTCTTCCCCATCCTCATAACCTTCAGTAAAATTATCTAAATCCATAACAGATTCCTGTCTTTAATCATTACCCATCAACGAATCAAGAAACGAATCAGTACGCCACCAGCATATTTCAGCTTTATCCTTTTTTATAAAAAGACAGCTTATAATACCGTTTCCACTTAAATTCATTGAATAAAATAAAATCTGACTATGATCAGCATTGATACTACGTTTCAAAATCCTCTGACCATTTGGCTGCACCATCTGTACCAAAAAACCTTTCTCAATAGGCATTGAAAAAAAGAACCATCCGCTGTCTGTTACACCTAAAAAATCATAGGGCATCAAAAAAATTTCTTTACTAAGGTTTTCTGAAACAGAATCTTCAAATGCAGGAATTTCAAGAGGATCTTCATATCTGCCGGTTGTTACATCAAGAGAGTACAAAAGTGTCTTTTCATAATTTACCCCAGACTGAACCTTTAAAGATGGATCAAGGTATGCTGAAAAATAGTCAACCTTAACGTAAAGCTTATATTTATCATAGTCAGGCACTACATTTTCAATCGAAACATATCTTGGCACATCAATATCAGTCTCAGACTTTACCGGTAAAACAGTATCCTCATTGAGCAGAACTTTATAGGCTAAAAAACCATTTTGATTGTACCAGTATATACACGGACCTTCATTTGTAGTACAGATAACTACAAGTTCATTATTTTTAGTAGTGTACAAGTTTTTTACATGAGGTAAGGGTGTTCCTCCAGGGCCCTGCTGCCCCAGATAATCTATATAATTGCCGTTACTGTCAAACCGCATGATGACATTGTTTAATAAAAGTCTGTTTTCTTCATCATATTCCTGTCTCTCTTTAGGCATAGTATCTACAATATATAGCTTCTTCTGAAAATCCACAGCTACAGGACCCAAAGTATTAAAAGGATGCTCAACAGCTTTTTTTGTAGAGTTCTGACCGTTTTTTACTGCAAAATCAGGTTCTTTAGTAACATCCTTATTATAGTAAAGACTTAACAAATCACCATATGAGTTAAACTCCATAAGCTTTTTTGATTCACCGTTTGCAATATAAAAAAAACCATCCCTCATAGTCATATAAGTATTAATACTGCCTGACTGAGAAAGGTTAAACATGTTCAATTCATCTTCAAAAATACCATAATTAAGATTAAAGAGACTGTTTTCGTGTATTGTTGATACTACATATGATTTATTGCATCCTGCAAAAATAAATGAAAAAACACCTGCAGATATCAATGCAAAAATATTATTTAACTTTAATTTCATAATTTTTAGAATATAAGTATGAGAGTAAAGTGTCAATTAAATAAAGAAAAACTAGACCAGGGACTTATAGTAAACATAAAGAAAGCACAATACAAAATCACATTAAAACAAATTAACGTATGAATTTTGATAGACTTTTGACCATTCCTTAGCTATAATTATAACATTATGTTAGACAAAATGATGACGTTCATTTTCGGTTCTCAAAATGAACGGGATGTAAAGAAACTTAAGCCGATTGTAGCGGCAATCAATGCAAAGGAAGAATGGGCAAAAGCATTGGCCCCAGAGGATTTTCCTAAACAGACTCAAATTTTTAAAGAAAGACTTTCGAAAGGTGAAACACTTGATGATATTCTGCCAGAAGCATTTGCTTTAGCCCGGGAAGCAGCTTTCAGAGTAAGAGGCGAAAGAGCTTACGACGTACAGCTTATGGGTTCAATTGTTCTTCATTCTGGTCGCATCACTGAAATGAAAACAGGTGAAGGTAAAACACTTGTTGCCGTAGCACCAGCATACCTGAACAGTCTTTCAGGTCTTGGTGTACATGTTGTAACTGTAAACGATTATCTTGCAGAACGCGATGCCAACACAATGCGACCTGTATTCACTTATCTTGGTGTTACAGTTGGAACTATTCTGTCAAACATGGATAATGCAGCTCGAAAGGAAAACTACGGCTGCGACATTACCTACGGTACAAACAACGAATTTGGATTTGACTATCTTCGTGACAACATGCAGATTGACCTCAACGGTAAAGTTCAAAGGGGCTTTAATTTCTGTATAGTAGACGAAATCGACTCGATCCTTATTGATGAAGCCAGAACTCCTCTTATTATCAGTGGTGCCGGCGAAGACGACACACGTAAGTTTTATGAAGTAGATAAATATGTAGGACAGTTCGAAGAAGTAGCTAAAGATCCTGAAACGGACGATTACCCTGACGAAGTTGAAATGACTCCAGAGCAGCGCAAGGCAATGAAGGGTGACTACAAAATTGATGAAAAGTCAAAAAGAGTATCATTTACTGATGCAGGTATGAACAAAATTGATGCAATTTTACACCAGCATAACCTTATCGCCCCTGATACAACAGTATTTGATGAAGAAAACTTTGAGTTCGTACACTATTTTACACAGGCGATCCGTGCTCACCTCCTTTATGACATTGATGTTGATTACGTAGTTCGTGACGGCAAAGTTGAAATTGTCGATGAGTTTACAGGGCGTATTCTGGAAGGTAGACGATATTCAGACGGTTTACATCAGGCAATTGAAGCAAAAGAACATCTTAAAATTGCTCAGCGCAACCGAACAATGGCAACTGTTACATTCCAGAACTTTTTCCGTATGTACACAAAGCTCTCTGGTATGACAGGTACAGCACAAACAGAAGCTGTTGAGTTTACAAAAATATACAAACTTGACACAGTTGTTATCCCTACAAACAAACCTGTTGCTCGTATTGATGAAAACGACGAAGTTTACCTTAACGAAGAGGATAAGTGGAACGCCATTGCAAAGGAAATCGGTGAAGCACATAAAAAAGGTCAGCCAGTCCTTGTTGGTACTGTAAGTGTTGAGAAATCAGAACATTTATCAAATCTTTTAACTCGAAAAGGTATTCCTCACGAAGTTTTAAACGCAAAAAACCATGCCCGAGAAGCTGTTATCGTAGCTGAAGCAGGTGCAAAAGGTTCTGTTACAGTTGCAACAAATATGGCAGGTCGTGGTACTGACATTAAGCTAGGTGGCAGTCCTGAAATGCGTGCACTAAAAAGATGCGGAACAGAAGCAACTAAAGAGCAGTACGATCAGGCATATGCAATTGAAAAAGAAAAGTGGCTCAAAGACTATGAAGAAGTTAAGTCATTAGGCGGTCTTTATGTTATTGGTACAGAACGCCACGAAAGCCGTCGTATTGATAACCAGTTAAGAGGACGTTCTGGACGTCAGGGTGACCCAGGAAGATCTAAATTCTTTATCAGCATGGATGATGATTTAATGAGACTCTTTGGTGGTGAAAGAATGAAAAACATCATGAGTCACATTGGTATGGAAAGCGGGGAGCCAATTTATCATCCTTGGTTGAACAAGGGTATCGAAAAGGCTCAGAAAAAAGTAGAAGAAAGAAATTTCGAAATCCGTAAAAACCTCATTGATTATGATGATGTTTTAAATGAACAGCGAGAGTATATTTATGCTCAGCGAGATGGAATATTATCAGACGATAAACTTTCACAGCGTATTATGAACACTGCAAATGACTATCTTGAGCAGTGGTTCTATGACTATGACCATTCGCGCCGCAGTAAAGAGGCACAGGCTGCTCTTATTGAAAATATTCGTACTAATTTTGGAGTACAGCTTCCTGTTGAAATGCTTGACAGAGAAAAGATACTCTCACTTTTACAGAACGATTTAACTGAAAAAGAAACTCTAATTGGTCACGATAACTTTAATATGTTTATCCGCTACCAGTACATCGGTGCAATAGACCGAAAATGGCTTGACCAGCTTGAGTATCTGGACGGTCTTAGAGAAGCTGTACACCTGCGTACATACGGCTCAAAAAACCCTCTTACAGAGTACAAAATTGACGGTTTTAACCAGTTTGACGCAATGCTTGAGTCAATAAGACTTGAAATTGCTGGCAGAGTATTTAAGGTTCGCATACAGATAAATCCAGCTCCAAGCCAGCAGCAGAGACAGGTTCAGATGAATGCAGAGCATAAAGAAGCTTCTTCTATGTCTCAGGAGGCAAAACGTAAAGCTGCAGGTACAATGGCAAGTGCAAGCTCAGGTCAAAGTGTAACAGTAAAGCGTACAATGCCAAAAGTCGGACGAAACGATCCTTGTCCTTGTGGTTCTGGGCTAAAATACAAAAACTGTCACGGTAAATAACGGCAAAGACAATACGTATAAGTCAAGGCACGCTAACGCTTAAAGCATTGACTTATACATTTTAAGGATTTGCGGTAACCTCTAAAAAAAAGGCTGTGTAAAGTTTGTAAAAACTTTACTCCGCCTTTTTTACAAAATAGAATAAATACAGATGAATAAAAAAAAGATAAGTAGTTAAAAATCTACATAAGGCTTATTATTAAACTAAACTAGTCTTATTTTTTTAATAAATACCACTTATTCATAAACAAAAAGCCCCTTATTTATAAATAAATTTCCCCTTATTCACAAAATAAAATAGTGGTATCTACAAACAAAATACAGCTACATACCAGTGTGGCCAGGAACACCTTTACGATAAGCTGGCCAAAACCTATAGCAGGTACTACCCAAAATACGTTTTTGTTCGACATATTGAGGAGCCATATTTGTATAGTAAGTTACTGAATATTTATCATATGAAGTAAGCTTTCTCAATGTTTCATTATATGAATGTCTCATATCAAGTGAGTTAAATCTATTATCCCCCATCATAAAGTAACAATTATAGGGAATATACTGTGCATTACCATTTTCATCATTTTCAGGAAAAATCGGCATATTACGCCTGTCAAGCAAAAATACATATCCATTAAGCATTTCTGCTCTTTCCATATAGGATCTGCGTGTACTGTCATTTTTCCACTGTGAAGCTGAAATTTTATGAAGCAAAAGCTCTGTATTACGTATAACAATATTACCAAGACACTCTTTTATCATAAGATTAAGCTTATAATTTGCCTTAGAATATAAGTCATCCTTAAAGTCAGGAACTTTTGTAATCCAGTCAGTCATAAAACTTTTGAACCACACACTTCCATTTAAACTTGTCAAAAGCTTTAATGTAAACTGCTCGTTTTGAGCAAAAAGCATATATTCAAACATTTCTTTATCAGTAAGTTCATCTATTTTTGTAGTTCGCTCAATACTGCTGAAGCGTAAAAAAAGTTCATCAAACTGACTGGAAATATTTTTCATATATTCAGCAGCTTTATCTAAATCATATTCATTTCGAAGTTTTTCACACTCAATCATTGAGTCATACTCTTCATTACTTATAGGAAACTGCAGTATTCCCTGCTTTACAGACGGCTTTACATTATTTAAGTTCCAACAGGCATATGACGAATCTTCTTCAACAACCTTAAAAGAATCATTTTCTTTTGTCCTTGAGTATAAAACTCCGTCCTGCATCATCAGCTGTTCACCTTCAACACCTGTAATACGCTTTACCAATGGATCTGCCTTCACATTTCCGTCATCATCAACATTTAAATTCACAGTAGTTCCTGAAAGCATAAAAACAAGCTGTGACACAAAAGTCTTTACTTCAGACTTACGGTCATTTGAATAATGAGGATTACGGAAAACAACTATATCGCCACGATTATATTTTTTTAAATATGGCAAACCAACATCAGACAGAGGAAACTTTGGTCCACTGAAAGTCTTGAAAACCACAACCCTATCTTTTACTAAAAACTCTGGCACCATTGATTCCGAAGGTATCATATAAAGCTGGACAATAAAAATATGAAGGAGCATAACCATAAACACAGCCTGTATAAGACTGTCTATCCAGCTTACAATTTCAAATGCTATAAAACGAATGCCATATTTTTTTGCCTTTGTAGTTTTTTCACCCCAAGCACTATCAATTTTAGAAAGCCTTTTTGGTGAAATATAATACTGAATTACACTACCTGCAACAGAAGACACAAGCCACAATATTACACTGATATAATCAATTACAATGCTTGTTCCGTAATTGCCTGCTCTTTTTAGTACAAATGAAATTAAAAAAACAAAAGGCATATAACACGAAAGTTCTCTGAATGCAGCAATGTATTTTGTTTTATTCTGTTTAAAAAGTTTTATGTAGGACACGCAAATATACCATGCCAAAAAAAACGCACTTAATGGAAAAGCAACAAGAGAAACATCTAGATGGAATGATAGAGTAAGAAGAACAAATAATGCAGAAGAACAAATACAAACATTATTTATTAACGAAAGTCTTTTTATATTCATAATGCAATTATATCAAAAAGCACACAACTCTACAACGTTACATTAAAGTTATAGTAAAACAGAAAAAAAAACATTATAATTTAAGCCATTATGAAAAACTTAAACACTGATTATGATTTTTTTCAATTGCCTCAGCAACAGTACTCCAATGATTTTACAGTCTACGAAAGCAGTACTCTCACCGAAATCGCAGAAAAAGCCTTTGACAGACTGTCTTTTACCTTTACAAAAGAGCACCTCGATAAAATTATTAAAGCAGCTCTTTGCCCGCAATCTAGTGACAATGACAGATATGTATGTTCATGTATACTAAAAAATGCCCTTGTGGCAAGTGAAGGTACATATCCTATCTGTCAGGATACAGGTATTGCAAATATATTTGGCTGGACGAAAGGAAACTTTTTTCTTACAGGAGACGCATATGAATCAATCAGTGAAGGTGTAAAACAGACCTATGACAAGCGAAAGTTAAGGTTTTCAACAACTTGTCCAGTATCTTTTTATGAAGAAAAAGACCCTAAAAATAACATGCCATGTCAGATTTCTATTTTTAATAACGACTCATGTTTAGCCCCTTTGCCAGATTTTATAGATGATACGCCGCAACAGAGCTTAAACTTTTTACTTTGCGCAAAAGGTGGTGGGTCCTCAAATAAAACATCATTTATACAGGGAACAAAAGCAACATTAAATAAAAATACGTTTTCAGCTTTAATAAAAGAACAGCTTTCAAAGCTCGGTACCTCAGCATGTCCACCATATACAATTGCTATAGTTGCAGGAGGCTTAAGTCCTGAGCAAAACCTTTTGACATTAAAACTTGCAACATGCGGAGCATATGATAATATGACTGACAAACCTAATCCAAAAGGATTTAGAGACAAAGAGCTTGAGGCCCTTGCACTTCACATTGCCCAGGAAACAGGCTACGGCTCACAATTTGGGGGCTCTGCTTTTGCTCTTGACGTCATAGTTATACGGTTACCTCGTCATGGTGCCAGCTGCCCTGTATCTTTTGGAGTTTCATGTTCTGCTCACCGTAATCTTAAAGTTACAGTTACAAAAGATGGATACTATTTACAAAAGACTGTACACAATCCTTCACTATTAAAGGATTTTGACAAAGCCATTGCTATTGCAGATAAAAACAATGGCAGTACCTGTGCAAAAAGAATAAATACAGACAATGGCATAAAAAATGTTTTGCAACAACTTAAGGGAAGCAACTGCGGAGACCGTATATTACTATCAGGTAAAATACTAGTTGCAAGGGATGCAGCTCATGCAAGATGGCAGGCTCTTATAGACCAGGGCAAAGACATACCCCAATATTGTAAACTGTACCCGATCTGTTATGCAGGGCCTGCCAGAACTCCAGAAGGCAAAATAATAGGCAGCTTTGGACCTACTACAGCAGGAAGAATGGATACCTATGCACAGCCTCTTATGTCAAGAGGTGCATCTCTTGTGACTCTTGCAAAAGGTAATAGAAGCAAGTATTGGTCAGACAGCTGCAAGGAATACAAAGCCTTTTATCTAGGGACACCAGGCGGTATTGCAGCTTTAATTGCAAAGCAATACATTACAGATCAACAAATCATTGATTATGAAGATTTAGGCATGGAAGCTGTACGACTTGTTACAGTAAAGGACCTTCCTTGCTTTGTAATAACAAACGACAAAGGAGAAGATTTTTATGACAGACTCAAAAACAAGTAACCAGATTTTAAATACAGAGTCAGCACTCTCTCTTTTAGATGGCGAAAAACAATTATATAAAGAACTTTTGATATCATTTGTAAAGGATTTACCCTTTGACACAAAAAAACTCCAAAACCTTATTACTGAAGGAGCCTTTACAGAAGGTGCAAAATACATACACCTCGTAAAAGGAGCTGCAAGACAGCTTGGAGCCGAAAGATTGAGCGAAGCAGGTCAAAAACTTGAAGATGTATTACGAGAAAAAAAAGAAGAAAATATAAATGAGCTTTGTCAAAAAGCCATAACAGAGTACAATCTAGCCCTTGCAGCAATAAAAGATGCTATAAACCAAATATAGTTTTATAATTATTAAATATCAGGGGAGATAACTTCTCTCCTGATATGTTTCTAATTTTACAAAACTCACTATAAACGTTTTTTATATCCAAGGGCTTTGTTTCATTCTCCCCCTTCAATGTTTGATATGGCCCATCTGTTTCGAGTAAAATTCTATCTAACGGTAAATCATGACAGCATTGCAAAGCACTTTTTTTTCCAGAAATAATGCTTTTACCAAAACTAAAATAACAGTTAACGCCTTTTTTACAAAGAGACTTATAATCCATAATACTTCCAGGATACGAATGAAAAATAACAGAAGGTATCCGTGAAAGTTTTTTACTATCTCTAAATATATAATCCATTGCTTTTCGAACATGAACAATAAGAGGAACTTCAAACTTAATGCAAAGCTCCACCTGAGCATTAAAGCACTCAATCTGATCTTTTTCTAACGCTTTATATTCTGGTGTAAAAAAATCATATCCACACTCGCCTACAGCCTGTATATCTTTGTTTCGCAGCAGCCCCTTTAAAAACTCATAATGCTCTATAACAGGATTTTGAGGGTGGATTCCAAACGAAAGCATTATATGAACATTTAATGGGGATGTCTTATACAGATTAAATGCTGAACAGTATTCAAATGTTGTTAACGCACAGACACAGCTGTAAAACTGATCTTCAGATAAAGATGGATCAGGATACGATTCATTACACAGTGGTAAATGTATATGACTATCACAATATATCATTTCAAAAACCTCTAAAAAACAAAAAAGTGCTTAATGTTTTTGTAATTTTACCGAATATTATAATGTACGGCACTTATAAAGTGTGGACACAAGATTTAATATAGCAAGGAGCTTATTATGGGTACATACTCAGTTAAAAGTATTGGAAAAACCACAGATTATATGACAGTCGTTCGCGAAATGGATGATGGCTATGTTGTACGTATTGTACGCGACGAAGATGGTTATAATGATGTGACAACTGATTATATCAGTAAGTCACTTTTTGACTCATGCCTTAGAACAGGTTACATTACAAAGATTGAAACTGAAGCTTTGGCTGCTAATATGTAAAAATTATTGCAACGCAATAATATAATAGAGCTCCCGATACAAGGACGGGAGCTTTTTTTATTTAAAAACAACTTTCAACAAGAGAAAGAGCCTCTTTATAACGCATTTCAACATCCATCTGTTCGCTAAGCCAATTGATTTTTACACCTTTTTTTTCCATACCGCGAAACCAGGTTTCCTGTCTTTTTGCAAACTGCCCTATTGCAATACTTAAAAGCTCAAAAAGCTTTTCTTTACTGTCAATCTTCCCCTGAAGATACTCGCTTACAAATCTGTACTCAAGCCCAAGACTTAAAAGCCTTTCAAAAGAATATCCCTGCTTTAATAATCCTTCAACTTCTTCAATAAGACCTTCATCAAGACGGTCTTTTAATCGCCTGGCAATACGCTGTCTAACTAAAGCCCTGTCTAAAGTTGTACCAATCACCAAAGGGGTTATTTCAGGTCTTTTTGCCATTTCTTCCTTAGCCTTCTGGTACTCATTAGTTTTTTTATATCTTTCAATAATTATCGCTTTAATAATACGGTCTTTATCGCCAAAATCTGTAGTATTATGAAGATTTTTCTTTTCAGCCCTTAGTATATCACTTAGCTGTTCATAGCTTAACAAATTTAGCTCATCGTAAGTTTTTTTATCTTCAGGAACATTCACCATATCGTATCTTCGCAAAATGGAATCCAGATACATTCCGGTTCCACCAACACAAACAGGTAAACGCCCACGACTTGTTATATCTGTAAATGCTTTATAAAAATCTTCCTGAAAGTCAAACAGATTATACTCGCTATGTAAATCTGTGACATCAATAATATGATATGGAACATGATATAAGCCGTCATTATCTAAAACGACAGGGGCCACAGGATTCAAAGATTTTACAAAATCTTCAGTCATAACATAGTCAGCAAGATCTTTTCCGCTACCAATGTCAAGACCCCGATAAACCATGCGACTGTCAGCACTGAGAATTTCACCGTTAAACTTTGCTGCAAGCCTTACTCCTATTGCAGTTTTTCCAACTGCAGTAGGACCTAGGATAAAAACACAATTATAAGACACGACAGATTGCACACTTTAGATATTCAGACTTTGGATAACCTAAAAGAACCGGATGATCAGGACCTGCACCTCTCTTTTCAAGAATCTGTACTTTTTTATGACTATCCTGAGCAGCCTTCATTACCATGCCATAAAAATGAACGCTATCAAAAAAGTATGAACATGAACATGTAACCAGGATACCGTTTTCTGTTAAAAGCCTCATGGCTCTTAAGTTAATTTCTTTATATCCGCCATAAGCTTTCTGTATGTTTTTAGCATTTTTCGTAAAAGCAGGAGGATCAAGAATAATCAAATCAAACTTTTCCCCCTTAGCTTCATACTCTTTTAACACATCAAAAACATCAGCACATACAGCTTTCATCTTAGATTCTGCGTGATTAGCGACAATATTTCTGTTAACCATATCAACGGCTTCCTGAGAAACATCAATGGATATAACCTCTTTAGCACCACCTGCAAATGCATTTAAGCCAAATGCTCCAGTATGTGTAAATGTATCTAATACTCTTTTTCCTTTTGAAAGCGCAGCTACAGCTTTACGGTTATCCTTCTGATCAAGGAAGTATCCAGTTTTCTGTCCATTTACAAGATCAACCTCAAGGAGCACATCATTTTCACGAATTGTAATAACATCATCCCTTTTTTCACCCAACCAGCACGCTCTTTGTGTCATACCTTCCTTTTCGCGAATCGGATCATCATCCTTTTCGTATATGCCATAGGGACGAATAATTGTGGTAAGAGCAGACAAAATCTCTTTACGGAAAACTTCACATGATAATGATAAAAATTGAACGACAAGATAGACATTCTTTTTAATATCACAATAGCGCTCAACAATAAGTCCAGGTATTAAATCAGCTTCACCATAAACAAGTCGATATGAATCCTTTATCGAATAATGAATTTTACGCAAATCATAAGCATCCTGTACCTTTTTTGTGTAATAAGCCTGAGGATCTTTCATAATTTGATCTGCATGATCGCTACCTATAAGACGTACTGTAATCTTTGATTTTTTATTAAATACACCGGTACCTAAAAAGCCACCAGCCTTTGTAAATACCTCAACAACAGAACCGTCTTTTACAGAACATTCTGCTAAAGATGACTGCTTTATTCCGCTACCATCTTTACTCTCAAATTTAATGTGACTTATTTCGTTATCAAAAACCCAGGGAAACCCCTGTGCAACTTCATTTTCTTCTTTTGGATTAAGAAAAACTCTTGGAAACATACTCATGGGTAAAGAGTATAAAACAAAACCCTTTAATGAGCAATAAAAGGCACAAAGATAACAAAAGTCTATATAAGTTTATTCAGCACTGTTATCAAGCATAATATCAAATCTTACTTTTGTATCAAACAGCTCAAAGCCTTTCACAAGGTACTTTGCATTGCTATATGTTCTATATGCAATATCCTGTCCCATACCATTTGTAAAGCTTCCACAATTATATAGATTTTCATCTTTATATCCTAACTGAGATAACAGGTTTAAAAAATAGCACGACTCGACCCCTGCAGTGGATACAGCAATTATTTTTTTATTTTTATCAAACATATCAAAAACAAGCTGTCTGGACATTGTATAATTATCGATAAAAGTACCTTTATCTCCTAAATATGCTCCCTTTTTCTTTACCATCTCAAATAAAGACTTCTTATCACCAGGAAAACCTGCAATATAGCCATAAAATGGAACATTTATAAAACCGGCAATATGACCTTCCTTATAAAAACTATCGGGCGATCGTAAGTCTATATAAATACAATCATCTCTAAATAAGTAATCATCAATGTTAAAAGGATTTACAGGAGACTCACTCATAAGCATAGACACAGGATTAAGTTTTTCGGGTAATACTTTTTCATCAACAGACACTTCATCAGCTACAAAAGTTGTTTTTTTAAATGCTTTTTTACTACAGCCTGAAAACAAAATCAAAATAAATATATAAACTATATTTACAAAAAAAAGTTTTTTCATAAGCCTGCAACCTCGTTAAAATATTTCAGAACCTTCTAAACCAGCACCAGAAAAATCTGTATTTATAAATGCTTTAAAACCTTTTGTCATCAAAAGAGTTAAAGTCTTTTGTTCACGATTACAATCTTTTACAAAACAAACCTCTAAAAAACAATTAAACTCTTTTTTCACATTTTCAATAATTTTACGCACTGTATCTATATCTGAAACATTAAATAGAGCAGTACTCAATGAATCAGAGACCTCACCATTACTACTTAATACAACTACAGCCCAATAATCATTATTGCTATAGCCTGTCTTTGGATTAATTATGTGACTTCTGACAATCCTTTCATCTTCTTCAAGCAGATAATAATTATTTGTAGTACTTGATGTTGACAAAAAAATCTTTTCATCCAGATTAATCTGAAATAAAGGCAATGTTCTGTAATAAGGAGAGGCAATACCTACTTTTGCATTTCTTTTATTTGCAACAATAGTACTGGAGCCTAAGCTCAACAAAAATCTATCGTTACTAAACTCATTTAAAAGCATTTGGGCTACAAAGCCTTTTGCTATTGCCCCCATATTTAATGAATAATCTTTATAACTATTTGTATCAAACTCGACAGCACCGTCCTTTACCGATAATTCGTTTTCAAGTTGCTGATAAGTTAGCACTTTTGTCAGTGCATTATTAATCATATTCCTATCAGGATCAGTTCGTTTTATCGGAAAAGCGGAGAAAAATCCGTCATACAATTTAAATACAGGATTTATAAACGGGTTAAAGTAATTATCAGAGAGTTTCATCAATAAAAAACTGCTTTCCAGAAGCATACTCAAAGCAAAGTCACAATAAAAGTTTTCACCTTTTAAAATATAGTCATTTAATAAAGCAAGGTTCTTCATTGTACTAGTCGTTTCATCATCATAGTAATAATGATACTGATCAAAAAGCTTATGATAATATATTAAGCGGTTTTCTATTTTAAAAGCTAAGTCTTTATCATCTGTTTTTATAAATACATTTGTATTAAGAAGAGGAACATATTCATCCCCTATAGTTTTTACAGATGAACAGACGTAAACAGACTCATTTTCTCCAGTCTGGCTGGAAGATTTTTTTACTAAGATTTGCTCCTTTTTACTGCAGCTCAAAAATAAAAAAACAAAAATGAATGGAATAAGTTTTTTCATATAACGTTTTTAATAAAAAACGCAGTAAAAAAGACATAAGTCCTTCTTACTGCACTGTTTGACAAAAAAAGATTAGTTCTTTGTTAAACCATCAATCGAGTATTTCGCATCAACCTTAAACTCAAGGAGATCAACTGTATAATCCTTATACTCTGGTGCAGTAAACTGCCCCATACCACCTACATTATATATCTTTGACATATCATATCCTTTTACTGAAAGGATATTTAAAAGCTGAGCAACACGTCCACCACTTTGGCACATAAAGAAAATTGTCTTATTTCTTGGGAAAAGAACTTCAAGCATTTCATCAGATTCTTTATACGATGCTACAGGTTCTGTAACAGAACCTCCATAAAGCTGAATTTTTGCTTCATCTTTTCCTGCAGCCTTGTCAAAAACATATGCAAAATAAGGAATACACTCAAAGTTTCTTAAGTGCTTTTTCTGATAATCACCATAATCGCGAAGGTCTATATACAGCACATCATCTCTACCAAAATATTCGTAAAGATTTGATGCATTAATAGACGAACAAGAAGCAGCATAAGGTGTCTTTGCAGCATCAGGTTTTGTTGTATCAACTGGAGCAGGCAAAGCTTTTACAACAGGCAATGGTTCTGCTTCAACTTTTTTCTCTCCACATCCGGCAAAACCAGCAACAACAGCAGCGATTCCAATAACTACTAATAATTTTTTCATATATATCCTCCTACATAGTTATAGACTATTTATGAATTTGATTCTGAAAAGAACTCATCCTCTGCATGATACTTATAAAGAGCATTAAGCATACGAATTATATTATTTGTTGAAACTGAAGAACCAGCAAAACTATCTATTGTATATTTTGATCGACCTTCTCCTGCACTATAATCTTCAGGAGCAATATCATCTGATGTATTGAGAGTTTTTATGTACTTGTAGTCCTTATTTATAAAGAATGGAATATACTCTCTTTTAAAATCTTCGAATGTTGCACCGGCTGGAGTTGGATTTGAATCTCCCCAGAAGCCTGCAAGATAATGACCTTCTGAATCATAATCAAAAGACATATACTTTATTACAGAGTCGTCAATGTTTCCGCTTTTTGGCAGTGTAAGTTCAACATACGCAGTAGACCAGTAATTTACCTCAGCACTACGACATGTACATGAAAGATAAGTAACCTGATACTTTATAAAATTACGAGCTTTGTACTTAAAGTTTACAAATGCATAAAAATCATGCTCTTCCCTAGGACCATTAATATGTTCAATTGGGATAACTGCAACAACATTTGCAATACTTCCTTCGCCCATGTCAGCACTTTCATTCAGATATTTATTAATCGTTTCAAGTGTTATCTGGCCACCGGCGTCACAAAGATTTTCATCTTTCACAAGTCCAGCCTGTATCATAGCCTCTTTCGCAGCCTTTTTAATCGATGTTGAAGAAATTGTTGCACCAGATACAGTATCAACATTATACGTTTGAGCCTTCAAAATAGAAGCAGGCATTTCTGCTACAGCCCTACCACCAACACCAGGAGTTTCTTTATCACCTGAAATCTTTACAGCAGTAATTTTGCCACCACTTACAGTAAGATCTACAGTAATCTCTCCCCCATACCCTTTAGACTTTGCTGTATAAGTCTTTTTTCCAGTACATCCTGAAAAAAACAAAACAGAACAAACAACTGCAAAAAAAATTCTTTTCATAAAAGCTCCCATGCATACTTATTGATACTACTTTTTACTATTACATACAAAAATTCATTTGTCAATTTTCCGACCCAATATTACTAGAGACAAATAGTTAGCAAAAAAAAATGGCACAATAAACCTTCATTTATCGCACCATTTTTTCGAAAACAGTATTTGAATCATTTTATGCTAATAAGATTATAAAATCTCATAATCTAAAAATGCCTGGTTGAGTAATTCAAAATCATATGTTTCATTTTTGAGAAAAAACTGAATCACAACATCAACTTTTTCATTTGAAGACAAGACATAGCCAGCTTTTGTCATAACTGAATTAGTTTCAGCTAAAGTTAGATTTAATACAAAGCAAAAGCCCAAAAGACGATATTTTTCACAGTTATAACGCTTGCCATTTTCAAGCCTGTCAAAAAACTCTGAAATCATCTTTATTTTGTCACCAATAATAGACTCAGTTACACCTTTTTCATTTAAGTATGGAGTTAAAAGCTTTATAAAAGCCTGCTCACAATCCAACGCCTTTTCTTTTGTGTTAATAGATTTACCCATAACAGTATTAGGATTAACAAGAGGTTTGTAAGTATGCTGCACATAAATATCCAGAACACGGGTAAAATCCTTTTTTTTAATATCGTTTAAGTCATCCATAATTACATTGTAAATGGTTAATATTCATTTGTATACAAGAATATTAAGTTTATTGCAAAATTTATGCATAAAAATACACTCCTTACTGTTATTTATTTAACATTAATAAATTTCTTGATTTATAATAAAAAAAAATCCGGTTAAACACTTTCGTTTAACCGGATTTACCTTGAAAACTAATAACTCAACCTGCACTGAAACTTATTAAAATCAAGTTCACTTTGATTAAAAAACGCATCTGTCCTTAATAGGGGGTTATAAATCGCCAATAAAATTTTGCCATTCATCAACCCTTTTGCAAACAACCTGTCGATAAAACTTTCACGAATATCAGGTGCAACAGCTAGAACCTTGTTTAAAATAAGCTTGTCATCAATACTTTTCTCCGATACTTCCATGTAACTCAAACTCCATTTTAACTTTTATAAAAAAAACGAGTAATTTAAGTATAAGACCAATCTCAAAAAAAACAACAAAAAAAAGATAACAAAATGTAATATAACAAATTAGCAAATATGATTAGATTTTAAGATCTTTAAAACTATAAGGAATACAAATACTCCTAAAAAAGCTCCTGTTGTATCTGCAAACCAGTCAAAAACAGATACAGATCTATTAGGAGTAAAACTTTGATGAAACTCATCAATAAATCCATAAAAACTAACGATTGACACAGGTAAATAAAACTTCGATCTTTTGCTTATATTACAGCCAAAACTAACCCAAAAACTTAAACCAGCGAAACATATCAGGTGCACAATCTTATCCGCATTCCAAAACGAAGGAAGTCCATCAATATGCTCTTTTCCTGATAAATACCAGCTAACACAGATTATAAAAACAGAAGGTATCCATTTAAGAACTTTCACAAACTTAGCCATTTATACACCTCTTAATAGCAAAAGCAAAAAAAAAGCTGTTTCGCTATAAACGAAACAGCTTTCTTAACAAATAGGGGCAATAGGATTTGAACCTATGACATACGGAATATGAGTCCGGTGTTCTACCAGCTGGACTATGCCCCC
>JAZUGE010000009.1:0-20257 GCA_045641045.1 Treponema sp. | reverse complement strand
AATTTTAGTATCTGTTATATTATCAGAGTCAACACGACGATGGGGTGTTAGCGAAGCTGGTTATCGCGCTGGCCTGTCACGCCGGAGATCGCGGGTTCGAGCCCCGCACATCCCGTAAAAACCTGTTCAAGGAATTGGACAGGTTTTTTGTTTTTAAACACCAATTGTATAATTTATCTAGATAAAAAATGCCCGCAACTTTCATGGTTAGTGTTTGACACTCCCAAAGATGCAGGCTTTAATTTTTTGCGAAAATACTATTTAATATTAGATTCAATAAACTTTGTCTTGAGATTTTTCATTGCTTCTGTAAGAGATACTTTGTAGATATGTGGATTTAGAATCCTTTTGTATGATTTATCAAGGGAATCTAACTGTTCATTCATCAGTTTTCTTGCAGTTTCAAGTAAAACTTTTTCGTTCTTTTTTTCAGATATTCTTTTTCCGCTTTCTATTACTTTATGAAGCATTGGTACGACTTTTGCTGCTTTAAATGAAAACTGTCTGTAATCAATACGAGGGTGGTAATAGTGGTATTCTGTGTCAGCTTTTATTTGCTCTTCATCTAAAGCCATGACATCTGCTTTTGCCATGTTATTTTCATCATACAAGCGATATACATTTTTTATGCCCGGATTTGTATTTTTTTCAGGGTTATCTGAAAACTTCATTGTGGCAATCATCGCGTCAGTTGTTTTATCATAACGGGATGCTAGTTTGTAAACACCTGTAAAGGATGCTTCATCTCCTCCTGTTACCATGTGTGTTCCAACTCCCCAGCTGTTAATCGGTGTATTGTTTTGAACTAGTGTTTCAATTATTTGTTCTGTAAGCTCGTTTGATACAGTTATTGTGGCGTTTTTGAATCCTGCATTATCAAGTTCTTTGCGAACCTCTGTAGTTAAATAGGAAATATCTCCAGAGTCGAGCCTTACACCAAAATTATATCCTTTTTTTACAAGTTCTCCGCCTGCAATAATTGCATTTTTGATCCCCGATTTTAATGTATCATAAGTGTCTATAAGAAAAACTGTTTTTGAAGGGTACATGTTTGCATAAGCTCTGAAAGCTTCTAGTTCTGAAGGAAATGCCATTATCCATGAATGTGCCATCGTACCCATTACTGGAATGCCATATTTTTTTCCTGCAAGTGTATTTGATGTTCCTGCAGCTCCGCCTATAAAAGCTGCTCTTGTAGCACTCATTGCACCATCTGGACCTTGAGCTCTTCTAAGCCCAAACTCCATGATGGATCCTTTTTTGCTTGCAAGGTAAACTCTGGCAGTTTTTGTTGCAATAAGACTCTGAAAGTTAATTATGTTAAGTATTAGCCCTTCAACAATCTGAGCTTCAATAAGATTTGCATGTATACGTATTAGTGGCTCCTGGGGGAATACAACAGACCCCTCGTTAAAAGCATACATATCCCCTGTGAACTTAAAAGACTTTAAGTACTGTAAAAACTCATCGTCAAACATACTTAGGCTTTTCAGGTATGATATATCATCATCTGAAAATGAAAAGTCTGTAATAGCATCTATTAATGTTTCAAGGCCGGCAAAAACTGCAAAACCACTGTTAAATGGCTGTCTTCTGAAAAACATGTCAAAAACAACTTTATGGTTCATGTTGTTTTTCCAATATCCCTGAGCCATTGTCAATTCGTAAAAGTCTGTAAACAATGCGTTGTTAGTTATGGGGTTTTTTACTATTGGTGACATAATGTTCCTCGTTATTTTTTTGTTGGATTGTAAGGTCTTTTATTAAAAAGATATGTAAAGCGTGCTACTGTGTATCTTGAAATAAATCGAGACATAAATGAAATAAACTTCCATTTAGGAGCCCATAAAATAATGTGCTTACCTTTTTTTGCTTTTTTAAGACAGTGTTTTACAACTTTTACAGGATCTTTACCATGTAAAACTTCTTTTCGGGCTCCGTTTGATGCAATATTTGCAAAGTTTGTACTTACAGATCCTGGACAAAGGGCACAGACTTTTATACCTTTTTCTTTTAGTTCTGCTGCCAGAGCAACACTGTAGCTTAATACGTAGGCCTTTGTTGCTGCATATACTGCAAAGTTACCTAGTGGCATAAAGGCTGCAAGACTTGACACATTGATGATTGTACTGCCTCTTGGCATGAATGGAAGTGCAAAACCTGTAATACCTGTAAGCGAAGTACAGTTTAAATCAATCATATCCATTTCTTTTTCAGTATCGGTGTCAAAAAAGGGGCCGTAGGTTCCAACCCCAGCGTTATTGATAAGTAAATCAACTGTGAAAGGATCACTGGTACTTTCTGCATTTATTGTGGCCTTAAAAATATCTGTTCCTGTTCTTCCGCTAAAGTCCATTGAAAAAACGCGAACTTTAATTTTTTTACCGGCTAAACTTTCTGCAATCTGTAATATTTTATGGTGTGATCTTGATATGAGCCACATTTCAACGGGTTCTGTAGTTTTATCATATGTATCTGAGTTATAAATCTGTCTTGCAAACTCTGCTCCCATGCCAGAGCTTGCTCCAGTAATAATAATGACATGTTTCATACTACATATTTTACATTGTAATTTTTGCTTTTACAATGTTTGCTTTTATTGTATTGTATTTATTGCTATGAAGGATAAATATATTTCTGTTTTTGCGTATGCTATTATTTTAGTGACATCAGTTTCATGTAAAAATAAACAATTAGAAATCGAAAAGGAAATGCAGTTAAAAGAACTTGCCCATAAAACTGCAGTTGAACAATCAAAGATTAAAGCTGTTGATGATTTTGTATCTTCGCTTTCAATCGAACAAAAAATATCTCAGCTTTTTTTAATAAATATCGAAGGCAATAAGTCTTATCACAGTGTAGAAAGTTCAGGAGCTTTGTACGGAAAGAGGGGGGAAGGAGAGCCTTTGCTGCCTGGCGGATGTCTGCTTTTTTCATATAATATATCTAAAAATCGTGACGAACTATTTGATTTTATAAAAAGTATAAAACAATTTTATATTGCACATGGGCAAATACCTCCTTATATTGCTGTAGATCAAGAAGGGGGAGATGTAAATCGTTTGCGACATGTAACAAGTACACTGTATTCGCAAAAAAAAATAGCAGACACATATACTCAAGAAAAAGCTTTTGATATATATAAAACGCAGGGAGAACAAATGAAGATTTTAGGTTTTCATCTTAATCTAGCTCCTGTTGTTGAAGTTTTAAACGATACTAATATCGGTTTCTTAGATACACGAAGCTTTGGTGATGCCCAAAAGGTCGGTGATTACGGCAAATCTTGTATACAAGGATATAACAAAAGTGGTGTTGGTGTCGTACTTAAGCATTTTCCTGGAAACTCAAATACAGATCCACATACAGGATTGCCTGAAATCAGGGTATCTAAAAAAGAACTTATGGATATTTATTTAGATCCATTTAAGTCACTTATGAATAGTGATTGTGATGCGGTTTTAATGAGTCATGCCCGTGTTACAGTAACCGATAGTGATGATTACGGAGACGGAACAGTACCAGCTTGTCTTTCAAAGATATGGGTTAATGATATTTTACGTACAGAATACGGATATGACGGTATTATTTTTTCAGATGATATCTTTATGGGAGCATTAAATGCAAATGGTTTTAATCCTGAAAAAGCCTGTGTTATGGCAATTGAAGCTGGTGTAAACTGCATTATGCTCAGTGAAAAAACTTTCGGTCGTGTTGGTAAGGTTTTAATTGATAATTATAATCAAAATCTAGGTTTTGCTGCTAAAATTAATGATAGCGTCACTCGAGTAATTAAGTTTAAGATAAAGCATGGAATATTAAATATTGCCCTTGTGTGTGACAATGAAACAGAAGGGGTTGTTCACAAAGTTTGTGTAAACGGCTCTGATGACGTTTTGGATGAACAGTTATGGAATAAGTCATATAATTATGGCATGGAGATTATCAGATAATGAAGCAGAAGCAGACAGCTAAAAAGTTAAAAGGGGAAGAAGGCTTTAATACATATTATCAAAATATTTACGGTGAACGATGGATTACTTTACGAGAGTCCTTAAAAAAAGAAAGTGACTATACTCAGTGGAAGGTTGAAGACTGCGAAGGTTATTTTTTAGATAGTGGTAGTGTAAGGGCTGCTGTTAGTTTGCCATTAAAGGGTGCAAAAAATATTGTAGATATGTGTGCTGCTCCTGGCGGTAAAACTCTTGTTCTTGCATCTAATATGGATGATGATGCGCAGTTGCTTACAAATGAAAGGTCCTCAGATCGAAAAGCACGTTTGCTGAAGGTGTGTGATAATAGTCTTCCTCAGTCTATTAGGTGTCGTGTAACTGTTACATGTAAAGATGCTGCAAAGTTTTGTCTTAATAATGGCGAAGTTTTTGATGCAATTTTGCTTGATGCTCCATGCTCGTCAGAACGACATGTTTTTAATGATAAAAAATATCTTGATGAGTGGTCTCCGTCCCGTATAAAGACTATGGCTATGGCTCAGTGGGCTCTTTTATCCAGTGCTTTTCGTATTTTAACACCAGGGGGGTACCTATTGTATTCAACATGTGCATTAGCTACTGAAGAAAATGATGGTGTTATTGAAAAGCTTGTAAAAAAATTTGACAATGTAAAAATAGTTGAAACACAGGTGTCACTAGAGTATAAGAAGTTTTGTGATGTAAAAAGTCTGCCAGATGTAGAAAAAACAGTTTATGGTAGTCATGTACTACCTGATGTTCAAAACGGTGCAGGTCCGTTGTATTTTTGTCTTGTTCAGAAATTGTAAATATAAAATAAGATTATTTGCGTAAGTCAATTTCATAAAATATACTTTAGTTTATGGCAAATGAGCAGGACTACTTTTTTAAGAATATAGCAAATATTGAAGCGTCTCTTTTAAAGATACAGGATACTGATATTCTCTTAGAGAATATTTTGAGTGAAGCCCGAAAAATTGCTGATGCTGATGCTGGCTCTATATATACTTTGGAGAGCGGACGTTTGTTGATAAAGTATGCTCAAAATGAGACATTACAAAACAGGCTTGGAAAAGGAAAGAAGCTACCATTTGAGTCATACTCAGTTGCTGTGTCAGATAAGTCAATAGCAGGTTTTACGGCGTTAAAAAGTGCGTGTCTTAACATAAAGGATGTCTATAATTTACCTCCTGAGAGTCTTTTTGCATTTAACAGCTTTAATGATAAAAAAACTGGCTATAAAACCGTATCTATGATTTCAGTTCCGTTAGTGTCACAATTGGATAAAGTTATTGGTGTTGTTCAAATTATCAATGCAAGAAACAGTGATGGAAGCATAGTAGTGTTTGATGATAAAGCTTTTGAAGCTATTCAGTTATTTGCAAAAAAGGCTGTTAATGCAGTTGAACGTTCGTTATTAATTAAAAGTATGGTAATGCGCATGCAGACTATGGCTATGTTTCATGATCCTGTTGAAACATATCCTCATGTGCATCGTGTATCGTTATACTCCCTTGAAATATATGATGAGTGGAGTTTAAAACATCAAATTAGTGAAAATGAAAGAGACAGTTTTAGAGATGAGTTAAAAATTGCAAGCTGCTGTCATGATTTTGGAAAGATTGGTATTGAAGATAGTATTTTAAAAAAAGTAAAACCCCGACTAACTGAACGGGAACGCAGCATTATGATGGGACATACAATAGTCGGAGCTCTTTTGTTTAAAGAGCCTGTAAGTAGTCTTGATATTATGATCAGAGATGTTTGTCTTCATCATCATGAGTGGTGGGATGGCAGTAAAAATGGTTATCCTGGAAAATATGATATCAATACATTTGTTACAGGTGAATGTATTAATGTAACTGAGCCTTTAATGGGAGATGAAATACCTTTTGCAGCTCGTATAGTTGCTATTGCAGATGTTTTTGATGCTTTGAGTCATAAGCGTATTTACAAGGAAGCCTGGAGTATTGATGAGTCTATTAATATGGTTAAAAAGTTAAGTGGTACACAGTTTGATCCAGAACTTGTTGATGCATTTTTAACTATCAAAGACCGTATCATTGCCATTGATAAGGCAATTCCTAACAGCCTTGATTAGTTTTTTTTCTGAATAAATCAAAAGTTATGTGCTTTACCACTTCGCAGTCAAAAGATTGCTTAAATTTTTCAAGCTCTTTTATTGAGTAATATGTTTTTTTACTTGATTTACCTAAGCCGATTTCTGCGAGGTTAATACTAAAGTTACGCTCTAAAAGTTTGTCTTGTATATTGTCTTTTGTAAAAACAAAACCTCTGTCGTTAATTGTGCAGATTTTTTTTTCAATCAGCCTTTGTGCAAACAAAATATCTCTTGTAATGACAATGTCATTGTTCTGTACATTTTCATAGATATAATCATCTGCTGCTTGAGACTTATTGGGACAAATAACCATACTAAACAAGTCTGGCTTAATCATATTACCACTTATTTGTCTGTTTGCTGCAAATGTAACCTTTATGTCTTTTTTGCCACAGTACTCGAGTATAAATGTTCGTGTGAGTGTAGGGCATGAGTCTGCATCTACAAATACTGTAAAACTATATGTCATTATTTTAAAGCCTGGTCAATTTTATCAATTAAACTTAATGTAATGCGTTCAGCTTCCTGATCCTCTAAGGATTGTGTAGTATTTGCACTGTTTTTTAATTTAAGCTTCTGAAAATCATCACAAAGCATAATTCCGGCAAGTATAGAAATTTGCAACGGATTTTTTAACGCACCATTATGCTCGATTTTATCTGTATAGGATTTATATACACTTAAAAGACGTCTGAGGTAGGCATCATCTTCATTTGCCTTGACTGAGAAAGATGTTCCAAGAATATCAATCTTAAGCACACCCATTAGCTAACCCAACTAAAAAATATCAAACTGTCCTTGCTCAGGAGTATTGTCTTTATTTTGCTCGTCAGCTGTAGTGTCTGCATTATTTGAAGCTAATTCTTCATTTTGCTTTTCACTATCGCCTGATACATCTGTATCTTCTGTAAAGGATTGCTCTGTTTGAGGTAAAACTTGCTGAGATGAAACATCAGCTTCAATTGGAGTCGCTGTATCGAATGAAACTGTAACTGACTGTTCAACAGCATCTGTTTTTGGCTGTGTATCAGAAATGCTTTGTTCTGTATCAGAACCTGCAGAAATAACTGAACTCTGTACCGAATCAGAATCAGTTGAATCCTCGAACGATAATACTGTATTTTCAACATCATTTAATCGTTCAAGGATTTTAAGTAATCCACTCTCGATCTTTGATTGATCATCCTCAAATGTAGAAAACTGCTCCGTTTTAGCCGAAAGTGCATTTGTGAGCTCTGCGCATTTGCTACGCAAAGCAGCATTTTCAGCGTTAAGCTGTGCAATTTTTGCAACAGCGCTTTCTACTTTTTTTTCAAGAAGATAAACCTGATCGAGAGATATCATAACTTATGCCTCAAGTGCCTTTTTAGCTGCTGCTACAATTGCCTTGAATGCAACTGGATCTTCAATAGCGAGGTTTGAAAGAGCCTTGCGGTTGATTTCAATACCAGCTTTTGTAAGACCGTTGATAAAACGTGAGTATGAAAGACCTTCATCACGAACTGCTGCGTTAATACGAGCAATCCAAAGCTGACGGAAGTCACCCTTACGATCACGGCGGCTAACATATGCATGAACAAGTGCTTTTGTTACAGCATCTTTAGCTGCTTTATAGTTTGTACCACGGCGACCTGTGAAACCTTTTGCAAGCTTAAGGATCTTTGCGCGGCGGTTATTGCGTTTTGTACCATCTATTGCTCTAGACATGTAATTCTCCTAAATTATTGGCTTTTACTATTAGCCGTATGGAAGCTGCTGCTTACGGATTCTTGCTGCTGAATCTTCAGAGAGGATTCCAGCACCACGAAGGTGCATCTTTCTCTTTGGTGACTTCTTTGTCAAAATATGACGAAGGTTCATCTTCTTGTACTTTACTTTGCCTGTACCTGTAAGTGAGAAACGCTTAGCAGAGGCTTTCTTTGTCTTCATCTTAGGCATTATAATTACCTCAAAAAAATTATTTGACTTTAGAGTTAAGGGTCATCGACATGAAACGTCCTTCCATTGCGGCAGGCTTTTCAACTGCAAATGTCCCTTCCTTAAGTCTTTTTAATACTTCGTTCAAAACATCAAGACCAAGTTCTGTATGGGCAAGCTCACGACCGCGGAAACGGATTGTAACCTTAACCTTATCGCCTTCGTCAAGAAATTCCTGAACATGTTTTGCCTTAGTATCAAGGTCTCCAGAACCAATCTTTGGTTGCATACGGATTTCCTTAATCTTTAAGGTCTTTTGGTTTTTACGGGAATCACGGAGTCTCTTTTCCTGTTCAAACCTATACTTACCAAAATCAAGTATTTTACATACTGGTGGATTAGCGTTTGGTGATACTTCTACAAGGTCGAGATCTCTCTCTTTAGCTAATTCTAAAGCTTCTCTAGTTGGAACAATACCATTTTGTCCGCCTTCTTCATCAATTAACCTAACCTCGCGAACACGGATCTGTTCATTAATCCGTAATCCTTTTGTGTCTGCCAACGATCCTCCTCGTGTTATATAAAACACTACTGTAAAGCATGTTAGACATAATAGCAGAAATACTGTACATATGTCTAGTGCCTTAATAATACTGGATGCAAATTATTGCCTAGTAATGTTTTTCGTGATATTTTTACAGTATGCAGTATATATTTTTGTTATTGATTTTTCCTTTATCATTTGTTTATTTTTTGAATATTAAACACCTGCAGGGCGATAAAATATCATTTCAAAAAGGTCTCATTGTCAGTTTTTTTGGTTTTGTTCTTGGTGCATTTGTCTGTGCTTATAAAGCTTTTTTTATGCTTCCTTCCAACGCAAATATTAATGATGTTTATCTTTATACTCTGCTGCAATGGTTTGAGTTTGCTGTTTTTCCGCTGGCAGTCTGTTTTGGGCTTTTTTTGCTGTGGTGTAAAGACAGTGTAAGGTTTCGTGTTCGTTCATTTAGTTTTTTTATGCAGCCTTTTTGCTGTATTTATGTTCCCTATAATATTATAGGTCGCAGTACGTATTACAGTTTTTTTGAATTAATGGTATATCCGGCTCTTTTGCTTTGTATGATTGTTTTTATTATGAATGAGCTGAATATTTTGTATGATGCACTAAAGAAAAAAAGTATCAGTTCTGTTTTATCACTACTTTATATCGGAATTGCTACTATAGTTCCTTGCATCTGCCGTGCGTTATGGTTTTTTGAGCTGCATGGTTTTTTATGGTTTGGATTAAGCCTATTGTATCTTGCTCTTTCAGTTTATCGAAGCAGATGTGCAGTGATAAAAGGCTGCTATAAAGATTTATTGACAAGGTTTAAAAAACAGTAAATATAAAATAAGGCTTTTACATAGTAAAAGCCTTATTTTTTAGTCCTTAAAAAAATCTTTAAGCTCATTGATTTTCGCAAGAGCTGTTCTTCGACCAATATTATAAACACGGACAAGCTCTTCCGGTCTTTTTTCAGTCCGACTTAAATTTAAGCTTTCGTCTGGGGCAATGACAAAAACTGAACCAGATTTTTCCTGTTCGAAAACATGGGCAGTTTGTCTGTTATACATATTGTGACGGTCTTCCATTGCTTTTATAAGGGCTGGGTACTTATGTAAAAAGAGTTTTAGTATCCTGATTGCCCCTGTCTTTTGCTTTACAAATTTTTTTGGCTGCGTAAGAACCACTACATTTTTGTTGTATCCAAGGCCTTCAAAGTGCTGTAGTGGAATTGAGTCCGTTATGCCTCCGTCAAGCATTGTATAACCATCTACTTTTACAGGTTTGCTGACAAGGGGCATACTTGCTGAAGCTCTCATCCATACAAGGTCGTGAGCATCTCCCTTTTCCATTTTATAGTACACAGGTTTTCCGCTGATAATATCAGTAGTTACCATGTAAAACTCCATAGGGTTTGACTGGTATGCTTCATAGTCAAATGGATCTAAAACATTTGGCATCTTATCGTAGCAGAAATCAGTATTGAACATGTTTCCTGTGGTTAAAAGTGATGAGTAAGAACAGTATCGCTTGTCCCTCATATATGTACAGTTGTATCTGATGGCTCTACCTATCTGATTAGACTTAAAATTGCATCCAAAAGTTGCACCGGCACTTACACCGATTGCACCGTCAAAGGTAATACCTTTTTCCATAAATACATCAAGTACGCCGGCTGTAAACATACCTCGCATTGCTCCGCCTTCAAGTACAAGTCCTTTTTTTTGCTGTGCCATATTATGCTCCAAACCTCTTATTTTATTATTTCAATTATGTCTTCAAATTTATCGAGTTTTGCAAAATAACTGTCAGCACTTCCAAAGCCATAACTTGCCCATACAAAAGGAACTCCTGATTGTTTGCATGCATCACAGTCTCCCTGAGTGTCTCCTATGTATAATGGTTTTTTCAGATTGTTGCGCTGAATAACAAGTTTTATGTTGTCAGCTTTACCTAAGCCTGTGTTACCATAGCATTCACTGTCCTTTATAAATGGGCTTAATCCTGTTTTTTTCAGAGTCTGTGGTATATATCCTTTTTGACAGTTTGAAACTACGTAAAAATCAATGTTACTTCCTAATTTTTTTACAGTATCAACAACTCCTGGAAAAGTAATATCATTGTTGTTTTTTTCAACTGCAATATGCTCCAGACGGCAGCACTCTTTTAAAAGTTGTGTGCGGGTTTCTTCTGGCAGCGACGGCCATAAATCCATGGCAATTACATCCATTGTTTTTCCAAATTCCTTTTTTAGGTGAGAAGCTGTTATATATGCCATTTCTGCATTGTACGGACGAACTGCATCGTTCCATGCCTGGGCAACTATATCTGTGGTGTCCCATATAGTGCCGTCAATATCAAGTATTATCGAATCAAATGTCATGTCTATACCTTATCCTATGCAAGAATTGAGATTTTTTCATGGAGACATTCTACATATATGTCTGTACTTGTTCCTGCTTTTTCACCATCACAATGTACAACAACAGGTATTGAAGTTTTTACCTGTGCTTTTTTGTAGTTTACACTTAAAAACTGCTTTACATACTTTTGTTTTCCTGCAATTAAAATCGGGAACAAAAAAAATGTAAAAAACTTTGGTATTGAGTGGGCTATTCCGCACGAAATAAAACCGTCATCACCTTTAGCACAAGGGGCCATAGGTACTCCGCCACCTTCTGCCTTAAAGTTCATGTTTGCCATAAAAATAAGTTTTTTTAGATTAAGGGTTTGTGTATCATCAAATATGATTTGTGCATCGCAGGTTTTCATTGTAAAAAGTGTGATGACTGTAAGTACTATATATGTGAGATAGCCCATATGAAGTTTGTTAAGAACCTTTTTTGTTTTTGAAGAACTAGCCTGTGTGCCTACAAGGGCATTAAAACCGATACCTGAGCTTATTGCAAAAAGTTTACCTTCGTTTTCTCCAGCCTTTACATACCCAAGGTCAATTTTTTTTCCATGGGGGCAATTGAGTATTTTGTTAAAAGCTTTTATCTGGTTATGCTTTGGTATGTTCATTCCTCGTGCAAAATCGTTGCCAGATCCAGATGGTATTACACCAAGCTTTATGTTTGTAAAGTCTTTTATGCCGTTTATTACCTCGTTTAAAGTTCCGTCTCCACCAAATACAACGAGTCGTATATCATTATCTTGTTTTAAGCTTATGTCGCCGGCTAGTTCTTTCGCATGTCCCTGATATTTAGTTTCAAAGACTTCGTAAGTTATACCTGTTTTTTTTATATAGCTTTCGAGTTTGTTCCATTTAAGTTGGGCCCGTCCGCTTTTTGCACCATTTTTATTTACAATAAAGTAATACATAATTCCCCTATAGCTGTTTAAATACAAAATCTGTAAAAGCTATGACTCTGTTTATAAATGAAGATTCAGCTCTGCTCCCAATAAAAGGAATATATGGTGTATAAACACCACCTAAGACATATACTATCCAGTATCCGTTTTCCTGGTATATGGCAATAACTGACTGCATTTCACCTGTGTCACATACCTTGAACTTGCCATGGTAACGCAAAGGTTCAAGATTTTTGAGCTTGTAAAGATAATAATCCTGTTTATCTTCTATATCAATCTGTCCGCTAAACTTGCCAAACATTTGCATCTCAAGTGTTTCTAATATAGTTGTAGTTGAGCCTTCCTTTTTGATGTCAGTTATTTCGGCACTTTCATACATATTGAACCATGCTTTGTTTCGCTCTGAGTAGTAAGGAATGTCAACATAATGTTCAACATCAATTAAAGCTTTGTTAAGCTTTTTAATAAAGTCTTCATTACCCTGTACAGGACATTTATAAAGGATTTCAGCTATATAATGGGTTCTTATATCTGAAAATGCATCAAGAACAAGAGCTGTTTTCTCATCTTTTATAACGGATGCGTTTTTGACGTTTCCAATACTTTTAACAATAAACTCTCCTTTTTCTAGTCTTAAAATATCTTTTTCTTTAAGTTTTTTTGAGTAGGTAAGAGAAAAACCTTCTGTTAAACATAAGGTAGTTATAATTAGTGCAGAAAATGCTTTTAATTTCATTTTATATTAAACCTGTTCTTTGATTTTACAATATAGAAGTCGTTTAGTAAAATTGTTATGTATCTTACTAGTTCCCCAGTGGATGCCGCAATACTTAAAACCACATTTTGTCACAAGGTTTATCATTGCAGTGTTGTTTTGGTGGGTCTCAAGTCTTATGTGGTAAAAATTACGGGATATCCAGTTTAGTGTATAAATTGCAGCTCCTTTTACGCTAAAGGATGAAGCAAAGCTTTTTAAGATATAGTAATGTGAGTCAGAAATCCATCTTCCTTCATAGATGGAAGAAAGCTGTTCCTTCGTATCTGGAACAAGTGCAAAAGCCAGAACGATTTGTTCTATATCATTGTTTTTTGTGCAGCATACATAATGGGTTTTGTTTTTAATTGATCCAAGAAGTCTCTCTTTTGATGGCTGTCCGTTACCCCATTGTGTTGAGTTTCCGTTTTGAGCCATAAAGACTCTTGCTTTCTTGTATATATCCATAATTACGTCAATGTCATCGAACGATGACTGACGTATATAAAAATCATTTATCATTGTGCAAGACTTATTATATAGTTGTACATTTATTCTTCTCAATAGTTATAAATAAAAAATCCCTGATACAAAGCCTCGTTCGCTATGGCAGTGTACCAGGGAAAGGTTTAGAGGGTTTTTTATGGAGTTTTATTGTGCTCTTGCCATAGCTTCTTCAAAATCTTTTGTACCAGTGAAGATTTCGTTAGTATAAGGATTTCTATGTGCATTAACAGAGCGCTTAATTATGACAGCAATGCAGACTACATTAACTGCAAGGGATAAAAGAGCAATTGTACCCTGCGGAACAGGATTTGCTGTTATACCTTTTGCAGTAAGCTCTGCAGCTGTATTGATTGTTGTCATATCAAAGGCGTTGATACAAGCCTGGCTTGCTCCCTGATAAAGAGTTGGTAAAACTGCAGCCTTTGATTTTATCTGAAATAAAGGAAATACCTGGGCAAACATGCACCATATGGCGAGAGTGTTTGCTCGGTTTTGTATCCATCCTCCCTTGTTCCATAGTGCTGCTGCAAAGGTTGGAGCAAGTAAAAGTGCAACACCGCAGTACCAGGTGTGTGTAGGAAGATTTGCGTATGTATACTGAAAATTCCATATGTCATAGGCAACAATAAACCATACTGTCATATCTGGCCAAAGCATGTCCTGATGATTTTTGTCTTTAGATGAGTATATGCCCCACCAGCCTGTCATACATAGTATGTTGATTAAACCTGCAATACCGTTCGCGATGTTCCACCATCCGCCATAAAGCCATACATTTTCGTTTGATTTCCACCATCCGCCAGCAAGTGAACCGGCTCTTGCTGCACTTTCAAAATCTGAAACAACTGCAATCAATATGTTAATTGCAACTATTGCAAAAGGCCAGGCTTTAAACCAGTGGGCATTGCCAAGTTTTCCCCATTTATATTTTAAAATCATAAAACCGATACAGCCAATATCAGCTGCATAAAGCTTTGCATAGTGAAACCATCCGTCCATATAAAGATAGGTCTGATTGCTTAATGCCCACTGAGCGTTCATAAAAGAGCCAATGGCAATGGCTGTAAAATATACTGTGAGACAAAGGGGTAAAGCTACTAAAAGAGCAATTCCTCCAGCCTTTGTCCTGCGGGCTATCTCATTTAATACAATAAGACCCGTAAATACTAAAATCCATCCGGCAAATCCCCATACAGCATTATCTGTATATAACTGAAAAAGCATTTTTTAATCTCCTGAAAGCTACATCGCTTCAATTTGTTTTATATTCATTTCAGTCCCTCTTAGTAAAACTGTATCATCGCTGTTACAGTAGGGGCATGTTCGACCATATTTAATAGTCTCGTATGTTTTGTTACAGGCGTTACATACTGTTACAGCCGGAAGACTTTCGATATAAAGAGAAGCACCGCATAAGAGCTCGTGCTTTATTACTGTCCAGTTCCATCCATCTGTAAGGTAGTCTGGTAAAACGCCTGAAACTTCACCAAGCTCAAGTGTCACACTTTGTACTTTTGTAAGATGCTGTTCTTTAGCCAGCTGCTCAAGTCTGTTTACCACATGGTAAACTATACCAAGTTCGTGCATTACTCTTTTTTACTACCCTTGTTAAAGATGATTTTGATTTCTCTCTTAAGAGCATAAGGTATGATAGCCTTGACCTTGTCTTCACTCTTTACCATCTTTGAACATCCAGGATTAACTCTGTAAAGGTGAATTGCATCAAAAGCACACTTTGTTGTACAAAGACCGCATCCAATACAATGGTTTTCGTCAACAACTGATGCTCCACAGCTTAAACATCGTGCAGTTTCTTTCTTTATCTGTTCTTCAGTTAAAGTAAGTTTTGTTTCAGTAAAGCCCATATCATTTGTTTTACATGCAGGGTGTTGACGAGGTGTGTTGTCATAGCCATCAAGAATCAGGTTTGCTTTATCAAGTTCAATAAACTCCCGTTTATCACGGCCTATAGTAAGGTGAGTGTGTGGCTGTACGTATCTGTGAAGAGACACTGCTGCTTTTTTACCTGCTGCAATTGCATCAATGGCAAACTTTGGACCTGTGAAAACATCTCCTCCCACAAATATGTCGCTTTCAGCAGTCTGATATGTAACACTGTCAGCAACTGGATAGTTACCGTGGTGAAACTGAACTTTTGACCCTTCAAGAATAGTTCCCCAGTCAATGCTCTGGCCAATAGATAAATATACATTGTCACATTCTACAGTGATTGTCTGTTTTTCATCATACTGAGGGTTAAATCTGCCAGTTTCATCTTTTACTGACAGACACTTTTTAAATACAACTCCAGTTACTTTGTTGTCTTTTACTAAAATTTCCTTTGGACCCCAGCCGCAGTTTATCTTAATGCCTTCTTCCTCAGCTTCTGAAATCTCATCTGGTGTTGCAGGCATCTGGTCTTTTTGTTCAAGACAGAACTGTAAAACCTCAGTTGACCCGCATCTGCAGGATGTACGGCTTACATCGATTGCAACGTTACCACCACCTACAACAACGGTTTTGCCGGTTATTTTATAATCATGGTTATCTGCTACAGCTCCTAAAAGGTCTACAGCGCTCATTACACCCTCAGCGTCTTCTCCTGTAATACCTGCTTTACGGGAAGCCTGACAGCCTATCGCTATGTAAAAAGCTTTAAAGCCCTGCTGTTTAAGCTGATTTATTGTAATGTCTTTACCAACTTCGACACCTGTTCTAATTTCAACACCCATATGTTTTAGTATGTCTATTTCAGCTTGAACAACATTTTTTTCGAGCTTAAATGATGGTATACCGTATACAAGCATACCACCTGGCTGAGTGTGTTTTTCAAAAACAACAGGTTTGTAGCCTTTTTCTGCAAGGTAATAGGCTGCGGTAAGTCCTGCAGGACCAGCACCTATAATTGCAATCTTTTGGTCAAAGCCACCATAATTTGACGGAATTACCTTTTTTGGTATAAAACGCGTGTTACTATCCAGATCCTTTTGTGCTATAAACTTTTTAACTTCATCAATAGCTACAGCCTGATCTACGATGCCTCTTGTACATGATTGTTCACATCTTTTGTTACAAATACGGCCGCATACAGCAGGGAAGGGATTATCTTTTTTTATTAATTCTAAGGCTTCTGTATATCGTCCTTCACTTGCCATGCGTAAGTATCCCTGTACTGATACATGAGCCGGACAGGCAGTTTTACATGGAGATGTGCCTGTGTCATAGCAGTTTATGCGGTTATTGTCGCGGTAGTTAATATCCCATTTATCTTCGCCCCATTTTGTATTGTCAGGCAGCTGATGTTTAGGATAAACAACTGGACCATTTTTTGTACACAATTTTTGTCCAAGCTTTGCAGCTCCTGCGGGGCAGACTTCGACACATTTTCCGCAGGCAACGCATTTTTCGGCAGTTACTTTTGCAACATAAGCAGAACGGCTTAAGTTTGGTGTATTAAACAGTAGCGAAGTACGTAAGGCATAGCATACGTTTACGTTACAGTTACATATAGCAAAAATCTTATTTTCGCCGTCAATATTTGTAATTTGGTGAACAAAACCGTTTTCTTCGGCACGCCTTAAAATAGTAAATACTTCGTCCTTTGTAATGTAATGACCGCGTTTTGTCTCAACAAGGTAATCAGCCATATCTCCGACACCAATACACCAGTCCCTTACATCGTCACCACAGCCTTCATCAAAGGTTTTTCGTGACATACGGCATGAACAAGGGGAGGCTGCATACTTACCTTCGTATTTTGAAAGCCAGTGTGATATATGCTCAACACTTACTGAGTCGCTGGCAGCTTCAATAGCTTTTTCAACAGGGATAACATGCATGCCAATGCCGGCTCCTCCCTGAGGAACCATAGGTGTAACCTTGGTTAAAGGCTCAAATGACATACGTTCAAAAAATCGGCCGAGCTTGGGATGAGCTTCAAGCTGTTTTTCGTTCATATTGAAAAACTCTGCAGAACCAGGAACAAACATTGGCAGTATGTACTGTTTTTTGTGCTGAGGGTTTTCCCAGTTGTATTCAATTAGGCCTGTTACAGCCATGTCATATAAAAGTTTTTCAAGATATGATGCATCTTTTTTTGTAAGCTTTACCATATCATCTAAAGTGTAAGGGTGTCTTACTTTCATTTTTAAGGCAACCTCGCACATCTGGTCTGTAACAACTTCGTTAAGACCCCAGTACTCAGGATCTTCTGCTGTTATTTTTCGTCCTAAGCGGTCTGTTATTTTTTGTCCCAGCTCAAGAATGTTTTTACGAACTCCTTTATTATCCGTTTTCGACATATTCTTTTCCTTTTCTTTTTTTTCGCGTTACTTTTGCCAGTCCTTTACCTGACTTAAAAGCCATGCATTCCATTTATCAAAGCCTTCTCCTGTTTTTGCCGATACCGGAAAAATCTGTACTTTTTTGTTAAGATGACTAACGTATTCCTTTAGTTTTTCCATATCAAAATCAAAGTAAGGCATCACATCAATTTTATTTATTAAAAGCGCATCTACCGTCGAAAACATCAGAGGGTATTTTAAAGGTTTGTCATGTCCTTCTGGTACCGATAAAATCATTACATTTTTTACAGCACCAGTATCAAACTCTGCCGGACATATAAGATTACCAACGTTTTCAAGAACAACAAGATCAAGACCTTCAATGCCAAGTTCATTTAATCCTTGTTCAGTCATAGCTGCATCCAGATGACACATCCCCCCTGTGTGAAGTTGTATTGATTTTACACCCTGTTTTGCCACAGTATATGCATCTACATCAGAGTCTATGTCCGCTTCCATAATACCAATGTTGATTTGGTCCTTAAGAGCAGCAATTGTCTGGCATAATGTTGTAGTTTTACCACTGCCAGGGGAAGACATCAGATTCATTAAAAATGTTTTTTTTGAATGCAGTTTGTCTCTAAGCTTTTGAGCTTCTTTATCGTTGTTGTTAAGGATATTTTCCTTAACCTCGATTACCTTTATTTTGTCCATATTAGTGACCTTTTCTTGATTCTGTTATATTAAGTACTATAAAAAGAGTGATTCCGCTTAAAGCGATAATCAGTCCCAGGTAAAAATCTTCGGTACTGATGTCAAAAAAACTGGCGCCTTCAAAAACATTAACAAAGCAGTCAACGAGCCACATTAAGCTTGCTCCCCAAAATATGAGGGCAGTTTTAAAAAGATTTTTTGCCTTAATACCTGATTTTATTTTTCTATACCATACCGCAGTAAATAAAACTGCCATAAGAATTGTAATAATTTCACACATAGCTTATATAGCAAGTCCTTTTTTTGTATTAGTTATTTGTTCAAAAATAAAACAGCCTGCTGCCCATACAGATGTAACAAGTAAAGCCATTGCAACTCCTGAAGTTGCAATTTCTGTAAGCATTTGATGAGTATTACCGTCTCTTACTGCTGTTAAAAATGGAAATGAAAAAATAATTTCACCATGGTAAATATGTTCAAGTGCAAGTAAAAAGCTTCCGCCATAGAGCATATTGTTTAAAACTTCAATTTTTTTATTGTGTTTGATTTTTATTAGTTCGCTTTTTGTGGAGATTTTATTGTAGAGTTTGTTTGCAGCTGTGATTATAACAGCTTCTGTTAATGGGGCTAGAAGACATGCCATATGTGACCTCAAAATTTAATATATTGATTGTGATAGTATTACTATCACAATCAATATATTACCATCATTTGAAAAAAAATCAACAGTGTTTAACTTTAAAATAAAAAAGAATAACAGGAATCTGTTATTTGTGGAGCAGACTGGTATTTTAAACTTTTATCAAACTGGCCATTAACGGTTTTTGTCTGTTCAATATAATAGAAGAAAGAGGTTTTATTTATGGACAATAAAATTGATATAAAACTAATTGAAAAGCAGGTAAAAAATATAGTTCAGTACATACTTGAAAAAGCAAATGCAAAAAAAGGGGACATCTTTGTTGTAGGATGTTCATCTAGTGAGGTTTTAGGTGGTTTTATTGGACAAAACTCGAATGAGCTTATCGGCAAAATCATTTTTGAAGCTGCAGAAGAAATTTGTGATAGAAATGACGTGTATTTAGCCTGTCAATGCTGCGAGCATTTAAATAGAGCTCTTGTGATAAGTGAAGAATGTGCAGAAAAATACGGTTATGAAAAAGTAAGTGTTGTTCCCTGGCTAAAAGGAGGTGGCTCATTTGCAACAGCTGCCTATAATGGATTTAAAAAGGGCGTGGTTGTAGAATATGTAAAGGCTCATTGTGGTCTTGATATAGGTAGTACTCTTATTGGTATGCACTTAAGGCATGTTGCGGTTCCTGTAAGGCTTAAGGATCCTTATATTGGTAAAGCATACGTTACCTGTGCATACACACGTCCAAAGCTTATTGGTGGAGATCGTGCAAGATATTAAGCTGAAAGCTGATCATTGCATTAATTAAATGCTAAACGTACTGATTACAAACTGTACCCCCGTGGACTACAGACTGTAATCAGCTGGACTACAGACTGTAGTCCCACGGACTATGAAACATATTCCGTGGGGCTGTGAAAAAAGCTTATACAGGGTTAGTGAATAATAAGATATACAGAGTGTGATATTTAAGCTTTATGGTCTGTGAAAGCGGTAATTATATGATCGTGAAAGCTATTATTTTGTAATAGAGATATCTGTTGTTTTATGAGTGTGAAAGTTATTATTTTGCATGGGTGAAACTTAAGTTACTGAGCATAGAGTATTGTCTTACCAAAAATATCTTGTTTTCTTACCAAAAAAATCATGTTTTCTTACGAAGAATATCTTATTCGCTTACAAAAAATATCCTGTTGTCTTACGAAGAACATCTTGTTTTCTTACCAAGAATATCTTATTGGCTTACCAAAAACATTTATTTTTCTTACCAAGAAGTCCCATTGCAGAAGAAAAATAAAAAAAACAAAAAAATATTAAAAAAAATGCAAAAAAAGCAATGATTGCTATTGCAATTTTTTTGCGAGTGATATATATTAATCAACGTCGCCGCTAAACAGCGACACACTAACAAGCTTAAGTAGTTGTAATACAAAAACTTAAGTATCAGTTCTTTGAAAAAAAATCAGTGAAGGAAAAAGAAAGACGTAATGTAG
>JAZUGE010000008.1:0-3972 GCA_045641045.1 Treponema sp. | reverse complement strand
GACCTTGCCCAAACAGGTTACCGCCTGCCAACCGATACAGAATGGGAATTTGCAGCCCGTGGCGGAGACCCAAATGCCGCTTACTGGAGTTACTACTTTGCCGGTAAAAACAGTACATCTACAGCAGGCAGTAATGCAGATTTAGATGAAGTGGGATGGTATGGATATAATGTTTGTAATAAAGGAACAACAGGTGATTATTATAAAAGTGGTAAAGTAGGCTGCGGAACCCATGAAGTAGGAAAAAAGAAAGATAACACTTTACACTTATTTGATATGAGTGGAAACGTTTGGGAATGGTGTAATGATTATTTCAGCGGTACTGTTAAAATAGATGATGAAAATTTTAAAGACAGTGAAGGCTTCTTAGTAAATCCTGCTGTGGTTTCTGCGTCGTCCTACCGTAGGCAACGTGGGGGTAGTTGGAACAACGACGCCAACATCTGTTCGGTGGCTCGCCGTGACAACAGCAACCCGTACTACCGCTACGACAAGTATGGCTTCCGCCTGGTTCGCTCCGCCGAGTAACACCCTTCTGGCGGTAGCAGGGGGAACGTAGTTTTACGAGCCCTGGGTGTAATGGTTTGCTTCGCCTGCGGCTCGCAATGACGAAGTAACTGTGCTCGCAATGACGAAGTAACATTAACTACTCGCAATGACAGGACAAAAAAAACCGCCGGTGTTACCACCGGCGGCGACTATTCTAATTAAATATTAATTAAAAATTAGAATATTTCTACAACTGAGTAATCAGGTGTTGTATATGTATTATCACATGTTACGTAATAACCGCGTGATTTTACAATTGTATCAACAACTTTTCCTTCAGCATCTTTTACTTCAACTACAAATTTGAATGTATAGTATTTACCGATAGTTTCAGAATCGTCATTTTCTGTGTAACCTGGAGTAAGTGTTACACTAACGCCATTATAAGATTTTGTATTATAGCTCTGTTCAACACCATTGATTGTATAAGAAGTTCCATTTGATGTTGCTGGTGCCACTAAATCAACTTTTTTGCTGCATTCTTCCAAAGTAGATGTTAAAGCTGCATTGTAAGTATCAAATTCGCCTTGGTATAAAGTATCAGTTGTTGTATATCCAATTGGATAAGCTACAAATAAGTTAAATTTTACAGCTGCTGTATTATCAGCGTTAACATTCGAACCAAAAGTAGCAAAAGCTGAATTTTCAGCCTGATATCCACCATTTAAGTCAGCAGCAGCCAATGCAATATATTTTTCATAGTTGTTGCTTGGATCAGAAGCAATTGAAATTGCACCATTATAAACAGCTTTTACATAGTATTTGTATGAAACATTCTTGAGTACTGGTACATTATCATCGTCGATGTAATAAACAGTATATGTATCACCCAAATATGTAGTACTAGAACTATCATAAGAAGCTTTTGTTACTTTTTTATCAAGTGCTTCGTATTTGTTTTCCCAAGGTTTGTCGCTATTTGATGTATAGCGATATACAGTAAATGCTTCAACTGGAATATCTTCACCATTAAGCTTTTCAGCCACGAATGTCAATCTTGCTTTTCCAGCTGCTTTATTAGCAGATGTATAAAGTGCACTTACAAATTCAACATCGAAATCAGCTTTCAAAATCTGAACTACATTAGAAGCTACAACTTCAGAAGCAGCATAGCAGTTGTTAAGTGGAATAGCTTTTACAATTACATTAGCTTTGTTGTTATCTGAAAGACCTGTAAGTTCAACTACAGCTTTTCCTGGCCATTCATATCCGATAATTGTTTTATCAGCAGTTAAGCTATTATCCAAGAAGAAACCTTCTTCGCCATAATAAACTTCATAATAAGCATAAGGTTTTGTTGGGAATGTAACTACTACATCATAGTGAGCATCAACATCAACTTTGATTGTTTCTGGAGCAAGAACTTCAGCATCTGCATCATAGTCAGCTTCGTATTTAGCCAAGTCAGAATATGATGTGAAGAATGGTGCAAATCTACCAGCGTAGTTTGGTTCTTCTTCTGCTAATTCGTCTGCTGTCAAAGCTGTTGGAGTTGTCATAGAAACAGTAACTTCAGAAGTTCTGTCCATAATTCCAACACCATTTGGAGTTTTTGCAATAGCAATGATTCTGTAAGTATATACAGTATCTTCTAATTTTACTTCGTTATCTCCGTAAATAACTGTCTGGTTATTACCACCATTAAGTTCACTTACTGAAGCAACTGAATCGCCAACAGTTCTCCAAACCTGATATGAATCTGCATTTGGAATTGCAGCCCAACTAATAATATTTACGCCAGGATAAGCGTAAAGTTTTGCTTCTGGAGCAGCAAGCTGATCATCGTAAGCTGTAACTGCAGATGAACATGCTGTCAAGCAAAGTGTTGCTGCAAGTGCTAAAAGACTTGCAACTTTCAATAATGTTTTTTTCATGGATAATCCTCCATTTATTTAGAAGGTGGCATTTGCCAAAACGATTAATTTACTTTAACAAAGCTAATTAATCACCCTCTCTTATATTTATATTATAGCATTTATATGCTTAATATACTTATTACTCTAATTCAGTTTGTCCGTTTATACTGGCTATTTCAAACTCAACGTTATCAATTTCTGGTATAGAAGTATTTGGATGAACTTTAAAAGCATATTGTGCATAAGCTCCTGTATATACATTAGGATTTGCGTTGAGATATTCTCCAATAAAAGCTAAACTTGAATTTTCAACTAAGAAAAATCCATATCCAAAAAAATCCATCCAGAAATAGTTATTATCATCGATTTGATTCTGTTCACAAATACTCCAGTCAATACTACCATTTTGAACTGGATAAACCTGATACCATACAGAAGTAACATCAAAATTAGTACCATTCAAATCACTTAAATATGTTATACTATTTGGGCTAATTAACGTTGTTAAAACATCAATTTTAGTACCATAATCCTCTGCACTTAGATAAACTTCCATATCATCAATTTCTGAAGGTTTTACTAAACTTCCACAACCACCATTAGCAAGACATGTGAGCGTGAGCGAAGGAACCCCACTATAGTTTACTTTAAACTCAAATGTTTCACCACATTTTCGACTTGTAAATGGATAGATAAAATCTATATATCCTTGAGTTCTTTCCTCATTACTTGAATTATGAGTTATACCATTACAAGTAACTGAAATATCATTCCAGCCAAAACTGTTGCTATCAAAAAAGTTATCACCAGGAAAACCTTCGTGTTCAGGATGACATTGTACCCTAATACCGTTTTCATCAGGGGTCAATGTAACATTAAAATCCCAATCAATACCAGAAATCCAATAACCGAACGAACCATACTGTGGCTGAGGTGAAAATATCTCTTTTTCTTCTGTGTAAGGTTGCTTACAAGAAACCAATGATAATAAAGACAAACATAATACAGAACAAACTGCAATTATGTTATGAATTGTTTTTTTCATAAATAAACGCTCCTAAGTTTAATCGTTCTTATATTTTACTTCAATTTTTATATTCTGTAAATATTTTTATAAAGTTTGTAAAGTTTTTTCTATGCGCAAAAGACATTTTTCTTCGCCAAGAACAAGGATTGAACCGATTAATGGTGGAGAAACGCGACTTCCTGTAACTGCCATACGGATTGGCATCATAAAGTCACCAAGTTTAATTCCCATAGCTTCTGCTTTTGCTTTTGCAAGATTTTCTGCACCTTCGTGATCCAGACTGAATACCTGATGTACAAAATCTTTTGCAGCTTCCAAAACTTCTTTTGTTTTTGCAAGATCAAGCTTTTTAGGAATAATCTGTTCTGCAGGAGGAACAGCAGGTTCTGTAAACATAAAGTGAACCATTTCTGCAGCTTCTGTTAAGAACTTTAGACGTTCCTGAATAAGTGGCATAAGTCCCATCAATGTTTTTTCTACATCTTCTGTGCTCATGTTCATTGATTTATCTACACAGTATGGACGGCCGTCTTCGCCAAG
>JAZUGE010000007.1:0-93096 GCA_045641045.1 Treponema sp. | reverse complement strand
AGGTTAAAACAAAATGGATGCCTCCTGTAAAATACAGGGAAGCATCCACTAGTACCTTCTAATTCATAATATGTGTCCAGGATTATGGGTACATATCAACTTTTGACAGTGCTTTTTTTTGCATCTAACCCATTAATTATCTATGCCTAGCTCTAAAGCAAGTTCAACTTCGCCAATACTGCGTTTTAATACACCTGCAATAGCCTCAGCAGTCCATCCCTGTTTTTTCAACCGATGCACAGTATCTTTATCCTGGGGAGACCAGCGACTTTTATCTTGAGTTCCTGCAGCACCTGTTGATACATTCGTTATGTGCTCAAGGGTCTCAAATTTTTCATCTATTTTTTTACTTAAATCCATAAGACGTGTTTCACTTCGAGCAATGCCTTCACGGCTTTGCTGTACAGCTTCAGCCTTTTTCTGAGTCTCATCAATGAGTGTCTGCACATTTGTAACCTTATCAACTAGCTCATTAATCTTATCACTAGATCCAATTAAAGATTCAATATCTTTTTGAATTTGTGTAATTGATGAAGGCAATACCCTTGACTGACGATCTACATCATTAAGACGCTGCTCAATACTTTGCAAGTTTTCAAAGGCCTTATCTACTTCATTGTTTACGGCAGTAATTACTTCCTGCTTTTTATCAAGCCTGTCGTAATGATTTTTTATGTCTCCTAGACTATCCTGGAAACTACGTACAGTTAACTGAATACTTTGAAGCTCATCACTTGTAGTTTGTAAATCCTTAATTTTTTGGTCCATTGTCCCTGACAGACTGATAAGATGATTAAATCTTGACTCAAGACTATCAATATGACCTTTTTCAGTGTTAAAGCGAGTCAACGTTGTATTTATATCGCTATATACTTTATTTATCTCACCAAACTGCTTTTGAATGTCATCAATTGTTGCCTGGTATGAATTAACTTTAGAAAGCTGTCCCATTAAATCATTAATACGGTTTTCAAGCTGATCCTTCAACTGGTCTGCCTGCTGATAAACTTTCATAGACTCTGCAAATGAGCTTACCTGCTTATTCATTTCACTGAGGCGTGACTGTAAGTCGGTAGAATCATTCTGCATTCGAGCAACCATCTGCTGATGCTCATTTAAACTTTCTTCCCTAGCTTTTGTGAGCTCTCCCTTGATTTCAATAAGAGTATTAACAGTCTGTGAGCTCTGCTCCTTAACACTTTGCTCTGTTTCATTTATAAGAAGCTGATACTGTTTCTGCTTATCAGCAAAAATCTTTTCAGATTCCTGCCTGTACAGCGAAAGACTTTCCTCAATCTCGTTATGAAGCTCGGCTATATTAGCAGCAAGCTTTTTCTGCTCCTGCTCAGCATTATCCTTAAACTCAATAAAACTCTGCTCAAGGGTACTTTGAAGCTCTGCAATTTTTTGTCTGTTAGTTTCTTCAACTGCACCAAGCTGAGAACCATATGACTGCTTTGTCTGCTCAAATTGCTGCTTTAACTGCATGCTCCAAGCTTTAAAGTCTCCTACCATAGAGTCAATATTTGCAGTATTTGACTCTGAACGGTCTCTTATTTCTTGCTCCAAAGCTGCAAGCCTGCTTTCACTATCTGAAACTGACTTATCAAGCAACTGTTCATAATGTTCTTTATAGTTTTTTAGAGAATTCTTTATAAGCTCATCACTGCTTCCTGTTGCAACAGCAAGATCTGTGCGACACTTTTGAGTAAATTCTCTTATGTTCTCTTCAACATCATTAAGCTGATTTTTAAACTCACTTTCAGCATCAATAATGGCCCGTTCATACTTTGAACTTAGTTCGGATACTTTTTCTTCAATTAAAGTGAACTTTTGCTTTGTATCTTCGTTGTACTTTGCCTCAAGGTCACGACGTTCCCTGTCATACTCTCCTTCAAGCTCTGAAAGCTTTGAATCAACTGAAAGTTTCCAGTTTGAAAGGTTTTCATCAATTGCGTCACTTCTCCTCTTTAAATCTGCCCCAAATTTTACTTCAAAATCCTTTAATGTAGCACTTACATTGTCACTTGCAGTTTCCTTTATTAAGTTTAAATCCTGTTCCAGATTTTGGATTTTTTCAGCAACTGAGTCAAAATCTTTTTTTAATAATGAAGCGTACTCGTTGTTTTTTTCCTGCTGAGTTTTCGCAAATGAAGAAAACTCATCCTGTGCACGTTTTTCAACATCTTCCATCATGTTACGAAGTCCCATTTCAAGGGACTCCATATCATTTCCAACCTCTTCAAGCTTTGTGAAACGATAATCAATATTTTTTCGATATTCACTTAACTGCTTATCTACAATGTTTAAAAGCTCAGTCTGTTTTGAATCATAGGTAGTGCTAATAATCTTTGACAATTCTGAAAGCTGGCTATTGATTTGATTTATCTTTTCATCTGACTGTTTTTTAAAGTTTTGAAGCTCAGTACTTGATGAATACACAGTCTTTGCAACACTGTCAGCAGTTGCATTTGCTTTTTCAGATGAAATATCAAGATTCTTTTGGATTTCTCCTAAGATACCTGTAACATTTTCCTGAACATCAGTAACTTTAGTTTCTAATGTTGACTCCAGGGTGTTTACTCTGTCATTTACATCATTTTGGAGATCCATTACTTTTGTAATAACATCGTTCTGAATTGTATCAACTTTGTCGTTAAGATTTGACTGTAAATCAATCACTTTATCATTTACATCGTTCTGTAGCCCTACAACCTTTGAAATCACATCATTTTGCAAGGTTCCAACTTTTGAAACCAAATCACTTTCAAGACCACTGACTTTTTCTTCAACAACAGACTGAAGTTTTTTGATCTTGTCTGAAACTTCCTTGTCCATAGTGCCGTTTACAACAGCAAGCTGCTCTTCGAAGCCACCAATCTTATCCTTTACTAAAGTCTCAAGCTCACTAACCTTTGAAGAGATATCATAATCTAAGTGCGAAACTTTTTCTTCAACTACAGACTGAAGGCTTGAAACCTTTTCATCCACACCGTAATTTAATGACTTAACCTTTTCATCAACATTGTTCTGCAATGTTTCAATCTTTGAGTTTACATCCGAATCTATGTTATTTACTTTTGCTGTAATAACATTTTCGATATCTGTAATTTTTTCGCCCAACTCTTTGGCAAGACCATCAACTCTACCTCTTACTTCACCGTCAAGACTTTCGACCTTACCTGAAACAAGGTTCTGTAATGAACTTACCTTTGTATTAACTTCATTTTCAAGGGATTCAACTTTAGTTGTTACACCTCCCTGTAATGAGTTCACTTTACCATAAACATCTCTTGTAATTTCAGTAATCTGACCTGAAACACTGTCTTTTAGTGAATCAACTTTGTCACCAACATCGTTCTGTAAGTCTGTTACACGAGTTACGATTTCCGTTTCCCAATCACTAACTTTATCTTCCATTAAAGACTGTATGTTATCTATACGGCCATTTACATAACCTGATACATCCTGAGCCTTTGAGTCAACTTCACTTTGTAAAGCTGTTATTTTTGAAAGAACTTCTCTACTCATAGAAGAAATTGTAGTATTAAACTCTTCGTGTAACTCTTTTACTCTGTCATCAACACCTGTATCAAGACCAGAAACCTTTTGCTCTACGTCTTCTTTCAGTGAACCTACTCGCTCATCAACTAATGACTGAAGTCCTTCAACAATGTTGTTTACATTTTCAGATACTTCACTAACCTTTTGCTCTACTGCGCTAAGAGTCTGCTCCAAGATCTCACCAGAACTTTGCTGAGCAAGAGATACCTTTTCATTAATATCTGACTGCATAGCATTTACTTTGTTTTCCACTGCAGTTTTATAAGCCTCAAGGTGCTCTTCCGTTATCTTCTGGAACTGGGCATATGCTGAAGTTTCTTTGGCATCAACATCTGCAATAGTCTTTTTGTAAAGATCTCCATATCTGCTTTGTATATCAGCTATCTGACCACCTAAAGTCTCGCGAATCGTCTCTAATGTTTTTCCATTGCCGTTTACTTCGGCAGTAAGTTCTGCTGCAGTCTTTTTTGCCTGAGAAAGAGACTCTGACAAATGCCTGTTTAAATCAGCTGTAACGCTTTTAAGCCTTGTATTATATGCACCAAGTTCATTTTCATATGCAGACGAAAGTTCCACCGACTTTGATTTGTATGCTTCGTCCCATTCTGCAAACTTTGAAGTCATAGTCTGTTCAAGGGCCGAAGTACGTTCACTGTATGTATCAGTAAGTGAAGTTAAACGGTCCTGACACGACTGCTCCATATTTGTTAACCTTTCATCAAGGACTGTATTTGTATCGTCAAGTCTATCTTCCATTTCTGTTCGAACATTACTAATTTGTCCATCAAGATCTGACCTTACTTCATATATACGCTCGTCAATGCCTGTTGTTGCACTTTTTAGCTTATCCTCAAAATCAGATGTTGCACCATAAAACTGTTCCTCAAGGTTTGAAGTTTTTTCAACAAACAGATCTTCAAGGCGTGATGTCTGTTCATAAAACTTTTCTTCAAGATTTGAAGTCGTACTAGTAAATTTTTCTTCAATTTCTGCACTAGCAGTTTCAAATTTTGCAGTTAAATCCGAAGTCCGAGTATCCAATCTGTTTACAAGCAGAGAAGTTTCATTTCGGAACTTGTCTTCAATATTGATAATTGTTGAAGATATGCGGTCATTTACAGACGAATCTAACTGAGATACTTGCCCTGCTAAATCTTGATGAACATTTTCAAGCTTAGATGCAATTTCTCCAATGATAGAGTCTGTTTTGCTGTTTACTTCATCAAGTAAACCCGAGGTCTTTTGTTCAACAAGTGACTGGGATTGTTCAATTTTTTCCTGAACAAATTTCTTAATTTCATCAGCATGCTGCTCAACAGATGAAATATAAGAATCTGAACGAGCTTTTGCCTGTTCACTTAAATGCTTAAAAGCCATATCTTCAAGGCTTTCAGCCTTTTGTACAGCCTGTGCATATGCATTTTTTATATCTGCCTCAATATCTTTTAAAAGCTGCTCTGCCTTCTGGGCGTTTTCAGTAACAGACTGATCCAACTGCTGTGCTCTTGATTTATATTGATTTAAAAGCTCTGTACCAATGAGCTTAAGACTCTCATTATTGTTATTAGTAAATTCTTCTGCAAGGTGCGGTACCCGCTTTTCAAGTTGATTAACCTGTTTTTCAAAGCTTGAAATCTTTGATGACATTTTATCAACAACAGAAGACTGAGAGCGAAGTTTTTGAAGGTTAGACTCTGCACTTGAAGTCATAGACATAAGCTCATTCAATGATTTACTGAATGAATCAAGCTGAGTGTTTACTTTTTCAACTATAGCGAACTTTTGTTCAAAATCTGCATTTTTTGCATTTATATCTTCAATCTGCTTTTCAAGACGATTAACGACAGCAATTGCCGATGTCTTGCGTGTGTCCATATCAGCTGAAAGCCCATTGATTTTATCCATCTCTTCGCCAAGATACTTATCAATTTCAGCGATTTTATTATTTGCAAAAGTTCTTACTTTATCAAATGAATTATTATCTTTATCTAACTGTTTTGAAATAAAGATAATAACTCCCGATATACATACCGATATAATAATAGGGAGAATTATCACTTTTTACCCACCCGCGTTTTTTTTATCTAACTTTTTTTATTGTAACACAATATGAGCCAATTGACGATAGGAAGTAAAACAAATATCAGCTTCTCTGTTAGATAAATGAAATAACTTTTTCCACCATGGAACAATAAGGGCACTTTTCATACCAGCTCCTTTACTGCCCCTTACATCATACTTTACACTGTTTCCCACATAAAGAATATTTTCTTCCTTTACATTGAGAGTTCTGGCTAAAATGCCAAACGGATATTTTGAAGGCTTTAATGCCCCGCACTGCTCCGATCCAAGAACAACATCAAACAGAGAATACAATCCCCATAAGTCCCCTTTTTGCTCCGGCGGAAAGTCAGACAAAATTGCCAGTCTGTAACCAGCAGCTTTTAACTGTGGTAAAACTTCTTTTACACCTTTAAATGGCTTAACCTTTGTAAAGTACTTTTTAAGACCATCATATACAATGTCCTGTATAAGCTTCTTTGATTTTTCCGGATTACATTTCAGGTAATCAGCAAGTACACGTGACTGATACTCATAAAAATCTGGCAACGGAGCCGAACGGTGAAGAACCCTTCGGGCCTTATTGTAGCTTATATAAAAACGAAGATGACGCAAAAAATATGCAACAATACGGATATTGAGAGAATATGAAGGATAAAGAGTACCATCAATATCAAATGCGATAACGGAAATATCTTTAAGCATGCATTGATTATACAATATTAAAATATGAAGTGTCCATGAAAAATGAGGTTAGATAACAGCAAAGCTTACGAAACAAGGGTCGGAAGCCTTGCAAAAAGAAAAGATCTAAGATTTATTGATGTTATACTTAAAGCTTGCCACACTATCAGTGTTAGCGGCACTGAAGCGCCATGAAGAAACTGTTCGTACAATGGCGTCTTTTACAATACTGCTAACAAGACCTTCAGGACTAATTTTAACGTTACCGCTCTGCACATAACCATCTTTTGTTATTGTAAAGGTAATAGTAAGCTTTTTAGTTGCATCAATAGAAGAAGCCTCTTCTTCACTTAAAACTATTACAGGCGTCTTTGGTTCAATTAACACTCTTGAGTTTCCGCCACTTACAACAAAGGCATAACCATCTGCTCTCTGATCTATGTCAATTATGGACTCGCCCTTCACATTATCATTGTATGACATAGACTTGCGTACAGTTTTTATTGAAGCTAATGCTTTTTCTGTATCAGCAGACAAGTTATCTGAAGATGCTTGTTTTGTAGTCTTTGAAGCAGATAAAGCAGGACCATTTACGTTTGAAGCTGATGATGCAGCCTTACCAGATAGCGCCTGAGTCTTTTGAGATACAACAGGAGCAGCCGGAGAAATTTTATTAACAGACTGATTTTCAACGGCATCATCAGCCATAGCCCATTGAGCAGTTTGCTTTTTACTTTTAAATTGCTCAGCCATAAGCTCTTCCACAGATTTTTGAAGAACTTGACTCTCATTTTTAACTACTTCGTTTTTAACAGCTTTTTCAGTCACTGCTTTTTCTGAAGTTTTTACAGTATCTTTTTTTTGTGAATCAGATTTACCATCTTCACTCTTTGCCGTTTCAGCACTTTTTTTGTTTAGAACAGGCTTTTCCCTTACAATATTCTTTTGCTCCATCTCTTTTACAGTATCTAATGTTATCTGTATAGTTTTATACTCCTTTGGTTTTAAAAAAACGGAGTATACAGACATGAGCATAAGCAGTAACATCCATATACCTATTGTTCCTGCAATACCACAGGCAAATGGCTTTTTTTCAAGGTCCGTCATTTATCAGTAGTCCTTAAGTTTACAGCTGCAAAGCCATTAACTCTAAGCTGGTCAAAAAGTTTTACAATAGTTCCATTAGTAACTTTATCATCTGCTTCAATTGAAACCGGAAATTCTTCCCTTTTTTTATCAGCGGTATCAAACTCCTTCAATTTTTTATCAAGTGCTTTCATTGTGACTTCTTCTTCGTTAAACCATATTTTACCCTGCTCGCTGATTGTAATAGTTATACCTGCAGTATCTGTCCCTTTTGCAGTTTTACTTGAAGGCAAATTGACACTGATAGCAGGTAAAACGGCAAAGGTTGTTGAAACCAAAAAAAACAGAATAAGCTGAAATACAACATCAATCATAGGTGTGAGGTCCACATTAGACTGTATGTTTTTACGTTTAGTTACCCTCATTACAAAATCCTTCCGGTAAGCTTCAATAAAACAGTTGTAACAGTTGATTCCATAGCAGTGATGCTTCTGTTAACTCTCGAAATAAGATAGTTATTGAAAATTAATGCAGGTATCGCCACAAATAGACCGGCAGCTGTAGTAACAAGAGCTTCTGCTATCGCACCAGCAAGAATTGCAGGATTACCCATTGTTCCACCAGCACCCAGAACACCAAATGCTTTAATATTACCAGTAACAGTTCCAAAAAGTCCTAATAATGTACTGATATTTGCGATTGTACCCAAAAGTGTCAACAAATGCTCAAATTGAGGTACAACTCCGTCCATTTCAGTCTGTATAATTTCCTTTAAATCTTTTTCCTGTAAAGACCGGCATTTTATTGCTTTAGCTATTACCTGTGCAGTTGGAGTTCCGGCTAAAGTACAGTACTTTTCAGCTGCCGCATAATTTTTATTCGCAAGAGCTTCGTTGATGTTAGCTTTTAAAAGCGCATCCCTTTTTTTTACCGAAGCAAAATAAACACAACGTTCTATAATAATAAATGTTGCAGTAACTCCACAAAGAATAATAGGAATCATAAGGATTCCACCAGATTTTAATAATGATAGCATTTTATTTTCTCCTAATTAAAATTGAAATTTAAGAAACAGAGAAGCCGAGCCACTCTCCTGTTTATACTGTGAATCTGCATATCTGCGAGTCTCATTTGAAACAAGCTTAATTACATCATTTACTTCAAATGACATACGCAGAGCTTTTGTAAGTACAACCTGACTATATGCATTGAGACAAGGTGTATTGTCAAAATCATTACCAAGTCCAAAATCACAATCAACACCTGTGGACCAAAGAGAGCCCTTTTTCTGATACAACGCACCAGCTTTTATACAGTGTTTATATTCAATAGCAGATGTATCAAGCCAATAAGATGTCCAGCTCCAGTTGAGCCTGACATCATTAAATATAACAGAGGCAAATAAATCGGTGTTTAAATATGTTTTTCTATTATTCTTTATCAGATATACTCCACTGTCTGTCAAATCACTACCATACACGCTCGACCATTCTCCATTACCAAATGCAGTTTTACTATACTCAATATTTACACCAGCTTCGGCAATAGTCCGTATCGGAAAAGAAAAATCAGCTTTACAATACCAGTTTGTAACATCAGAAGGTATACAAGGTAATGACGCAAAGCGGTATTTTTTTTCATATTCGCTGACATTAAGCTGATATGATGTAAGACCTCCACTGACATCAAAGGTAAATGGTACAGATATAGTTTGACTGGTATTTTCAATTTTTACACCAACCGTAAAAGGAACCAAAGCATTATTATCACCTATATGAGTACCTACTAAAGCTGAAACAGAACCATATATATCAAATACAGAAACCATTACATCGCTTTTAAGTGTAAACTGACCTCTGTGTGAGCTTTGAGCACTGTACGAACCAGGGGCTCTTACATATGTATCATTTGAAGCAAGATTACCCTGGATTTTGTAATCACAATCAAAACTTACTGTAACTATGTCATTAGTCCATAAAGACTTTATATCAGGATTAAAAACAAAAACATTTGCCTTTTTATCAGATTTTAAATACGAAACAAAACTTCCATCAGAGTATTCATTACCATATCTTGTGTACCACTCACCAAATGCGCCATAGCTTAAATTAAAACCTCCTGGTAATCCCCAGTATGCATCATATGAAGATGAAACTGTGTGACTTATCATATCTGTGATAACAAGTGATTTTCCCTGCAGACCTGTTTCAATAAAATCATAACCAGCTTTTATATTGTGCAGTGCACTACCTGTATATGTTTTTTCAGCATTAAAAGCAGTACTTCGGAAATAATATCCATCAATTGCTTTTTTATCAGCAATAGCCTCTGTCACACTATGAGACAGATTCATACTAAAAGGAGCATTGCCGCTAGCCCTATATACAGAAAAATCACCTGTAAAACAAAACGGAAAGCCACCTCCAGCCTTGCCCTGTGCATAAATATCTTTATCAGACTCAGCAGCCTTTACACTTTGCTTTTCAGCATTTTTATCATCACCATCACTCTTCAGCAAAGGCAATTGAATTTTTGCAGTATCTATATCAGGCAGCACATCCTTATAATCAGGAACACTGTCTTTTCCGGCTATAAGTGAGTCTCCTGAAATCAAAGTTGTTACATCAGGTAGTTCAATCTCATCATCTGCACCCTTAGCAGCATATGCAACTGAACAAACTGCCAGCAATATTAATGGTATAAGTTTATAGTTCGTTATTTTCATTTTTCACCCGTTTAATTTATTATCTTTGAAGCATTTTTAACAAAATCAGACTTTGGATACAATTCTTTAAGAGTATTAAAAGAGGCTTTTGAGTCTCCATACTTACCGGCTGCATCAAAAGCTTCAATACATCCGTAAAGTGCAAAGGCAGCACTCTCATCGTCACCTGTCAGTCGTCCATATTCAGCAGCTTTTAGATATAGCTGGGCACATTCTTCATTATGAGATTTTTCTCTAAGCATCTTGCATAAAAGCAGGCTGCTCTTTAAAGCATACATATACTCATCATCAATATGTTTTTCCTGTTCTGATAAAAGTTGTCTTACAAAGCTAATTGTCCCTTCATCTGCTCCATTTTCCCTGTACAAAAGCTCTGCATAATCATTACCTAAAACACGTCCCTTAACAGTTGTTAAGGCCCCAGCCTTTTTGAACTCATACTCTTTTATTGCAAGCTTTCGATTTGTGCTGTTAGCTAAAGTCTTGATTCGGGACAAAAGTTCATCAATACCATCATTCTTTGCCTGACTGGTAAAATCCTTTAACATAGTTTCGCACAAAGTAACTGCTGTTTTGTACTCGTCCAATTCAACGTAAAGTGATACAGCATTTTTTAATGACCCGTATTTGTAAGTTGAATACTCCTTTGTGTTAATAATCTGACTGTAGTATAAAAGAGATTTTTCTTTCTGATTACATTTACTTAAAGCATCCGCTGCAAAATATATAGCAGCGTAATAGTACTTTCCGTTGTACCATTTTTTACAATATTCATCAAAAAGTGTAACTGCCTTTTTATAATTACCAGTTGAGTAACATAGCTCACCCCTTCTGTACGCAGCATCCTCACTGAGTGACAGGGCATTTTTTTCAAATGTTATACTTAACCACAACTCATCAGCTTTAGTATAATTCTTTTTTAAGCCATAAATTTCAGCAGCCTTAAATCGACACTCGATATCAAAATATGACTGACCATCTACATATGGAGCAAGAACACTTAAAGCTTCATCATATTGCTTTATATTACAATATGTACCACAGCATAAGTTTACAGCTTCATGAACAAGTTCACTACCCTCGGCAGTTTTGACAGCCTTTATTACAAACGGAACAGCTTTTTCGTACTCACCAATCTGGTTAAGAGATTTTGCAAGAGCCATCAAACCATGCCAGTATAGAGGATGACTGCTGTCAGCTTCCAAAAACTTATAGAGCCTTTCACAACATCTGTCATAATCACTTAAGCGATAATTACTATATCCCGAATAAAATAAAGCATACGAATAGTACAAATCATCAAGCTCATCAGACTTTATAGCATTATCCATATAAACTCTTGCCTTGTCCCAGTTTTTTCTGTTAAATGCCGAAAGTCCTGATAAGTATAAAGCTTCTCCTCCAGTTGCCATAACAGACTGTTCACTTGCCGAAATAAGGTGACCTGCATTAAGGAGAGTTCTTGAGTAATCAAGTCTGCCATTATTATCAAGCTGATTATTCAATCCTAAAGAATAAAAAATAACATCAGCTTCATGAGACCGGCCAAGCTTTGCATATACATGAGCAAGTAAATTAAGAACATCTTTATTGTCTTCACTTGACTCAGCTCTGATAACAGCTTCAGCCTCCGCATATCTGTTTTGATTATATAAAGCCAAAGCCTTCCAGTACGAGCTTTCCTGCTGAATATACAAACTCTTTGACAAAAAGGCTTTTTCAGCATAAGCAATACAATTGTCCCACTGGCATAAAATGCCAGAATATCTGCTTTTTGCAAGCATATAGTCATAATACAAACTATCCTGCTCACTAAGAGTTGTATCGTCTTCACATCTGTTCAATAAATCAAGAGAATGTTGAACATCAGTTTTTTCAGATTTACCAGTCTTAATCAAAACTTCAGCCCTATAAAGACAAGCTAGCTGGAGTAAATAAGCTGAAGCAGTCTTTTTAGCTTCATCAAAATAATTAAGGGCTTTCTGATAATCTTCACTGTTATAACAGTCAATAGCAAGACGAGTCCAAAACTCACTCAGTAAGGACGGGTAATCTTTTAATCTATCCTGAGACAAAGCAAAAACACTACCAGGATCCGAGCCGACTTCGTTTTTATGCTTTGACGAAACACTGTATGCTTTTTCCATTGCAGAGGCTGCAATTGTCGAAGGACCTTCAAGAAGGATTTTGCAATATAAATCATACGCATTCTTATATGATAAAAGTCCTTCTTCAGTTACACCGGCGCAAAGCATAAAAGAGTATCGTGCAATATCACTAAAGTTTTCATTTTTTACTTTTTCATAAAGCTCTTTAGCCTTAACATAGTAGCCGGCAATATTATATGAAGTAAGTAGAAGAGTGACACTTTCTTCATACTCTTTTTGCGAGTATTTTGCACCATTACAAATAACATACTCATACAATGGAATCGCGTTTTCTGTCTGCCCCAGCTCGTAAAAACTTCGGGCACCCATTAAAACTGAATAAGAATAGTATGGCCTTATAAGCTTTGATTCGTTTACTTTACTAAGACTTTTTGAACTAGCATAAAAACAGTTTTGAGCAGCATCGTATCTTCTTAAATCAAAAAGACACATTCCTTCCCAATAGTTACGAACTCCGCTATAGTACCTGTCAACATTATCATGTTCCCGTACAGACTGTAAAAAGGCAAGACACTCTTTTATACGGCCCATTTTATAAAGACTCTCACCTTTATAAAGCACTGCCTTATAAAAGTCTCCATTCCTCTTTTTTGATGATATGATTTCATCAGCATACCTGACTACACCAGGATAAAATGAACTTGCATAAGAAGACTCAAGCTCTGATACAAGCTCAACTGTTGTTAATGCATTTAAGTGAAAAATACATATAACAGACCATAACAGGCTTAAAAGAATAAGCCGGCATTTTTTCATAAATTACAACCTTTTTTTACAGAGGATTAAACTTAGATGAAGTTAATACCCGAGTAAGGTGTACATAACAGCCAGGATGCGATTTTACAAATGTTTCAAGAGACATTTCTGTACCATTTTCAAACACCGTACACATAAAGCGCCCCTCTTTATCAAAATACGGAAAAATTGCAGCACTTTTGTCAAACACATACAACTCAGGTGATTTACCTTCAACACCATTTATCTTTTCTCTAATTGCTGCAAGATAACAATAAGTCGGATTTGAAACACCCAAAACATAAAGTAGACTCTGCAGCTTATCTATATTATAACCAGTATTTTTCAAATATCCTGCTGTTAATAAAATTCCTTCATCAGTTACTTCAGAACTAAAAGGTTCGATAGTAACATCAACCCCAGTCTGTTCGTAAAGATAATTTTTACGGGTTTGTATCGAAAATCTAGCAGCAGCAAGATTTCGGGTCCAGTCTAAAGTAAATGAAATATCGTCTTTTCCATCCCGAATCCCAGCATACCCTAAAGGATTATACGATACGGTACTGCGGAGCATTGCATCAACAAAAATCCCTGAACCAGACAGCGGCTCAACAAGCCCGTCAATAATCCATTTTATAAAACCTTCTGACGACAATGAAATATTGCCTTTACTAAGCTCTTCATCACTGACAGTACGCTCAAGACCTGTTGAAATATAAACAGGTCTGCCATTTTCATCGTAACATGCATCTGGTGCAACACTTATACGCTTAAGATTTTTTTTAATTGTATTAATCATAAAAACAGTGTCATTATATTGAGCAGGATATATTTCAACGTAGTTCCATGGTAAACTTTTTTCAGTAACACTTATAAGCTCTTCAAAAGACAGCTTATAAAAGTTTTCAAAAGGGATCCCGATAGGAACAGCCCTGGCAGCATAACAGTCTCCGATTATAAAATCAGCACTTGTTTTATTTTTATCAGGAGAAAGCCTTATATATACATCTCTGTTCTTTGAAAAAAACAGTCGTATTTCAAGTCCCTTACCTGTCGCTTTATTACGAACAAGTATCCAAGAGCCAGCTTCATCTTCAGGATAAGTTGAAATAATATCCTGAGTAATACCTTCCTCCGTATAAACATCTACACTCATCATGACCTGAGGAGCAATTATTGTAAAAAAATAATTATCTTTTTCTTCAGTACTAACCTGAAAAAGCTGGCCTATATTGTTTTTTACTATTTTGGGAGAATATGTACGCACATACTCAACAGGTGCATGAAACCACGTTTCAGCAATTGACTGCCTTATTTCACTTGAGTCAGGAATACCAAGACGATTATACTCAGCAAAAACAGGGGTAAAAAGGAATACACTTAATAATATAAGACTAAAACGTAACTGCATTTTCATAAGTCACAAGACTCCTCTTCTGTATAAATCGGCAGTTTTAAGTCCAGACCTTAGCAGTACAGGATAGAGTTGACTATTATAACCATCTCTATCCTGCTATTTTAATCAGTTAATCACATTACTTGTAGCAGCTGGTATTGAAACAGTAGATACAGGTTCTGGATCAACAAATTGAGAGCTGCCATCTGCATATAAAACCTGAGGCTCAACAGGACCATTTTTTGTCCATATTTTACCATTCTTCATTTCATCAGGGTTTCTACCGGCAACAGCATTACTTAACAAAAGCTTCAGACGATTAAGCTGATTTACTTCTGAAGCTCCCGGGTCAAAGTCAATAGCACTGATATTTGTACCAGGATAGCGACGACGAAGCTCTTTTATCATACCCTTACCAGTTACATGATTAGGCAAACATGCAAAAGGCTGTACACATGCAATACTTGAAACACCTTCGTTAATAAGCTCAACCATTTCTGCTGTAAGGAACCATCCCTCTCCGGTAATATTACCAAGCTGAACAATATCATCTACACCATTCATCAATGTATAAATTGACTGAGGTACATCAAAGCGACGACTCTTTTTTAAGCATTTTGAAATATATTTTCGGTATAAACCTAAAAACTTCACCATCAACTTTGCATTACGCTCTGTCTTTTTAGGGAAAGCAAGCTGTTCATGACGGAAGATACCTGTCGCAAATGAGTAGAATAAAAAGTCACACAAATCTGGCATTACACACTCTGCGCCTTCTTTTTCGATAGTATCAACAATCTGATTGTTAGCAGTAGGATGAAACTTAACAAGAATTTCACCTACGACACCAACCCTAGGCTTTTTTACAGGTAAAATCGGCAGACGGTCAAAGTCCCTGATAATACCTTTTATCATTTTGTGATACTTTATTATCGAAGTAGACTCTAGCATCTTAAGACACTTAGCATTCCATTTTTCGTAAAGAGCATTAGCACTGCCAGGAACTGCCTCATAAGGACGTACCCTATAAAGAACACGCATAAGAACATCACCAAGCATAATAGACATAAGAGCTCTGTGTATAACACCAAGTGTAATCTTAAAGCCAGGGTTCTGCTCAAAGCCCTGGGCACTCATTGAAATAACTGGAATGTGGCCCCAGCCGGCATCCTGTAATGCACGGCGTATAAAGCCAATATAGTTTGTTGCACGACAGCCACCACCTGTCTGAGTAATAAGGAGAGAAGTATTATTCAAATCATACTTACCAGACTCAAGAGCTGCAATCATCTGTCCTGCAACAAGGATTGAAGGATAACAGGCATCATTGTTTACAAACTTAAGACCTGTATCAACAGCCTTAGGGTCAACAGCATCAAGTATGACAAAATTATAGCCGGACATTCTGAAAGCTTTTTCAAGAAGTCTAAAGTGTATTGGACTCATTTGAGGTGCAAGGATTGTGTGCTTAAACTTCATTTCCTTTGTAAACACCTGACGTTGATATGCAGCACTCTTTTTTACAACCTTTTTAGCATGTCTCTGGCGTTCTTTTACAGCAGCAATAAGAGACCTTATTCGTATACGTACAGCACCAAGATTTGAACCTTCATCAATCTTGATTAAAGTATACATACGGCTTTTTGCCTTCATAATCTCATCAACCTGATCTGCAGTTACAGCATCAAGACCACAGCCAAATGAAGTCAACTGTACAAGCTCAAGATTTGGCATACCAGCAGTAAAACTTGCAGCTCTATAAAGACGGTTATGATATGTCCACTGGTCAATAATACGCAAAGGTCTTTCAACTGCACCAAGGTGAGCTACTGAGTCTTCTGTAAAGACTGCAAGACCAAGACCGTGTATCATTTCAGGTATACCATGGTTAATTTCAGGATCAAGGTGATAAGGACGACCTGCAAGGATAATACCATTAGCCCCCATAGTAATGATCTGCTCAAGGGCTTCTTCACCTGCAGCTTCAGTATCTTTTTTAAACTGTTCCTGCTCCTTCCAGCCCTCTTCTACAGCATCATAAACCTGCTCCTTTGACAAAGCAGGAAAATGTTTATGCAATTCCTCAAAAAGACGCTCACATAAACGAGGCTTATCATAAATTGGCAAAAATGGATTCATAAACAGTATGCTGTCGTCTTGTCGTAATGAATCTATATTATTACGCAAAACTTCAGGATAGCTTGTTACAATCGGACAGTTATAATGGTTACCAGCTCCGGCATCTTCCTTTTTTTCATATGGAATACAAGGATAGAAAATAAACTTACAGCCATTTTTAAGTAAAGCTTCAATATGGCCATGACTTATCTTTCCTGGGTAGCAAACTGACTCAGAAGGAATTGAATCAATACCCCTTTCATATACATTTCGGCTGGAACGAGGACTTATTCTTACCTGGAAGCCCAGCTTTGTAAACACAGTAAACCACAAAGGATAGTTTTCATATATATTTAAAACACGAGGTATACCAACAATACCCATTGGAGCCTGTTCAGGACGTAATGGAACATAATGCTGAAACAGTCTCTTATACTTCCATTCAAAAAGATTAGGAAGATTAGACTGAGCACCATCGACATTTGTATTTTTTTTGTTGCTACCGTCAACAATATTTACCTTACCAGTGTTTTTAGGTGCGTTAGGACCACTTTCAATTTCAGCCCCTCGTTCACATCTGTTACCAGTAACAAATGTACGGACAGCACGATCTTCACCTTCATTACCATCTGTAGAGAATGTATTAATAGTTAAAAGACAATTATTTTGACATTTACCACATCTTCTCAACTCAAGTTCAACCTTAAATGACTCAAGCTGTTCTAAAGTAGCAATATTAGATACAACCTTTGGTGGCAATACATTAGAAGCCTGTCCTGCTTTTGGAGAAGTAAGCTCAAGCCACTGGTCATGGGCGATTAATGCACTACCATAAGCACCCATAAGACCTGCAACATCAGGACGGAACACCTGAACTCCGCTTATCTTTTCAAAGGCACGGAGAACTGCATCATTATTAAATGTACCACCCTGAACTACAACCTTTGAGCCTATTTCTGAAGCCCGTCTAAGCTTAATTACCTTAAAGAGAGCATTTTTAATTACAGAATAAGAAAGTCCTGCACTGATATCAGCAACTGTTGCGCCTTCCTTTTGAGCCTGCTTAACGCGACTGTTCATAAATACAGTACAGCGGCTGCCAAGGTCTACAGGCTTTTTTGCCATCAATGCAATTTTACTGAACTCCCTTATATCCAGGTTCATAGTATTTGCAAAGTTTGCTAAAAATGATCCACAACCGGCAGAGCAAGCTTCGTTAAGCTGGATGCTTGTAATAGCACCATCCTTCATGCGAAGACATTTCATGTCCTGTCCACCGATATCAAGAAGAAACTCAACACCAGGAACAAAAAAATCAGCAGCCCTATAATGAGTTATAGTCTCAACTTCACCTGCATCAACCCCTAAGGCTGCCTGAAACAAAGCCTCACCATATCCTGTTGAAACAGCACGGGCAATATAAACGTCTTTTGGTAAAATTTTATATAAATCTTTTAAGACACGTACAGCAAGATCTACAGGATTACCTGCATTTACATCGTAAAAATCCCAGAGAATACGACCTTCAGTATCAGTAAGGACAGCTTTTGTAGTAGTAGAGCCTGCATCAAGACCTAAAAACACAGGACCCTTTGTTGATGCTAAGTCACCTCTCATAGCCTTTGCGTTTGAGTGACGATCTCTAAACTCTTTAAGCTCATCTTCATCCTTAAATAAAGGCTCAAGTCGCTGCACTTCACTAAGCTCAGCTCCTTTTAGGTTTTGAAGACTGTCTCTAAAGCTTGCAATGGTCTGAAAAACCTTAGGCTTATCATTACCAATACACTTGTATGATCTTTCAGCACTATAGGCAGAACCTGCAGCAACAAAAAGCTGGCTGTCTTGTGGCACAATAGCTGCACTTTCTTCAAGCTTCAGAGTTCGTACAAAAGCTACACGAAGCTGGTCCAAAAAGTGTAATGGACCACCTAAAAAAGCTACGTTACCCTTAATAGGTTTACCGCAGGCAAGCCCCGAAATTGTCTGATTTACTACAGCCTGAAAAATTGAAGCCGCAATATCTTCACGGCGGGCACCCTCGTTAATTAGAGGCTGCACATCAGTTTTAGCAAATACACCACACCTTGCTGCTATTGGATAAATTGTTGTAGCACCACGGGCAAGTTCATTAAGCCCTGTAGCATCAGTTTCAAGGAGAGCTGCCATCTGATCAATAAAAGCACCTGTACCACCGGCACAAGTACCATTCATACGCTGCTCTATACCACCTGTGAAATATGTTATCTTGGCATCTTCACCACCAAGTTCAATGACTACATCAGTCTGAGGAATAAGCTTTTTTACAGCAGTTGTAGCAGCAACAACTTCCTGAATAAAAGGAATTGAAAGCCATTGTGAAACCGATAAACCACCAGAACCTGTTACCTTTATTGAAACAGTCTGCTTATCTCCTAAAGGCATTTTAGACTCAACTACATCAAGAGCCTTTGTAACTACAGTAATTATTGTGTTACGAATATCTGCACGGTGACGCTGATAGTCCCCGTATAACAATTTATCGTCATCATCAAGACATACGACCTTAACTGTTGTAGAACCTACATCAATACCCATACGTACAGGGGGTACAGCCGGTGTAAACTTTACAGAAGCATCATTGTCTGTTGATTTTAAATTTAATTTTTCCATTTTATCCCTTTAATAATCAGAATCTCTGGCCATTTTATCAGATAATAATAAAACTAATAAAATTTCTTTTCAACAGTCAACGTTTATAACATGAAAATAATCTTATTTTTTGATATTCAGATAAATTTTGTTTCCCGCATCAACAAAATTTAATTTGGGATTAGCAGTAATGACAATATCAGGATACTCTAAACCATCTGAAACCATTATTTCACATAAAGTTTTTCGTCCATCCTTTATAACACCCATTACACTGTCCTGCTTTACATGACTCCAGGCTTCATCAGTGAGCCACGAATAGATACTACCATCATTATCACAGAACAAAATAAATCCGTCACAGTCACCAGACTGCGCCATAGATTGAGCGAGGGCTTTAAAACAGTTTATTTCGTAAGTTTTATCCTTTATCATAGCTTCAGATTGCGAAAGCGCCTGCTTCGTCTGAGTAAGTTCTTTTTTTGATTTAACAAGTTCGTTACTTAAATACACAACACTTTGGTTTAACTGATGGGCAGTACGGGTCATATCAAAACACATGCGATGACTGAGAGTTTTCATAGCCTCGATATAGGACAGTGTATTGTGCTCCCATGGAATCAGTAAAACTTTATCTGCAATATAATTAAAATGCTCAAAATCATTTTGAACAGATTTTAATCGCGAAGCAAACAAAGATTTTTCATTCTTATCAGTCATGTAGTTATCAGGAGCAAAGGATGTATACTGATTTTCACTACATTCGCTTATAATCATATCTGCAAAGTCATCTTCAATAACAGGATCAATCTCAGCAATACGTTTCTGATATATAGCAGATATACTTTGAACAGCATTACGCTGCGCTTTTGTATTACTTGCCTGCATTGCTTCAATTGTAAGACGCAGTTCTTCAATAGTTTTTTCGTATTTATCCTTTAGCTTTTTTGTTTCAATTTCATAAAGCTGTTTCTGACTGTTCATAGCCGCAGCTTCTTTTTGAGCCTGCTCTATCTGATTACTGTCATACTCACTTAAAGCCTGCTGATACATTTTTACTTCATTGTCAGACTTTTGTATTTCAACATCATACTTATCATGCAGTAAAGCAACAGTTTTATCATATTCATTTTTTATCTGCCATCTGCGCTTTGCAATAGTAGCATCATCAGAGACAGAACTCATTGAGTTTACAGTGTAATAATCGGTATCCCTTTTTTGTTCAGCCTGCTTTAATTCACTTGCAAAAGCAGCCTCTAAATAGGCTTTTTGCTTTAAGGACTCTTCATACAAAGACTGCGTACGACTTACCATATCTAAAAGATTTCGAAGGTTTAAATCATCAAAGGTATCAATTTTTATTGCAATACGCTTATTTGAATAAGATACAAAAAAAGTAACACCTATAGTGATTAGTATGGATAACAAAAACGAAAGCCCAAGCAAAATCCATGGCTTAGTATCATAGTTTTTTTGAGTCTTAGCATATTCATCTATAATGTTATAAGAATTATCAAAGTCTGCAGCCTTTATACGCTTAAGCTCTTCTCCTAAAAAAAGAGAAACACTGCTACTGGCTACTTTGTTGTCATAGTCCATATGCCACTCCAGTCTTTTGGACAGGTTATACTGTCCATACGTTCAATAAATACTTTTTTTATATCAAGGCTGCACAATTCAAACATTTTTCGAGCTTTATCCCAGTTGCCCTGGTAATAAAGGTTAAGGCACTTTTCAAAAAACTCGTACTGTTTTTTTATCTCATCCGTTAAAGCTACTGTCTCTAATGGAATATATACCTTTTTACCCGTTGAGACGCCTTTTAAAACAACTGTATCAATTTCGTAAAAAGTATACTTATTTGAAAAAGCTTCGCACTCATTTTTTATATACTCAGACACAAGAACAGGTAAACCGTATTTTCTAGTCAGGCTTTCAAGTCTATTGGCAAAGTTTACGTTATCGCCAATTACAGTATTAGCCATATGTTCGTTTGAACCTATGTTTCCATAAAACACGTTGCCACCATCAATGCCAACACCAATATCCACAAGCACCGCTTTATAAATACGTTCCTCAGCTTCAGTTAATGGACGAGTTTTTTCAAGCTCAATACGCCGGCTTATCATACGTTCTCTAAGCTCCTGGGTAAGCTTCGTAATATGCCAAGCCGAGTCTACAGAGCTTATTGCCTGACATTTATCATCGTCAGTACCATATACTGCAAGAATAGCATCTCCAATAATTGATCCTATAACACCATTACTTTCATGAACTGAGTGAATTACACTGTTATAATGAATATTTAATAAGTCAATGATACCGTCACCTAAAGCTTCAGTACGATAGGTAAAGCTTTTTATATCCGAAAAAAGAATTGTTAGGTTACGCCTTGAACCTTCAAGCAAAATCTTGTGCTCGTTATAAGCTTTTTTTACTATATCTGTAGGCACAAACTTTTGAAAAATCTTTAAAAGATTATTTATCGTTGCAGACAACGAGTTAAAAGCTACAGCCATGTAAGTAATATCATCATTTACAGCCCCTTCAAGATCAATAAGAGACAGTTTTTGACTTGACTGCATGTCATAAAGACTTGCAGTAATTTTATTAACTCTGCTGAAAATAGAGCTGAACATAAAAATACCAATAATCAAAAAAATTGCAACAATTGCAACAATAATAACTGTTATTACTTTCATTACATAAAGTGTTGATTTAAAAGTATCTTTACGGAGTTCAGCCCTTAAAAAATAGCAACCCCAGTCCCGCTGATATTTATAAACACCAAAATACTGACCTTCTTTGCAGTTAAATGAAACAGATCCATCTTCAAAGCCAGAAAGTCTGTTTTCTTCAAAGCTTAAGACCAGCTCTGCAATAACTTCAGAAAAATCAGCTTCTCTGTCATTACATGCAACAAACATAGTCTGGCCCTCACCGTTAAAGGCCATAGCCAGGCTTCCGTTTTCTGTAAATGTCTTTTTTGCAGCCTGAGTCATAACTGACACACAGGCATCTATATCGTTTGAAAAATTATAAATCTGGTACTGATTGTCAGCAGTTGCAAAAATATCTTTCAACTGCCCTATCATTACACTGTTATTAAGGCGTATTATCTGTCGTTTTGAAAGCTGAAGGTTAATATAGTTAGTTGTAAAATTTGATGCAAAAAGCAAAAAAATAAAAATGAAAAGAATCTTAAATGAAATAGGTATAATACGAGTATTACCAACTCGCGAAAACATACAACTTTTTTTTCTCATAAACACGGGCATTATATATAATTAGATATTTTATGAAAATAGCACAATATAAAATATCTCTAAAATATTGAGTAATGATTAATTGTAGTATAATCTTCTATATTAATATGAAAACGAATAGCAAAAAAGGGTCCCTTCTGGCTTCAGGACTGTCCCTTTCATTTTTTACATTATGCTCACGCATCCTTGGTTTAGTGCGGGAGATGACAAAAGCTTCTTTTTTAGGAACCTCAATGTACGCAGATGCTTTTGGTATAGCATTTATGATACCAAATCTGTTTCGCCGCCTCTTTGCCGAAAACAGTATCAGCGTAGCTTTTATACCTACATTCAGAGGATATCTTGAAGACTCTGAAACAGAACAGGGCTTAAAAGATACAAAAGAATTTTTAAGGGCAACTTTAACCCTTGTAAGCTTTTGTACGGCACTAGTTGTATTACAGGGTATTTTAGCAACCCCGTTAATCATTCCTTTTTTTTATGATGGCAATAATCCCCTTCTTTTAAAAGAAACAACTATACTAACACGTATAATGTTCCCTTACCTGTTTGTAATTTCAGTTGCAGCTTTTTTTCAGGGGGTTTTAAACGGGGTTAAAATATTTAGTCCGTCAGGCTTTACACCTGTCCTGTTTAACACAATTGTAATTGCAGCAACATATATACTTGCACCACACACAAAAAACCCGGCAAGGGCAATGTCTTATGGTGTAATTATGGGAGGCTGTGTACAGGCATTGTTTCAGCTGCCATTTGTAATAAAGACAGGCTGGTTTACAGGTTTTTCTTCTATTAAAAAGGCATTTACAAACAAAGGTACTCGTAAAGTAATGGCTTTAATAGGACCTACAATCATCGGTATGGCAGCCTATCAGTTAAATGATGTGGTATCCACAGCTCTGGCCGGTAAAGCAGGCACTGGTGTTTTATCAAGTCTTCAGTATTCCCTTCGCTTGCAGGAGCTTATACTCGGAATATTTGCAGTATCCATAGGAACTGTAATACTGCCAGACTTAAGCCGTTTTGCAAAAAACAAAAATTGGGACGAGTTTAACAAAATGCTTACCCAGGCAATACGCATCATAGCTTTAATTTCAATACCTGTAACAGCTGTTTCACTGCTTTGCGGAAAAGACATAATATGCCTTGTATATAAAAACCGAAGCTTTGATGACACTTCAGTTTTTTTAACTCTTGATGCCTTTAAGTATCACATTGCAGGTCTCTTTTTTATCGCAGTAAACCGCATCATATCCCCAGCCTTTTATGCACAGGGCAATACAAAGTCCCCAACCCTTGCAGGTATTATAGGTTTTGCAGTAAACATACTCCTTGCCCTTTTACTTATTAAACCAATGAGAGGCGGTGGTATTGCTTTAGCATTAACCCTTGCAAGCTTTGCAAATACAATTGTTCTTTTTGTATTTTTAAATCGCAGCTCGTACCTTAATGTGTCATCAGTAATAAAAGAAACAATTGCCTATGTGGCTAAAATGGCAGTATATTCTGTAATAGCATGTGTTCCAGCTTTTTTTGTTCACAATGCAACAGTAAACTACTTTGTAAACACAAACCGCCTTGTACAGTACGGCTTACCCTTCGCTTTTACATCTATAGTATTTGGTTTTACAGGTTTAATAATTCTTATCTGTACAGGAGATCCTGTTTACAAGGCAATTTTAAATATCGCAAAAAATAAATTACATAGAGGCAGATAAATGAAAGCTTATACAACAGAAGAAATGACTGCAATTTACAAGAGCCGTAAACAAAAGCTCTTTGACTATCTTACAGCTAATAAGATTACAGCTGTAGTTTTTGAAGATACTGAAGATAAACGAACTCCAGCTATCAGGTACTTTACAGGACATCCAAGTGATGCGGTTTTTATTGCAAAAGCAGATGGCGAATGTGTACTTATTCCATGGGACGAAAACCTTGCAAAACAGAGAGCTGTTGATGTAAAGATTGTGCCATATACAGATTTTGGCCGGGATGCTATTACAGCAGTTGCAAACTTTACAAAGGATTTAACATCAGGCATTGTTGAAGTATCTCCTGAAACACCATATCCAGTGTACTTAAACTATGTAAAAGAATTACCAAATCTTGATGTTCTTTGCCGTGAAAAATCAACTCATGATTATGTAGTTAATATGCGCGCAGTTAAAGACCAGTACGAAATTGACTGTACAAAAGAAGCCTGTCGTGTGGGTGATATCATCATTAACCTTATTGAAAAAGGTGTTAAGGACGAAACTATTAAAACTGAAACAGATGTTGCTCTTTTAATTGAAAGAGAGCTTCGTAAGCACGGATGTGAAAGAGTTGGGTTTGATACTCTTGCTGCAGGTCCTGCACGAAGCTTTGCAATCCACGCCTTCCCAGGCTTTACAGATGCCCCATGGCCTGCACAAGGTTTATCAATTTTAGACTTTGGTGTTGTTTATGAAGGCTACACAAGTGATACAACTCTAACAGTTGCAAAGGGACCTTTAACTGAAGAACAGGAACAGCTTTGCTCTCTTGTTGAAGAAGCATTTAACACAGCCCTTAAGCTATATAAACCTGGCTCATCAATAAAAAAGGCCTGTGTTGCAGCTGACAAAGTATTTGCTAAAGAAAAACGTGTAATGCCACATGCTTTAGGACATGGTATCGGTCTTGAAATCCACGAAGCGCCAAGAGTAAGCTCTCGTGTTGAGGATGAAGCATTATTTATGCCGGGACACATTGTAACTTTAGAGCCTGGTCTTTATGACAGCACACTTGGCGGTGTACGCCTTGAAAACGACGTGCTTATAACTGAAACAGGTAATGAAGTAATTACAAACTCAAAAATTATCCGGGTATAAAATAAAGGCAAAACAAAAGCGGTGTAAAGATTTTCCTGCACCGCTTTTTTTATAACCGCAAGGACTACAGAGTGTAGTCCAGTGGAGTATGATCTGTAGTTCAGTAGCCTACAGAGTTAAATGCGAAAGGTGCCGTATCATTTCCCTTTTAAACAGAAACAACTATATTCACTTTTGCAAAATAAGCATACTTTCTTTTATAAAATAATTACATTCACTATAGGTGTATTCAATTATTTACAGACTGTGAATATACGCTTTCTCACCCCTAAAATGCCATTATTTTTTATTCGTATAAGATTATTTATCAGACTGGTTAATAATGGTTAGATCTGAAATATCTATATAAGTACCGCCATACCCATTAATGCCACTATTCACAGGATAAATATGTTCTACAGTCGTCGAAGGATAATATAATCCGTTTTCAGCTTTTGAATACTTTAGCGAATATAAAATCCAATATGATTGATTTTGCTCTGAAAGATATGACTGATAATTTGAGTATATCAAATCATATATAGCTGAGATATTTTTAATTAAAGCAGATGCCTCTACATTAATAGACTCATTTCCATATAAATCAGAAACAACATTTTCACCATAGTCAAAAACAGACTGTCCATTTTTTACAGTCACAGTAATTGGTGCTAATACCAATGAATCTCCATAAGAGTATTTATATGTAAATACATATTCATCAGGCTCAACCCAGGCCTCTTTATAGCTTTCAAATTTATCATAGTCAGAAAAAGATACACGTGCAGATAACTCATTATCAACTTCTTCTTCACAGCCTGTAAAACCAAATACAAACGTAGTGATAAAAAGAACTTTTAAAAAATGTTTCATTTTTTGCATTATTCTATACTATCATAAACATGAAGTTTTGTTGATTACTGTGTATAATATCAAGGCTTATGAATAAGTTACCTGATTGCGGCCGTTTTCCTTTGATTTATAAAGCCCCTTATCAGCAATTTTTACCGCAGTTTCGTATCTACCATTTTCAATGTCATTTACCAGTGTACAGCCGATACTTAAAGACACGTACTCGTTTGTCTTTTTTACTGCCGCAGGTAATTTTTTTGAAAGAACACAAAGTCTCACTTTTTCTGCCATTTGCAAAAGTTCTTCTTTATCACTGCATTGCCATACAATAACGAACTCTTCGCCACCATGCCTTATTAAAATTTCAGTTTTATCACCAGCAGCTTCTCTTATAGCGGAGGCAACTGTAGTTAAACACTGATCTCCTGCATCATGACCAAAGGTATCGTTATAGTTCTTAAAAAAGTCAATATCCATAATCATGACACCAAAAGGCCCCTTACCCTGAAGGTTTGCACACAAAGTATTTGCACCACGCCTGTTTAAAAGGCCAGTCAAAGGATCGAGCATAGCTGTAACAACAACATACTCGTTTGTTACCCATAGAGCAATTTCAAGTCTTTGGGCAATAAAGCCTGCTACAAGAACAGTTATATATGATGAAGAAATCTGGTCAAACCTCATTCGTAAAAACAACATATTGATTATGATTAAAATCACTTCAACTATAAACTCCTGTACTGTCAAAAGAGGAATAAGATGAACTACAATACACGTTACAAAAAATACAACACCGTCTAAAGGGCTGATAAAGGGACAATATGCAAGTACACTTAAGCCCATTGCCCAAGCATACCAATACATAAGATAAAATATGCGGCAGCAGTTCTTTTTCGAAATAAGAATCAAAAGGCTTACCACAAAACCTATTATACTTATTAACAAAAGAAACTCGCATACAGGCTTAAAAAATAAATCAAGATGACCTTTAAAACCTGAAACAAAACGATATGAAAAAACTGCAATCATTATATGCATCAAAGGTGAAGTTACAGCAATACGTATGTAATTTCTATTTACAAAAGTCCGGGCAAAGCCTTCTTTAAAGCTTTTATTTTGTTTAAAAGCAAAATCGTTATGAGGGACAAAAGCTTTTACAATAATATCAGCAATTTTATGTATATCCATATGATGATATTATACAATGCAAACTTTGCTTTTGTTTTTATAAGACAGTATTATAACATCCTTTTATTTAGCTTTATTTTGCGCCTCGTAAATACCATCCAAGGCCTTATATAAATGAAGCTGCATGGCAGTCTGAGCCCTGTTTTTATCTCTTTGGGCAATGGCATCCAGTATTGTTTTATGCTCTTCAACAGTGTTTGATGAACTTTCCTTTGAAGAAATAGACATAAGACGATACTGTTTTAAAAGTTTTGTAAGCATCTCTCCTATTTTACACAAAAAAACATTATGACTCATTAAAAATATCTGCTCATGAAAAGCTTCATCTAACGATACAAGAGAAGATATGTCATTGCTGTTGTTTGCTTTTTCAAAATCGGCATGTATCATTTTTAGTGTATTAAGCTCTTCGTCACTACTCCTTTCGCTGGCTAAAGAAGCTGCAAGGGGAGCTATGCACATACGGACTTCCATATATTCTTCGAGGGTTGGTGCACTTGAAATAAACCATTCTCGTATTAAATCTTTGTTGTTTTCAGGCTTATCACTTTGCACAAAAGCCCCCTTACCGGGAATAAGCTTAACGTATCCTTCAGCTTGAAGCTTGTATAAGGCTTCACGCACTGAAGATCTGCTTACATTAAGGGACTTTGATAAAGTAAGCTCTGCCGGAAGCTTTTGCTCAATCTTATAATCTGAGTTTATTATTTTTTGTTTTAAATAGTCTACTATCTGTGTTATTACAGTTACTTTTACCTGTTCACTCATATTGTCTGACAATCAGACTATATTACATATAACAAAATGTCAACAAAATCCCGATAATGATGGTATTTTTCCGTGAGACATAAAGTTAATTTTAATAAAATGTTTGACAGTGATAAATACTATGTTATACTTTTTATAGATTGTCTGACAATTTTAAAGGAGATTTGAATAAAGTTATATGAGAGATCAGTTGTTTGATGTTTCCGGCAAAATAGTAATTATAACCGGTGGTTTGGGACAAATTGGTGCTGAATTTGTAAAAGAATTTTACAAAAGAGATGCAAAAGTAGCTGTAGCTGCCCGTAAAATTTCCCAGGAACGCCTTGAAAGTGTTTTGGGTAAAGAAATTGCAGGCAGTGACAGGATTTTTGCTTCAACACTTGATATTCAAAATAAAACAGATATTAACCGTTTTTTAGATGAGCTTGAAAATAAATGGGGAGTACCTGATGTACTTGTAAATAATGCAGGTATTGATACCCAGCCAAGCGCTCCACCTGAAGTATCAGGTCCATTTGAAGATTTTCCTGAAGAAGTATTTAGAGAAGTAGTAAGCGTAAACCTTACAGGAACTTTCCTTATGACACAGGCTGTAGGTAAACGTATGGTTAATGCCGGTAAAGGTGGATCAATCATAAATATTGGCTCAATTTACGGTATGGTAAGTCCTATCCAGGATATTTATGCCTACAAAAAGGAAAAAACAGGTGTTCCATTTATTAAGCCTGTTGCATATTCTGCAGCAAAGAGCGGTATCTATAATCTTACAAGATACTGTGCAACTTACTGGGGCAAAAAAGGGATACGTGTTAACACCTTTACTCCATCAGGTGTATTTAGAGACACTCAGGACAAGGAATTTCAAAAAAACTACTGTGAGCGCATGCCTATAGGAAGAATGGCTCAGGCAGACGAATACAACGGAGCAATTATATTCTTAGCATCTGATGCTTCAAAGTATATGACAGGTTCTAACCTTATCATGGACGGAGGATGGACAGCGTGGTAACAAAAAAACTGGATCCAAATGCAATATATTCAGCCCTCTTTACTCCATTTGACAGTAACGGGGATGTTGATGCTAAAGCATTGGAAAAAATAATTAAATGGGAGCTTGATAAGGGTATCGAAGGCTTTTACTGCTGCGGCTCTTCAGGTGAAGGTATTTTACTGACACAAAAAGAACGTGAACTTGTAACTGAGGTTGTAGCAAACACCTGTGGTGGAGAAGTTCCTTTTATTGTACATGTAGGTTCGCTAAATACAAAGATTGCCTGTGATCTTGCTAAGCATGCTCAAAGTAAAGGAGCCTGTGCAGTATCTGCAATACCACCTATTTACTATCACTATACTCAGGACGAAATTAACAGTTATTACCTGGATATTGCCACAGCTACTGACCTTGGAGTTATTGTATATAACATTCCGCAGTTTACAGGTATTTCGTTTACAACTGCAAATCCGCTTTTATCAGACAAAAGGATTATTGGACTTAAACATACTTCAATGAACCTTTATGACTTAGAGCGTATTGGCAAAGCATATCCTGAAAAGGTTTTAATTAACGGTTTTGATGAAATATTTTTAAGTGCATTGTCTGCTGGAGCAACTGCTACAATCGGTACAACAGTTAACTTTTTGTATCCTGTATTTGGCAAAATAAGAGAAGCTTTTAACAAGGGCGACATTACAAAAGCAAGAGAATTACAGCACAGGTTAAATGATGCCGTACAGGCAATTGTATCTACAAGTGTTTTTCCTGCTGCAAAGTACAGTCTTACACTATTAGGTGTTGATGCAGGCATATGCCGCAAACCTTTTGCTCCATTAACAGAAGAGCAGAAAAAAACAGTGAAAACTGCAATAGAAAATATTGCTGATTTATTATAGTTAATTCTTAAAGGAGGAATTATATGAAAAAATTGGTAGCTGCTGCATTGGCAGCAATGTGTATGGGTTCTTTTGCATTTGCCGCAAAACCAAAACAGGTAAATCTCACAGTTTACTCACCAGGTAATGCAAACTCTGTACCAACTAAAACAATTGTAAAGTATGCTGAACTTGTTGAAAAAGCATCTAACGGAACTATTAAGATGAACGTTCACTCATCTGGTGAATTAGGAAATGATGCTGAAGCTTTACAGTCAACCCGTATGGGAACAATCGATATTATCTTTGCAGGTACATCAGGTTTTACAAGCTTTTATGACCAGGCAAAGATTCTTGACCTGCCATTCTTATTTAAAGATGCACAGGATGCATACACAAAGGTAAACGGAGCTATTGGTGAAGAAATTTTTAAAGATCTTCCTAAAAAAGGCCTTGTATACCTTTCAGAAGGTGACAACGGTATGCGTCACATTGCAACAACAAAGCGCCCTGTACATACAGTTGAAGATGTAAAGGGGCTTAAAATACGTGTACCTACAAGCCAGATGTATCTTGACTGTTGGAAAGCTCTTGGTTCAACACCTGTAGCTCTTGCTCTTAATGAACTTGCAATTGCTCTTTCAAACGGTACTGCAGAAGCTCAGGACAACGCTACATATCACCTTGTTGCAAATGCTACATTCGATGATATTAAACACTACAGCTTTATCAACTACATGTGGATGGGTTGTACAATGGCTTGTAACGCAAAGACATGGAAAAAGCTTACTCCAGATCAGCAGAAAATCTTAAAGGAACAGGCTATTGTTGCTGCTAAGTACTCATTTGACACAATCGAAGAAGATAACGTTACTGCAACTGAAACATTAAAGAAAGCTGGTGTTCAGTTTGATACAACTCCTGATATCCAGAGCTTCAAGGACAAGCTTGGTGGAGCTGCATACTACAAGCAGTATGCAAAAGAAAGCTGGTATAACCAGAAGATTATCGATCAGCTTACTAAATAATTAATTTTTTTGCTGCAAAAAAAGGATGCCAGATAAAATAATACTTTTTGTCTGACATCCTTAAAAAAATAAAAAGGTGGTTTCAATGAATATTTATAAAAAGATTCTTGATTTTTTTATCAAACTATTTAATGTGCTTTTAGTATGTTTTGTTGGAGGTATTGTACTGTTAATGCTCAATGAGCTTATTATGCGAAATATCTTTAACAAATCATTTCAGGGTATGACAGAACTTGCAGGTTTCTTCTTTTTATGGATGGCTTTTCTTGGAATCCCTGTTTTATTTAACAATAATGGACTTATCACACTTGATATAGTATATACTCATGTAAATAACAAATTAAAAACAATTTTCTGGTACATACAGCAGTTTGTTGTTATTGGACTGGGAATCGTAATGATTATTGCTTTTATAGGTCTATATCCTTTTATTGCTACAGAGTTTTATTCGTCAATGCCAGGCTTTTCAAAGATGTGGCAGTTTTTACCAATAGCTGTTTGCGGTGCTTTTCTTGCATCTAAGGCTTTGTATAACATTCTTGAAAAATCACTGAAACTAAAAAAGGAATAGAGTATGACAATATTTTTTATAACTTTTGTAATTTTTTTACTTATAGGTATTCCGATTAGTATTTCTATCGGTGCAAGTGCTATTGTTGGATGTCTATACCTTGGCTACCCTTTAATGGTCATAGGTCAAAAGATGGTTTTTGGTGTTGACTCCTTTTTGCTTATAGCAATACCACTTTTTATTTTAGCCGGAAACCTGATGAATGCAGGTAAAATCACCGACCGTATTTTTAACTTTGCTAACTCTCTTGTAGGATGGATACCTGGAGGTCTTGGTCACGCAAATATTGTAGCAAGCCTTATTTTTGCCGGTATGTCAGGAGCTGCCGCTGCTGATGCCGGAGGACTTGGAACAATTGAAATGGAGGCTATGACTTCAAAGGGATACGATAAAGAGTTTTCAGCAGCTGTAACTTCAGCGTCTTCTGTTGTAGGCCCTATATTTCCACCTTCAATACCTTTAATTATATATGGCTCAATTGCCAGCGTAAGTGTATCAAAGCTTTTTATGGGGGGAATAATTCCTGCTGTCCTTATGGTTTTGTCTATGATGATTCTTACTGTTGTCATAGCCTTAAAAAGAGGATATCCTCGAGAACATTTCAGCTTAAAAAGACTTGTAACTGAGTTTTTCAGATCTATTTTATCACTTATTACACCTTTAATCATATTAAGTGGTTTTACAATTGGTCTTTTTACACCAACAGAAGCTTCCTGTGTTGCAGTACTGTATGCCCTTATTATTGCTGCTATTGTATATCACACTTTAGACTGGAAGACATTTTGTAAATGTATATTAGACAGTGCTATTACTTCGGCAAATACATTGTTTATCATTGGTACATCTACACTCTTTACTTATGTAATGGTAAAGGAGGGTATTTCAGCTCAAATCGCAGACTTTATATTAAATATAAGCTCAAGCACAGGTTTAATTATTCTTACTATAAACATAGTTTTGCTTGTTTTGGGTATGTTTATGGAGCCTGGAGCTATACTAACACTTATGCTCCCAGTTTTACTGCCTATTGCACAAAAACTTGATATGAACCTTGTTCACTTTGGTGTAATGATGGTATTAAATCTGATGATTGGACAGGTTACACCTCCATTTGGGGTATGTCTGTTTATTGTAAGTGATGTAGGTAAGGTTAAGCTTGAAGATCTTTATAAGGCTATAACGCCGTTCCTGATTCCTCTCGTTGCTGTTTTATTCCTTTGCTCATACTGTCCTTCATTAATCACATGGCTTCCAAACCTTTTACTTGGTAACTAAAAAAAATATGCCCCGTACTTTAACTCATAAAAGTAAAGTACAGGGCTTTTTTTTATTACTTTAGTGACTGATACCATTCGAAAACTTTCGAAAGATTATCTTCGGCAACAGCATTACCACCCTTTGATAGCAGTGATAATGCTTCTTCATCTTCAGGTGTTTTATTTTCTTTTTTACTAAGCTTTTTTTCTAAAATGCATTTCATAGTCAGCATCATAAACTTATAAAGCCCATGAAGCTTTTCAAACTCAAAGCCACCTTGAAGATAAAACAAAAATACATCATCACCTAAAGCATATCTTATTTTTACCTCGGCAATTTGGTTTTCGCTTTTAGACATACCAATGCAGCCTAAGGCTTTTACTGCAAAATGCTTTACAGCTTTCGGATAATCCTTTACACCTCCGGCCATAAGCCAGCCAAGATATATTACTTCAGTTTTTGAAGGAAACTGTTTCAAAGCATCCTGTAAACTATAAACTGGTAATGACGTTTTTTTACCTAACAGACGGGCATACTGTTCTGTATGCCCGGTATTTGACGTATAAACTATGGCTTTAATACTCAAAACGACTCTCTCCTTAATATACTTTTCGAGAGAGCTGTTAATAATCTTTAGTTAATAATGCCAGCTTCTTTATAATACTTTGCAGCACCGTCATGCAGAGGTAACCCAGCAATATCTTTAACAGCATTTTCGGCTGTTAGACCCTTAAGGTTTTTCTGTGCCTGACCAAGCTCCTCAATATGTTCCCACAATGTTTTTGTAAGGAGATATACAGTTTCCTCATCAAGCTTTGCACTACAGAACATTACCATTTTAATTGCTGTTGTCTGAATATCTGTATCCTGATTTGGATAAGTACCTGCAGGTATTGTAAATGACGCATACCATGGAAACTTTCTCTGTAAAACAGAAATAACATCATTATCAATGTTTACAAGTCTACATCCTGATGACAAAGCCTGGCTTACAGCAGCTGCAGGAGCACCTGACATAATCCATGCACCATCAATTGTTCCGTTTTGAAGCATATCAGCAGCATCTCCAAATGCGATATACTCTGCATTTATATCATCAGGATACTTCATACCAACTGCTGTAAAGTGATTGTTACACTCACCTTCAACACTAGAGCCTGCAGCAGCTACAGCAAAATGCTTGCCTTTTACGTCTGCAATCTGTTCAATACCACTCTTTTTTGTAGCAACAACCTGATTTGGATTAAAGTAAAGACCTGCAATTACTCTAAGATCTTTATTTGCACTGCCTGTAAAGCTATCTGTACCATTGTAGCTTTGGTAGCAGTTTGAACTGATTGCAATACTTACCTGAGACTCACCGTCAGCTATCTGATTTAAGTTATCTATACCACCATTACTAGCCTGACTTGATGCACTGACAAAGTCGATATTTGTATCCCACATATTAGTAATTGCAGCACCAACTGCATACAATGCTCCGCTTGCACCTGCTGTAGGAAACTTAATTGTAACCTTTGGATGTTCACCACTTGCTGACTCTTTTTTGTTACATCCTGTAACACCTAAAGCCATTAATGCAGCACAAGCTGCTATAACCAACTTTTTCATTTATTATACCCCCATTTTTATGAAACTATTCTGCTTTAATCACAGTTCTGTTTCTAATTAACTGATAAATAATTATAAGGAACAACAGTGCAAAACCAAGTAAGTCTGATACTGTGTCTGCATATAAAAGTAATGGAGCAACAACAAAGAGCAAAACTCTTTCGATTACAGAGGCTTTGTTTAATAACCAGCCTTCAAGAGCAGCTGTCAAAGATACTGTACCAACCGATGCTGTAAACAAAGCCCATAGACTTTGCACAATTGTGTAGTCACTGCTTGCTCCAATAAGCAGTACAGGATTTGCCAGAAAAAAGAATGGGATTAAAAAGCCTATGAGCCCTAAACGTACAGCTATGAGTCCTGTCTTTAACTGATTTCCTCCTGAAATACCTGCTGCAACATAGCAGCTGATTGCAACTGGTGGAGTAATATTTGACAGACATGCATAAATTAAACAGAACATATGAGCTGACAAAGGTGATATGCCGACTTTTATCAAAACAGGAACAGCAACGGCCTGCACAATTACATAAGCGGCTACTCCCGGAACCCCCATACCTAAAATAATAGACATAATCATTACTAAAAAGGCTGTAATATAAATTGAGTTACTAGGCACTACATTAAGAATAAGATATCCCATATTTAGGCCTAAGCTTGTTAAAGTTACAGTTCCAATTATGATACCTATTACAACACAGCTCACACCAACCCCAATTGCACCCCTGGCACCTTCGACACAGGCTGCGATTATTTTATCAAAGGTCATGCGGGTATCTTTGCGAAGCCAGCTTGCGCCAATTGTAACAAATATTGCAATAACAGCAGCCAGTAAAGGTGTAAACCCCTTCAGCATCATTACTATAAGAACAACCAACGGCAATACAAGGTGTCCTTGCTCTTTTATAACTTTCACACAGTCTGGAATGTTTTCTTTTGAAATGCCCGAAAGTCCCAGTCTCTTTGCTTCGAAATGAACTGCCATTAAAAGTCCGAGATAGTATAAAAAGGCTGGTAAAATTGCAGCCAGCATAACTTTTGTATAACTCAAATTCAAAAACTCAGCCATAACAAAACCCACTGCGCCCATAATAGGAGGACAAAACTGACCTCCTGTACTTGCGGTAGCTTCTACAGCTCCTGCAAATTCCTTTTTGTATCCAGTCTCCTTCATTAAAGGGATGGTAATTGTACCTGTGGTGGCAACATTTGCAACTGCAGATCCATTAATCATTCCCATAAGAGCCGATGCCAAAACAGCAACTTTAGCAGGACCACCTGGAGTTTGACCTACAAGTGTCAGTGAAAAATCATTAATAAACTTTGAAAAACCTGAGTACTTTAAAAATGAACCAAAGACAACAAACAAAAAAATATAGGTAGCAGATACACTAATACCAACACCAAGTATACCCTGTGTTCCCCAAAACTGCGTTATAAGCACACGTTTTAATGTAAAACCATTATGACCAAGCTGACCTGGTATAAACTGTCCAAAGAAATTGTAGGCCAAAAATACTGCAGCTAAAACTGCAAGATTAGGAGAAGTACGTCGTGCACCTTCAAACACAAGTAATATGGCAGCAGCAGCTATATAAAGCTGCAATGTATTAATACGGCCACCATTACGGGCAATTTGTGTATAATGCAGGATAAGATAAGTAAAAACAAATACTGCAATAATTACAAGCATCGCATCTAAAACTGGAGGCAGTTTAAGTGTACGATTTTGTTTTTTGTACATCGGATAAAGAATAAAAGTAAAAGCAAGGAGAAACATTGTATGAAATGCTCTGAGGTTTACGGCACTTATGACACCAATTGTGCTAAAATAAAGCTGAAACAAAGTCCATGCACATAAAAGTACTGTAACGGATATTTCCATTGGACCTGTATATTTACGAATACGCGACTCTGATTCTTTTTTTTCAAGAAGCTCTTTTGCTTTTTGTTCTTCTGAAGTCTGAGACATAAGTTTAATCCTTTTTTTAATTTATATTAATTATGATTATAAGGATTAAAGATTTTTAATACAACTTACATTTTGCAATAAATATAAAATTAATATCACTACTGTAACAATGCTTTTACATAATCAATTTGTTCTTTACTCATATAAGCAAGACTGTCATCTTTTAGTGCAAATAATTGATTTTCCAAGCTGCTAAGGACATCAATTGCATCATCATTATTTGAATTGACTGCCTGTCCACTGTAAAAACGTTCAGCCTTTTTTATAGCTTCAGCATTTGCTAGCAGACCGGACTTAACAGCCATTCTTGATAAAATATATTTTATAAGACTCCACACAACAGACTTTCTGTATTGATCATGAACTTCATCTGATGCAAACTCAAGTAAGACGTCAAGCTTTATAAAAGAAGATGTATAAAGTTTTACTTTTTCTAGAGTGCTATGGCTTGATAAACCTTTTGCAACAGACGGAATCACTTCAATAAGTTTTTTTACAACTTCAAGATCGCCCTGTAAAACCTGATTATTGTCAGAAAAATCATATATATTTTCATCAGGTGTAAAAGTTTTCTTTGATGTTGCTTCAGCTAAAGCTTCGTCCAGCTGACGGTTCAGCATTTCTATTGATTCATCATGACTCTTATCTGTATCATCGGATAAATCAAATATAGGATCATCCAAAATAGACTTCTCGTCATTACCATCAATTACATCAAAAGGAAGCTGATCATCTAAAATATTGTTTAAGTCGCTTTCGTTGAGATTAAACATATCAAAGCTTTCAGAGTTTGCAAAGACTATATCATCATCCTGATTTTCTTCGTCTTTCAATAAAGATAAATCAACAATACTCTCAATGTCATTACTGTAATCTGTCAAATCACTTTCATGAGGAACACTTTCGTTATCAGTTTCCTGATTACTTGCTTCAGTTATTACTTCATCCTCATCATTGATGTCTATAGGAGAAAGGTCTATGCCAATATCCTCAAGAAGCATTGACTCAAACTCTTTTCCTGGATCAATTTCTAACGAGCTTTCACTGGCAGTATTAGCAGCTGAAACTTCAAGGTCATTACGATCAAATATTGTAAGTAAATCACCTGCTATATAAGTATCCCGACCTTCATCAAGCATTGAGTTCAAATAGGAGCGAACATCAGCTATTTTATTTTTTTCAATACTACGCTGATAAAACTCGTCATACCCCTGCTTATAATCAGGATCAATCACTGAAATGCGTTTATAACACTCCACAGCTTTATCAAGCTTACCTTCACACATGTAATACTGTCCTAATAAGCTTAATGTATCACAATCCTTTGAGTTTATATTCCAAAGCCTGCAAAGATACTCATGCACTTTACGCATACGGTTTGCAGATAATAAAATTTTTACCGCAAACTTTAAAATACTTATATCATCAGTCTTTTTATCTTCAAGTTTTATAACAGCTTCAACTGCCTGATCAAACTTACCAAGTTTTTCTTCTGCAGAGGCAAACGCTTTCAAAGCTTTTACACTGCCATCATCAATTTTTAATGCGTTACGAAACTCTTTTTCAGCGTTGTCAAACTGTTCCTGATACATAAAAATGTTACCCTTTGCAACATACAAGTCAATATCAGTTGGATTAATATCAATAGCTTTTTTTACTACATCACAGGCTTCACTACTATTATTAAGTTTAAGGAGAAGAGCTACATAATCATCTACAGCTTCTCCCATTCCAGGTTTAAAACGCAGACAGTTTTTATATGAAGCAACAGCCTTTTCATATTCACCTTCAGCTACATAGCTTTTTGCAATGTTTAAGTTAAGAATTGGATGATTTGGATCTACTTTAAGTCCTTTTTCATATGACTCAATAGCTAAATCATGAAGTCCTCTTGTTGCATATATTACACCTACATGATTATACGCCAGAACATCATCTGGAGATTTATCTATTACCTCGTTAAAGCATTTTACAGCTTCTTCATACATACCCATATTACGGTATGTAAACCCAAGATTATAGGCTATCTGTACATTTTCAGAGGATAATTGTTTTGCCTGAAGTAAAACAGATATTGCCTCATCATATTTTCCAAGACGGCGATAAATACCACCTAACGTAATCAGACATTCAGCATTTTCGCCTGTTTTTTCAGATATATCCTTCCATACATCAAGGGCCTGCTCTTCCTTACCCCATTTTATGTACAAATTACCAAGTTCCTTAAGGTAAGAACAATTGTCTTTATCATAGCTCAAAAGCTTTTTATATGTTTTTTCAGCAAGAACAAAATCTCTTGACAAGACAGCAGCTCCAGCTCTGTCTTTCAGCACTGATAAATCGTCCATAGGATACTCTCTCTTAAAAAATTGATTTTTATTTACGATCCATTATATTTGCAGTTGCCTCCGTAGCAGGGCGGGCAAAAACTTCTTTTGACAAATTACCTGTTAAGGTTTTGTCATATCTCGAATATGCAGCAATAGCAAAGTAGTACATAGTACCATTCTGTAACCCCGAGATTATGCAAGATGATGTATTACCAACATCAACAGGTGAATCTCCTTCAACTGCGAATCTGCCTAAATATTCGCCAGAATGGGTTCCGTAGTATACATAATAACCACCTGCTGTATCATCGACAGAATAGCTCCATGTAAGTTTTATAGCTTCATCTAAAGACTGAGCAGCCAGTGTAAATGGAGGTAACGGTTCTGGAGGTTCTGTATATGAAACACATATTTCGGTTATACTAGGAGAAACTTCGCACTTTCCGTCAGGTAAAAGCTGAGCTGCAATCTGAAAATACTGTCCTGAAACACCATGGATCTCTTCACCTGGATTAAGCTTTTTCCACTCTGGATAAAAATCATTCCATTCGTACTGATTATCACCGCTGCGTATATATAAGCGTATGGCAGTTTGCTCTGGTACATTGGCAATTACATCAACTTTATTGATTATCGAAGCCTGTGCAATGCGTACAGGTTGTATTGCAAAACTGCCACCGTCAATCTTGTATGTTTCATTTCCGGTTGAATACAGTTTACTCGTTTTTTCCATATGAGGAGAACGTTCTATATGTATGTTGTCAATTTTACCGATATACTGTGGACATATTTCAATACCAGCTTTTACACCTAATACAGGATAACAAACGTTTCCCCATTGATGACCTGTAGATGTAATGTATTTTACAGACTCAGTCCTGCCATCCACAAGATACTCAAGTAAGCCAGTCTCCTGATCATAGGATAGTGTATGACGGCTCCATTTTTCAGGAATAATATTTGTAAAACCAGATAATGTTATCTCACTGTCTTTATAACCAATAAATATATTGTCAAATTTCCACTCTAAATGATTATTTATAAAGGAAGCTGTTATACGCTGATACTGACTAAAACTAGAGTCATTTATAGAAGATCTCCATGACCATATTACTTCACCGTTTTCTGCAACTGAAGGACAAAGCCAAAACTCAATGCTAAATGAACCAGTAAGACCAGAGTGTCCAAAAAGGGCATCGCTATTACCTTTCAAGAGTAAACCTTTCTCAAGTCCAGAGCTCATTGCTGCCCCCTGTCCTTTTACAGCATTTTTTGTTAATAAAAGTGTGTTTTGACTAATTTCATAATGACCTGTAGAATCATATATAATTGGTCCATCAAATGTTATCTGGGCATCAGTTTTTGAAGTTACAGCAGGTATATCTGTTGAAAGCTCAATACAATCGTAGCCAAAGCGGCCTTTACCCTTTACTACATCAATTGCATAAGCAAGGTTATCCCATCCGCTTTCGCCACCAAGTTTTACAGTTTTTGACAAGGAATAAGCCTGACTAAAATGTAAAGAGAGTAGACAAACTGCTGTAAAATTAATTATTTTTTTATACATAGACATATCCAATTATGATTAATACTAATTCAGCTTATGAAACACTTCATCAAACCGCATTAAAAGCACCTTCCTCCAGTGGTGTATATTTGTGGAGAGATTCTAACGAAACTATTATTTATGTAGGAAAAGCAAAAAACTTAAAAAACAGACTTTGTTCCTACTTCTCTGGTGAAAAGCAGATAAAAACTCAACTGCTTATTTCCAGAGCTAAATCAATAGAATATATCACCACATCAAATGAATATGAGGCGTTCTTACTTGAAAACAACCTCATAAAAAAATACACGCCGAGATATAACATTGCTCTTAAGGACGGTAAATCTTATCCGGTTCTCAAAATTACAAATGAACAGTTTCCAAGACTTTACAAAACCCGCAGAGTAATTAAAGACGGCTCTCAATATTTTGGACCTTTTCCAGATGCAGGAGCTTTAGATACATTTATAGACACTCTTTATAAACTATATCCAATACGTCACTGCCGTACATTCAAAAAAAAGGATTCGCCTTGTATGTATTACCATATAGGCAGGTGCAAGGCCCCATGTTGTAACAAAATAAACTCAGAGTCCTACAGTGAATTTATCGAAGAAATAAAGCAGCTTCTTGAGGGAAAAGGAGAAGAAACAATTTTAAAACTTACTGCCTTAATGAAAAAAGCTGCCTCTGAACTTAAGTTTGAAAAGGCAGCCCGCATACGAGACGGATTAAAAGCACTTACTGTAATGCAAAATCAAAATATAGTTGAAGACTTTGACACTGATGACAGAGACTATATAGCTCATTACCGTGAAGGCGAACTTGTAAGCTTCACTGTACTAAAAATGCGCGGTGGAAAGCTTATGGGCAGAGATAATTTTAGAGTTGAAAGCCTTAATGAGGATAATGAACTGCTTGAAGAATTTGCCTGTGCATACTATACCGAGCGAGAACAGATTCCCCCGGCAATATATGTATCGACAAAAGACAGTTATGAGTTTTTAACACGCTGGATAGAAGAATCTTTTCACACCAAAACACAAATTATTCTTGTTACTGATAAGATTGATAATCCAAAACGTCATCAGGCTGCAATGAATATGGCAGTCGAAAATGCTCATGAAGATATAATACGCAGACTTAGAGACAGAGGGGATATGCCTGCAATGGAAGAACTAAAAGAACTTTTAGGTCTTGAAAACCTTCCACGTCGTATTGAAGGATTTGATATTGCTCATATTGGCGGAAAGTTTCCTGTTGCATCTCTTATTTCATTTTATAATGGAAACCCGGACAAAAAAAATTATAGGGAGTTTAGATTAAAGACCACAAATGGAGTTATTGATGATTTTGCTTCGATGAGAGAAGCTGCAACACGAAGGTACTCACGACTTATAAATGAGGGCAAGGAGCTACCTGATTTAATACTTATAGATGGTGGTATAGGTCAGGTAAACGCTGTTAACGGTGTATTAGAGTCTCTTGGAGTTCAGATACCAATTGCAGGCCTTGCAAAAAGAGATGAAGAAATATATCAGCCAGGAAACAGCACTCCAATTTGTCTGCCAAAACGCAGCGATGCTTTAAGGCTTTTACAAAGAGTACGAGATGAAACACACCGCTTTGCAACAAGCCGAAACCAAAATCTTAGAACAAAAGAAAACACAGTTTCAGTGTTTGCAAAATTACCACATGTAGGTGAAAAACGCGAAAAAATACTCATACAAACCTTTACCACTCTGCAAAACCTTGCAGACTCACAGGAAGCAAAAATTGCACAGGTTTTACACATAAAGGCAGAAGAAGCCGGGCAAATTTTACTTGCTGCACGAACAGAGCTTTTAAGCCGTAGCGAAGAAACAAAAGCAAAAAAAATACTATTTGATTCACAACTGCGGCAAAATACAGGTAACAAAGCTGAAGTGCAAGACTCACCTTATGCAGATATGCTTGCTTCAGATGCACTTGATGATTAAAGTATATAGTACAACATAAAAAACGGAGGAGAAAATGTCTGAAAAAAAAGAATGGTTTGAAAACGAGGACTTTTGGAACAACTATGGGCCGATTATGTTTGATGAACAGCATTGGATTGAAGCCCCAGCCATAGCAAAAGCTGTAACAGAAATTGCAAAACTTGACACAGGATGTGCAATATTAGATGCAGGCTGTGGACCAGGACGCATCACTGTAGAACTTGCTGCTTTAGATTTAGACGTTACAGGCGTTGATATAATACAAAGCGAGCTTGATGCCGCACAAGAGTCTGCTGACGATGAAGGTGTTAACATTAATCTTATTAAAGCAGACTTACGAACCTTTAAATCTGATAAAAAGTTTGACTGTGCAGTAAACCTTTATACATCATTTGGATATTGCGACTCTATTGATGATGATACTCAGATATTAAAAAGCATTTATAACGCGGTAAAAAACAACGGAACATTTATTATGGAGTGTACAAGCCGCGAAATTGCCGTACAGTACTTTACACCAGGCGAGTGGTTTGAAAGAGCCGGAAAAACAGTTTTGACAGAGTTTACCGTTGAAGGAGCCTGGGAGGGCTTAAAATCAAAGTGGATTTTGATAGACAACAATACAGGAGAGCGTATTGAACATGTATTTACACAGAGGCTTTATTCTGCAGTTGAGTTAAAGCGAACTCTGCTTGATATTGGCTATAAATCAATTGAAATATACGGAGATTTTAACTTAAATCCATATAACGAAACTGCAAAAACAATGGTAATTATTGCCCGTAAATAAACAGACACACCACAAAAAAACTTGCCCAAAAGTACTCTGTTAAAAACTCTTTGGGCAAGATCCGTTATTTATACTAACTATATACGGTGCATAGCTGAAAAAACCTTTTCAGCCATAACATTTATCTCAACATTCATAGCTTTACCAGTTTCATCAAGAATACTGCGTAACTCATCTATCGTAACTGTTGCTTCAGATAAACTTACCATCATCATCATTACAAAATTACCAGATAGAATAGTCTGTGTAATATCAGCTATATTAATCTTTTTTTCAGCAAGCAGTGCACTAATCTTTGCGATAATGCCGACTTTGTCACTTCCAACGACTGTTATAATTGCATTCATAATTTTGCATTCTATCGTATTGAGATTTTCTTTACAAGTATTGTAAAATTACAGCCATGAAAAAGAGATGGCATTTTACATATAACGCACCTTTAACCCTCACATTTGCAATCATTTGTGCATTAATTTTATTATTGGATACAAAAATCTTTGCAGGAAACTTGATCTCAGCATTATTTATGGCTCCTGGCTGTCATGGCAGTATAAGTGCTTTTAACCCAAAAAGCGTACTGGACTACATCAGATTATTTACACATGTATTTGGACACTCAGACTTTAATCACCTGATTGGTAATCTATCATTTATTCTCCTGCTGTCCCCATTAATGGAAGAACGCTATGGTTCAAGGATGCTTACACTTATGTTTGTAGTTACAGCTATCGTAACAGGGGTAATAAATGTATGTCTCATTCCTCGTCCGCTTTTAGGCGCCAGTGGAATCGTTTTTATGCTCATAATCTTATCATCCATCAATAATATCGATAAAAAAGAAATTCCAATCACATTCGTTGCAATACTCATAATATATATCGGCAGAGAACTTTTTAATGCAGGCAAGTTTCAGGATGTGGCAACTTTTGCTCATATTGCTGGAGGCTTGTGTGGATCTTTATTCGGATTTCTCGTTATACCAAAGGCTAAACGTAAATCTGCAAAGAAACAGAATCAAGATGATGATACAACTGTTATAGGAACTATAAACGTCTAATTATAGAAAATATTACAAATAACAACAGGCTAATGGATGTAGTTGGCACTGTTGTTATTTTTTTTACAATATAACTAAAATATTTTTTACCTTCTTTAGTAATAGTGTATTTTTATACAATTTTTAAAGAATTCACATTGACCTTATTCATTTATTGTCCTACAATATTATCATACATCGTGACATAATTCACAGTATATTCTTATAAAAAGAAACAACAAAAATTATTAACGGAAAAAGTAAAATGAAGAGCATTCCAGAACCATCAAGAAAGCGTCTCGTTACTCTTGCCCAACTTCTGACACAACAAAAAAGCGAGAGAATAACATCGGTAGTCATTGAAAGACTCACTGGCTGGTCGCAGTCACTTATCAGACGTGACATCTCACTGCTTGAAATGAGGTGTGGAGCGTCAAACGGATATAATATCAATGAACTGCGAAAACACATTTGTGCAGCCCTAAATATCCAAACAACTGCAGACTCTGCTCATTCATGCTGTATTGTTGGACTAGGACGCCTAGGTGCCGCCTTACTTGAAAAATCATTATTCAAAAATACAATGTTCCGTGTTGTTGTAGGCTTTGACTCAAGTGTTAACAGGACTGAGGTGCTTCATGCTGAATTTCCACTTTATCCAACATCAATGCTTGAGAGTATCATTACTCAAGAAAAAATTGATTATGCAATATTGGCAGTACCTGACGAACAGGCACAGGAAACTGCAGAGCGTCTTGCAGCATGCGGTGTTCGTGGTATTGTAAACTATACATCAACAATACTGTCTCTGTCGCAGAATATCGCTATCGAAAACGTTGCTCCAGTAACAGCATTAACAAACCTTTCTACAAAAGTTCAAATAATGGATGCATAAATGCATCCTTATAAATATTAAGGAGTTAAACAAATGAGTCGTGTTTACAATTTTTCCGCAGGTCCTTCATGTTTACCAGAAGAAGTATTAAAAGAATGTGCAGCTGAAATGCTTGATTTTAACGGCACAGGACAATCTGTAATGGAAATGTCGCACCGCTCCTCCGATTATAAACCAATAATTGAAGATGCTGAAAAAATGGTACGTAAACTTATGAACGTACCAGAAAACTATAAGGTTTTATTTCTCCAGGGAGGTGGCTCTACACAATTTGCCATGGTTCCACTTAACCTTGCAACAAAAACCGGAAAAGCTGCTTACATCAATACAGGTGTATGGGCAAAAAAAGCTGCTGCCGAAGCAAAAAAACTCGGAGTCACAGTTGATGTGATTGCTTCAAGCGAAGACAAAAATTTTTCATATATACCTGACGTACCAAAGATTGAAGGTGATTATGATTATGCATACATCTGTCTTAACAACACAATTATGGGTACTCATTACGAATATATTCCAGAAACTGGAAATATTCCGTTAGTAGCAGATATTTCGTCATGTATCTTATCCGAACCTCTTGATGTATCAAAGTTTGGTCTTTTATTTGCAGGTGCACAAAAAAATCTTGCACCAGCAGGCGTTACACTGGTTATCATACGCGAAGATCTCATCACTGACACACCAAGAGCAGGAACACCAACAATGCTCTCATACAAAACTCACGTTGAAGGTGAAAGCATGTATAACACACCTCCTTGCTATACAATCTATGTACTCGACAAAGTTATGCATTGGATCGAAGCAAACGGTGGAGCAGAAGGTATGTTAAAGCGAAATAAAGAAAAAGCTGATTACCTTTACAACTTCCTTGATACAAGCGACTATTATCACGCAACAGCAGCCGTTGGCAGCCGTTCTTTAATGAATGTACCATTCCTTACAAAGGAAACTGACCCAGAAAAAGCTGCAGCTATCAACAAAAAGTTTGTAAAAGAAGCAAAGGAAGCTGGTCTCATAAACCTTGCAGGACATCGTCTTGTAGGTGGAATGCGTGCATCAATTTACAATGCAATGACTCTTGATGGAGTAAAAGCTCTTGTAGAGTTTATGAAAAAATTTGCTTGTGAAAACGCATAAACATTATACAAAGGAATAAAATATGTTTAAGATTCAAACTTTAAATAAAATCAGTACAATTGGACTTGAAAAATTTCCACGTGACAGCTATGAAGTTGCGTCATCAATAAATGACGCAGATGCAATTCTTGTACGTTCACAGGATATGTTTAACATGGAACTGCCTTCTTCAGTAAAAGCTGTTGCCCGAGCAGGAGCTGGTACAAACAACATTCCTATCCCTGCGTTGACTGAAAAAGGTATAGTTGTATTTAACACTCCTGGTGCAAATGCAAATGCAGTTAAAGAGCTTGTAATACTTTCACTTTTATTATCAAGCCGCCCTGCCATTGCTGCAAATAAGTGGGTAAGTACACTTGCAGGTAAAAACGACGAAATTGCAACTCTTGCTGAGAAAGGTAAATCACAGTTTGTTGGACCTGAATTAAAAGGCAAAACACTAGGCGTAATTGGACTTGGAGCAATCGGAGCAATGGTTGCAAACACTGCCATTGAACTTGGCATGAACGTAATTGGATACGACCCATTCCTTTCAGTAGCAGCTGCATGGAGCTTAAACCGCGATGTTAAGCATGCAGAAAGCCTTGAAACTGTATTTAAGAACTCAGATTATATTACAATACATGTTCCTCAAACAAATGATACAAAGGGCATGATTAATTCATCAACAATCAGACAGATGAAAGACAACGTACGTATCATAAACCTTGCAAGAGGCGGTCTTGTAAACAATGACGATATTCTTGATGCTATTGATAATGGTAAAGTTGCATGTTTAGTTACAGATTTTGCAGATGAAGGTCTATTGAAAAATGATAAAGTAATTTGTTTTCCACATCTTGGAGCTTCAACACCAGAAGCTGAAGATAACTGTGCTGTTATGGCAGTTAAACAATTGCGCGACTTTCTTGAGACAGGAAGCATCGTAAACAGCGTAAACTTTCCTAAAGCAAAGATTGACACACCAATCCCTGCAAACGGAGCACGTCTCTGCATCTCAAATAAAAATGAACCTGGCTTAGTTGCTAAATTTACAACAGTACTTGGCAATGCAAAACTTAACATTGCAAGTATGGTAAACGTAAACCGTGGCGATTTAGGATACAACATTATCGATGTTGAGGGATCCATTTCAGAAGAAACTATAAACGAATTGTCTGCCATTGAAAATGTAATCGATGTACGAACAATTCTTGCCTAGTAGACAAAATTAACTAAAAAAGGCAGTCTGTATAGAGCTCTTTATTTAAGAACTTTATACAGACTGCCTTTTTTTTACACTTTTATTTATAACAAACATAAAGGCTACTCGCTAAAATCACATTCCCGCACCAATTACAGCTGCTGTAATCATCAAGATAAACTGCAGTGTGGAAAAAATGATAAAGTACCTCCCTCCACCCGTAACAAGTACTGCAACAGAATGCACAAACTTTCTCATGTATCCCTCCAAAGTATTTGTGTAGTATTGTCAGTGCAACAGATAAAGCAGCAAAAACACCTCCATGTCTTTTTTACTACTTTACTTATTACTGGATGTTTACATTTTATCATAAGAAAAAAGAAATATTAATAAAATCTTAAAATCTAACAAAAAGTTAAATTAAATCTTTCTTTTTCTTGCTGCAAAAAAAAGACCGGCATTTTGCCGGCATTTTACGTATTTAACTAAACAACTTATCTTGTACTCTTATCGTAAGGAATACCTTCTGCTTTTGGAGCAGCAGATTTTTTTGATGTAAAGGCAAGAACAACAAGAGAAATGATATAAGGTAGCATTTTATAGAACTCACCAGGTAAAAGATGTACAAGGAAATTAAAACCTGTGTATGTATCAGCAAGAGCTCTAAATACACCAAAGATAATTGCAGCCATTGCTATGCGCAAAGGCTTCCACTGACCAAAAATCATTACAGCTAAAGCCAAAAATCCTGCACCGGCAACACCATATATAAAGTCCCACTGGCTATTTGCAGCAGAAATATAGATTACACCACCAATACCACCACAAAGACCTGATATCAATACACCAAAATATCTCATCTTGTACACATTAATACCAACACTGTCAGCAGCCTGAGGATGCTCACCACATGCCATAAGACGAAGTCCAAAGCGTGTTTTATAAAGCACAACAAATGCTATTACAAGAAGAATAACTGTAAGGATTACATAGATACTGAACTCAATACCAAACAAGTGAAAAATAAATACCTTACGGTTTTCAATATAATCAAGGATTGCAGATGGATTACTACCATTTGATCTTGCATTGTTAAAGGTTTTTACAATAACAGTTGCACATGCTGTTGCAAGCATATTAAGAGCAGTACCAACAAGAGTCTGATCAGCCTTAAAGTTTATCGCTGCAACACCAAGCAAAAGAGAGTAAATCATACCAACTACAGCACTTGTAACAACGGTAAAGGTAATAAGAACAAGAGGACTCGTTCCTACTGGCATACCAAATAAAACAAACGCGCCACCTAAAGCTCCCATAACCATAATGCCTTCAAGCCCAAGGTTTATTACACCAGAACGTTCTGAAAACATACCGCCGCAGGCAACAAAGATTAAAACAGCTGCATATATAAGAGTATACTGAATTAATAACATTTTTATCTGCCTCCAATTTTATCAGAGAGCTTTGTAATAAGGTTCTTAAAGAAAAGTACAAAAGCACATGAATAAATAATAATTGATGAAATCAAATCTGCAATCTGTGGATTGTAGTAATGGGTATCGATTAAGCTGCCGCCAAGAGTAATATGCTCAATAAAAAATCCTGCAACAATAGCACCAATAGGATTTAATCCTCCAAGGAACGCTACCGCAATACCATTAAAGCCCATACCAGGCACAGACGAACTTGTCTTCCATGGCTGCATATCAGTAAGATAGAATAAACTTGCACCAAGACCTGCAAGAGCACCAGCAATTGCCATTGTTACAATAATATTTTGCTTATCCTTCATGCCAGCATACTTTGCAGCATTCTTATTAAGACCAGTTGCCTTTAGCTCATAACCGAAAGTTGTTTTGTTTAGCACAACCATAATACCTATAGCAAAAATCACAACAAGGATAATTGCAATAGTAACATATTGGTTATTGTGAAAAAGCTTTTCGAGTCCGCACGACGGAATAATTGACTGAGGACTAACAGTCTTTATTGCAAATGTCTCACTCTTATTGATGTTCATGACTACTTCATTCTGCATAAGCGAGTTAACAAGATACAGGCTTATCCAGTTAAGCATGATACAGGCAATTACTTCATTGATATTGAAAAAAGCCTTCAGTGCACCTGCGAGCGCTCCCCATACAGCAGCACATCCAGTTGCCATAAGAACACATACCCACCATGGCAAATGCCAGTACAAAGCAGACCACAGCGAAATACCTATTGCAATACAGTACTGACCTGCAACACCAATGTTAAAGAGGCCTGACTTATATGCAAACAAAACAGACAATGCACAAAATACAAGAGGAACAGTCTTAACAAGAGTACTACCAAGATAATACATCTTCATGGTAGTTTTCTTGTAGTATAAAAAGTTTTTTAATATTGTCCCCATAGCTTTTGGAGCATTTGGAGCATTAATCAATAAAAGGATAATAAATCCACAGATTATACCAATGAAAGCACAGATAACTGCAGATGTTATAGCCTTAAAGGATGGAGAAGAAATAAGCTTCTTAAAATTTATATTTACCATATCAGTTACTTCCACTAATTTCGCTTTGCACCGGCCATATAAAGACCAAGCTCTTCGCGAGTTGTATTTTTTGGATCAAGCTCACCAACAATCTCACCCTCATACATAACAAGGATTCGGTCAGCAAGGTTAAAAACCTCTTCAAGCTCATAGGACACTAAAAGTACACCAGCACCTCTATCACGGTCAGCAATAATCTGGTTATGGATATACTCAATAGCACCTACATCCAGACCACGAGTCGGCTGAACAGCAATCAAAAGTTTATGTTCTTTTTCAACTTCACGGGCAATAATAGCTTTTTGCTGATTGCCACCGGACATAGCTCTAACAACAGTTTTGTTTCCCTGTCCACTGCGAACATCGTATTTTTCGATAAGCTTTGCAGAATAATCTGAAACTTCAGCATTTTTTATAAAACTGAACTTTTCAAAATCTCCCTGCCAGTAACGCTGTAAAATCATATTCTGTTCAAGAGTATAATCAAGGACAAGACCATGCTTATGACGATCTTCTGGTATACAGCTTAAACCAGCCTTACTTTTATCTCTGATTGATTTATTAGTGATATCAGCATTTCCAAGAATTATCTTTGTAACTTTTCCAGCAGAAGATGGAGCAAGCTTTTCAAGACCTGTAAGCCCATAAATAAACTCAGACTGACCGTTACCATCAATACCTGCAATACAAACAATCTCACCTGAGTGAACTTTTAGGCTAACATCTTTTACAGCAAGATTATGATGAACTCTACTTGCTACATTAATATTCTGCACATCAAGAACAACTTCACCAGGCTTACATTCACTCTTGTCAGATACAAACGATACCTCACGGCCTACCATCATGGTAGAAAGCTCTTCTTTTGTTGTATCAGCAATATTAACAGTACCAATATACTTACCCTTTCGCAAAACAGAGCATCGGTCTGAAACAGCCATAATTTCGTTAAGCTTATGTGTAATAAAAAGAATTGATTTACCTTCATCTGCAAGATTTTTCATAATCTGCATAAGCTCAGTAATTTCCTGAGGTGTTAAAACTGCTGTAGGTTCATCAAAGATAAGGATATCATTATCGCGATAAAGCATTTTTAATATTTCAACACGCTGCTGCATACCACCAGTAATGTCAGATATCTTTGCATCAGGATCAACTAAAAGACCATACTTTTCACTTAACTGAACAATGCGTTCTCTTGCAGTTTTTCGGTCAACAAAGCCATATTTTAAGCTTTCAGTACCTAAAATAATATTATCAAGAACTGTAAAAACTTCAACAAGCTTAAAATGCTGGTGAACCATACCAATACCCAGTGCAGTTGCATCATTTGGATTATTGATTTTAACAACCTCACCATTCTTTTTAATCTGTCCTTCCTCAGCCTGATACAGACCAAAAAGAACACTCATTAATGTAGACTTACCAGCACCGTTTTCACCAAGTAAAGCGTGAATTTCACCTTTTTTTAATTGTAAAGTAATGTCATCATTCGCAATGATTCCAGGGAATCTTTTTGTTATATGAAGCATTTCTATAATATAGTTATCATTCATAGCCAATCCTGTATAAAAACATTTTAACTAACTTTTTTCTATCTGAAAAGAAAAATAATTTTCTAAAACAGATTAAACTAATCTTTGATTTAATTTCTTAATATAAAATTAAATCAAAGCTTAAATTACTTTAATATATTCTAGATAAAAAAAATGTCCTAAACAATTTATAACAATTTGTTTAGGACAATCTTTAATTTACCACAAAAAAACTATTTAATATTTGGGTACTGATTAAATGTAATTGAGTGTGCTGGTACAGCAGCTGTATCATTTGAAACAGCAATCTTACCATTGTAGATATCAGCAACTAAAGCTTTGTAGTTATCAACAGTAAAGTTCTTTAATGACCAAGTATCTGTTGGGAGAGCTACATAGTTTGAATCAATATCTGTTGCAGAAATAAGACCAAGTGAAAGAATCTTTCCTGAGTATTCAGACCAGCGACCTTCCTTTGAAGCAAGGAGAACAGCCTTTACAGTTGCTGAAAGACCCTTCATAGCAGATGTAAGACACATACCTGCACCATAAGCTTCCATCTGAGCTGTCTGATCTGTATCAACACCGATAGCCTTGCCGTTTACTTTAGCAGCAGCTTCACAAGCAGATGTCCAGATACCACCACCACAAGCAAATACAGCTTCAACACCACGGCTCTGGTACCATGTATCCATTACAGCAGTAATTGTCTGGTCACCATAGAACTGACCACCATATACGTATTCAACAGTTACTTTATCAGCAATACCCATTTCTTCAGCAGCTTTGTTTGCACCCTGTACAAAACCAAAACCGTAACGGATAACTGCAGGAACAGCCATACCACCAAGGAATCCGAGGTGTTTATAGCCTTCCTTAACTACTGCATAACCTGCCATAAAGCCAGGAATCTCTTCATTATATACAGCACAGAAAACGTTAGCTGGGAGCTTCCAGTCTTTTTTACCAGCAGCTTCAGCAGCAGACATTACATCAAATTCACCAACATCAAGACCTACAAATGTTACTTCAGGATTATCATCAGCAACTTCAACGATAGCTTCTGCAAAAAGGAATCCAGGAAGAACAACAACATTATACTCATCCTGAATAGCAGCATTGATAGATGCAACACGGTCAACAGTTGAGTCTCCAGCTGGCTTATAATACTTAAAATCTACATTTTGAGCCTTACTGAAATCCAGACAAGCCTGATATGTAGTCTGGTTAAAAGACTGGTCTGTAATATCACCAGAGTCTGTTACCATAGCTACGCGAAGTTCATCAGCTTTTGCAGCTGATTCTTTCTTAGAACAAGAAACAAAAGATACTGTTGCTAATGCAATAGCAGCAATTGCTAATACTAATTTCTTCATTCAATTCTCCTATAAGTTGAACAATATTAGATTAACTCAGTATAAAATACTAATTTTTTAAAAACAATGCTTATATGCATTTTTTTATATAAACTTTATGGTATTTACGAGTTTTCGTGGATAAGTTCAATTTTATTTAAAGTAAAAATATAGACATGTATTTAGACAATTCGATTTTCACCTGGGTTAACAATCATTATTTTTTTTATTTTAACACCTTTTATATAGAAGAAACAAAAAACATCTCTACCATGTCAAAAAACAGTAAAAAAAGTCAAAGATTTCCATTGTAACAATTATGTTATTTCGATATGATTAAGCCAATAAGAGACAGTAGTCAGTTAACTACTGACCAATTAACAATTTTGCTTGCATAAATACGAGCCTTGTTCAAAACTTCTCTTGGTTACATTGAATAATTCTCATCCATTTATCGACGCAGCATTATACTTCGGTGTCTCCATGTACGTTTTGGCTCAGCTCCAGTGTATTTATCAAGAAGGAGATTTATACCATGGCAGAAGCTTGGGACGGTTTCAAAGGAAGACTTTGGAAAGACGAAGTAAACGTTCGCGACTTTATCCAGAACAACTACACACCTTACGATGGAGATGAAAAATTCCTCGCAGGTCCAACAGAAGCAACAAATAAACTTTTTGACAAGTTGCAGGAGCTCCAGAAGGCAGAACACAATAAGATTTCTGTAGGTAAGGACGGTAAGGAAAGACGTGGTGTTCTTGATATGGACACAGACATCGTTACAGGTCTTACAGCACACGCAGCAGGTTACATTGATCCAGCTCTCAAAGACCTCGAACAGGTTGTTGGTCTTCAGACAGACAAACCATTAAAGAGAGCTTTCATGCCATTCGGTGGAATTAAAATGGCAGAACAGTCATGCGAACAGTATGGCTACACACCAAATCCAGAACTCCACAAGATTTTTACAGTATATCACAAGACACACTCTGACGCTGTATTTGATGTATACACACCAGAGATTCGTGCAGTTCGTAACTCACACATCTTAACTGGTTTGCCTGATACATACGGCCGCGGTCGTATCGTAGGTGACTATCGCCGTATTGCTCTTTACGGTATCGACTTCCTCATTAAGTCAAAGGAAGCTGATAAAGCAAATATCGGCGACGGTACAATGACTGAAGAAGTTATCCGTCTTAAGGAAGAAGTTGCTGAACAGATTAAAGCCCTCAAGGGTATGAAAGAAATGGCTGCTCTTTACGGCTATGATATTTCTAAGCCAGCTACAACAGCAAAAGAAGCAGTACAGTGGTTATACTTTGGTTACCTCGCTGCAATCAAAACACAGAATGGTGCAGCTATGTCAATCGGTCGTGTTTCAACATTCCTTGACATTTATATCGAACGTGATCTTAAAGCTGGTATCATCACTGAATCTCAGGCACAGGAACTTATCGACCACCTCGTAATGAAGGCTCGTATGGTTCGCTTTGCTCGTATCGAATCTTACAACAACCTCTTCTCAGGTGACCCAGTATGGGCAACTCTCGAAGTTGGTGGTCTTGGACAGGACGGTCGCTCAATGGTTACAAAGAACGACTACCGTTTCCTCCACACACTTGAAAACATGGGTCCTTCACCAGAACCAAACATGACAGTACTTTACTCAAAGAGACTCCCAGAAGTATTCAAGAAGTACTGTGCTCACATTTCTATCGAAACATCTTCAATCCAGTACGAAAACGACGATGTAATGCGTCCTGTATGGGGTGATGATTACTCAATCTGTTGTTGTGTATCTGCAACACAGACAGGTAAAGAAATGCAGTTCTTCGGTGCTCGTGCAAACCTTGCTAAGGCACTTCTTTACGCTATCAACGGTGGTCGCGATGAAAAGGGTGGACTTGCAGAAGGTAAGCAGGTTGGACCAGAAATGGCACCAATCACAGCTGATGTTCTTGATGCATCTAACTACGACGAAGTTGTACGTAAGTACTGTGTAATGCTCGAGTGGCTCGCTGACCTCTATGTTAACTCACTTAACGCTATTCACTACATGCACGACAAGTACTACTACGAAGCTGCTGAACTTGCTCTCGAAGATACATACATCAAGAGAACATTTGCAACAGGTATCGCAGGCTTCTCACACGTTGTTGACTCACTTTCTGCTATCAAATATGCAAAGGTTAAGGTTATCCGTGGCGATGTAGAAGTTAAGAACAAGAAGACTGGCGAAGTAATCGAAGTTGCTAAGAACCAGGCTATTGACTATAAGGTTGAAGGTGACTTCCCACGTTATGGTCAGGATGATGACCGTGCTGACGAAATCGCAGTATGGCTCCTTAAGACATTCATGAACATGATTCGTAAGCACCCAACATACCGTGATGCTGAACCAACAACATCTATCCTTACAATTACATCAAACGTTGTATACGGTAAGGCAACAGGTGCACTTCCAAACGGAAGACCAGCACACGAACCATTCTCACCAGGAGCTTCTCCATCATACGGTGCAGAAACAAAGGGTCTCGTAAAATCACTTAACTCAGTTGCTAAGCTTCCTTACGAATATGCTCTTGATGGTATTTCAAATACACAGACAATTAACCCATCAGCTCTCGGACACGATAAGGGCGAACAGGTTGATAACCTTGTAAACATCCTCGACGGATACTTTGATTGTGGTCCAGAATCTGGTCACGCAGGTTCACACCACCTCAACGTAAACGTATTTGGTGTTGAAAAACTTAAGGATTGTCAGGCTCACCCTGAAAAGCCAGAATACGCTAACTTCACAGTTCGTGTTTCAGGTTATGCAGTACGCTTTATCAACCTTTCTAAGGAACAGCAGGACGACGTTATCGCTCGTACTTGTCACGCTGCTCTCTAGTTAAAAGGCTGTAAAATAGCTATGTAAAAAAAGACCCGTTTGTGCATGCACAAGCGGGTCTTTTTTTGTTTAACAGTAATTAAAAACTAAAATTCAAGAACATCTATATAAATAAGCTTATCACTTTGCGACAGCTGATTAGGATTAGTACCTTCTTGCCCCACAGGGACCTCTAGACCAAGCTCACTGTAATAATTTTGCCAGTACTCGCTTATTAAAACCTCTCCATCGCCAAACTGCATTTTAACAGTATCGAATACAGGCAGGATATCTGCCACATATTCAGAACAGTAAAACCCTTTATCATCAGGGTAAAAGGAGTGATTATACGGCAAACCCAGGTACTTTTCAGCCTCACTTTTTACTTTCGCTACATCAAGATCCGGGTAACGGTACACACATACAACACAATCTTCCTCATCAAGATACAAGGACAGATTCTGCTTTGTGACCCCATATTTTTTAGTTGCATGATAAATTAAGCCATCAAAATAAATACCTACATGACTAAACTTACTGTCTTTCTCAATATTTACAATAGCTTTGCTCATAGCAGAAAATCCTCTCACAAACAGGAGATCACCGTTCTGCAAATCACATATCTTCATAAATTAATTAGACCTTGCCATAATGGAGCGGGCACAGTTAAAGCTATATTTTAATCCAACACTGAATAAAACAGGAATTAACGTAAGATACATTTTTAAGCCATTTTTACCACCGCGAGCAACCCAGGCTTTTTTTAACTGTCCCCAGATTTTAAAAACTGCAGGAATAAAGTTTATAAACATACTTACCACTATGGCAAACTTAGCTTCTTTTTTTAAAGGAAGGTATCGCCTGATAGACACTTCAATAAGTTCAATTCCCTCTTTTAACTGCAAACTCGTACAGGTCTTAAACATCAATGAAGCACTTTGACAGCAGGCTAAAAACTTTAATACAAATCCTAAAGTTCTTTTGTCACTGAAAGCAATTTTTCCACCATTATATATAGAAGAAATAATATCACTCATGCCGTTTTTTTCAATAAGCATATAGCTTTCACTTACAAATCCTACCATATACATAAAAACGCCATACCAGATAACTGGAGTCAAATCTATTACCTGCTCTTTAAATGTAAAGTGCAAAAAAGCAAAAAGAATCCCCTGTAGTATGATACAAGCAAAGGCAAAGCGCATATCAAGACTAAAAACTACAATATTAAAAAACGGAATGAAAAGGATTTTTTTCCATGCACTCATTTTGTGCACAAAAGATTTTCCTGGTTTATAACTAAATGCCGAGTACTCTGCCATAACCTACCACACTAAGTCCCCGACATTTTCATACCGTACCAGCGGATTGCGAATATTCCAGTCTTCAAGATTTTGCTTTAATCCTTCACAGGGAGTACCATCAAACACCTTATCCCCTCTAAAAAGAACTATGAAGCGGTCTGCAAGGCCAAGGCACTTTTCAAGCTCGTGACTTAAAATTACAACAGTTTTTCCCTGTTCTTTTAACTGCCTGATTAAAGCATTAACCTGCTTTACTCCGCCAAAGTCAAGATTTGCATATGGTTCATCAAATATAATACAATTTAAATCCATTGCAAGCATGCAGGCAACAGCTAATCGCCGCTTTTCTCCCCCTGACAAAAAACGAGCAGGATAATCAGCCTTTTTCACAAGACCTGTTTCATCTAATGCCCATTCAACCCTCTGTCTTATAAGTGAACGTGACATTTTTAAGTTCTTCGGACCAAAACTTATATCCTCACGAGGAGTTTCACCCAAAATCTGTGTATCAGCATCCTGAAAAACAAGACCGACTCTGTCACTGCAGCACACGCTGCCAGAGTCAGCCTTTTCGAGCCCTGATATAATGTTCATCAAAACACTCTTACCAGAGCCATTTTCGCCACCAATAACTGTTAAAGTACCTTTTTCAAGGATAAAGCTAATATCATTGACAGCTATTTTTTTGCCTTCACTAGTCTGATAAGCCTTTGTTACGTGCTCAACCTTAATCATATAGATACTGTGCTACTACAGGTCTTATCTTTAATGATAAAAGAACAACAAAAACACTTTTAATAAAGTCAACAAGTAAAAAAGGTGCAAAAAATGCAGTTACAAAAAGTTTTAATGAACCAGAAACGCCAAGCTCTGCCTTTTTAAAAGCTACGACATAAAAAATCTCAGGTACATATAAAAAGAGCATACCTAAAATAACAGCAATCGATAATCTTACAACATACATAACAGACAAATGCTTTTGAGTAACACTAGCCTTTCCACTTATTAGACCTGCAACTAATGCTCCAAATACCCAGCCGATTCTAAATCCACCGTTAATGTTCATTAAAACCTGAAAACCACCATGACCGCCACTAAAAACAGGAAGCCCCAAAACACCTACAGTAAAAAACAGAGCAGTAGGAGCCGCACCCCAGATACCCCCCAAAAGAACTGCGGTTAAAATACACATAGCGTTTTGTATAACGATACCAGTCTGCAATCCAGGGATTGGAACATGGAAAAAGCTTGTAGAGCAGATGATAGCTGCAAAAAAAGCGATAATTGCAGAACGAAGAACTGTTTTATTCATAATAACCTCAAAAGTTTAAGATGATATATAAATATCTTTTTTACTGTTGATTGTCAACCTAAATTTATAATAAAATAGGTTACAAGATTAATTATAGGACAAAACAATGGAAACAATACACGGAAACTTCATAGACTCACAGGGCAGATGTACCCACTATCACTCACCCCTTGATATAATTGCAAACAGATGCAATAAATGCGGTAAACTCTATGCATGTTATAAATGCCATGACGAAGGTGAAACTCATAAGTTTTCAAAGGTAGACGGTAGTGAAAAAGATACTGTAATGTGTGGTGTGTGCGGTTACTATTTTAGTTACAATGAGTACTCAAAGGTAAGTCAATGTCCTAAATGCTCATCAAATTTTAATCCAGGATGTTCATTACATAAAGGTATTTATTGTAACTAACTTTTTTGGTTTCAAACTGTTACAAATCTTTTATAGACAAAAAATGAAAACAAACATAAGTAAAGTTACACCTCAAACTTTTACTGCTTTTTTAAGGCATAAGTTTGAGATGAAAAAATATTGATGAACTTATTAATCAATTAAATAGACTGTAAAGCCTGTTTAAGATCTGCAATCAAGTCTTCTTTGCCTTCAAGTCCGCAGCTTATGCGGATAAGACCAGCTGGTATCCCAGCTTCTTTAAGCTGCTCGTCACTCATCTGTCTGTGAGTACTCGTAGCAGGATTAAGACAACAGGTACGTGCATCAGCAACATGAGTTTCAATGGCAGCAAGCTTTAAGTTTTTCATAAACTTTTCAGCAGCTTCTCTGCCACCTTTAAGCTCAAAACTTACAACACCACAACCACCCTTTGGTAAATATTTTTTTGCAATATCAAAATACTTATTACCTTTTAATGTAGGGTAATTTACAAAGCTCACCTTATCATTACCTGCAAGATACTCAGCTATAGCCTGTCCGTTTTCAACGTGGCGCTCCATACGAACATGTAAAGACTCAAGCCCCAGATTTAATATAAAAGCGCTTTGTGGAGACTGGATACAACCTAAATCTCTCATAAGCTGGCTTGTACACTTTGTAATAAAAGCACCTTCCTTACCAAACTTTGTTGCATAAGTAATACCATGGTAAGATTCATCAGGTGTACAAAGACCAGGAAACTTATCAGCATGTGCCATCCAGTCAAAGTTACCGCCATCAACAATTGCACCACCAACAGCAGCTCCATGTCCGTCCATATACTTTGTTGTTGAGTGTGTTACAATGTCAGCACCCCACTTTATCGGATTACAGTTTACTGGAGTTGGAAAAGTATTATCAACAATTAAAGGCACACCATGGTCATGAGCGGCCTTTGCAAACTTTTCAATATCCAAAACAGTAAGAGCAGGATTTGCAATTGTCTCACCAAATACACATTTCGTATTGCTCTTAAAAGCTGCGTTTAATTCTTCCTCACTACAGTCAGGATTAACAAAGGTCGACTCAATACCCATCTTTTTTAATGTTACAGAGATAAGGTTAAAGGTTCCACCATAGATTGAAGAGGATGCAACAATATGACTGCCAGCTTCGCAGATATTAAACATTGCAAAAAAGTTTGCAGCCTGCCCGCTTGAAGTAAGCATTGCAGCTTTACCACCTTCAAGTTCTGCTATTTTTGCAGCAACATAGTCATTTGTAGGATTTTGAAGACGAGAGTAAAAATACCCAGTCGCTTCAAGATCAAAAAGCTTCCCCATATCTTCACTTGTATCATACTTAAATGTTGTTGATTGTATGATAGGAATCTGTCTAGGCTCTCCATTACCAGGTGTATAACCTGCCTGTACACATTTTGTGTCTAAAGTATATTCACTCATTTAATAATTCTCCAGATATTAACCAATACTGTACTATCTTTTTTAGGTTTAATCTATACACTAAATGATACACACAATTAGTACACAACTTAATGTTTATTTTATCAATTTATGCTACACTCAACCCTGGCGCAAATGCCTAATGAGGTACAATAAATGCAAGGATATATACACCAGCTTGAAAGCTTTGGTTCAGTTGACGGACCTGGGGTTCGTTTTATTATTTTTACTACAGGCTGTAATTTAAGATGTAAATACTGCCATAATCCTGACACATGGGACATAAAACGTGGTAAGCTTATGGAAACTGATGAGCTTATAAACGAAGCATTGACATGCCGGTCTTATTGGGGTAAAAAAGGCGGTATAACTGTATCTGGCGGAGAGCCTTTAATTCAGATAGATTTTTTGATTGAGCTTTTTACAAAAGCCAAGGCAAAAGGCATTAATACATGTATTGATACTGCAGGAGAGCCTTTTACCCGTGAAGGAGAATGGTTTAAAAAATTTGAGCAGCTAATGACAGTTACAGACACTTTACTTGTAGACATAAAACATATCGATGAAGATGAACACAAAAAACTGACAGGTCGTACCGGTAAAAACATCAAGGAAATGTTCCGCTATCTTGATGAAATAAACAAGGATATCTGGATTCGTCACGTTCTTGTACCAGGTATTACAGATAACGATGAGTATCTCACCCAGACCCGTGACTTTATTCGAACACTGCATAATGTAAAGCGAGTTGAAATATTACCATACCATGGTCTTGGAGCTATGAAATACAAAGATCTCGGTATAAAATATGTACTTAATGACACAGAGTCACCAAGCAGCGACAGAGTTGAAAATGCACGTAAAATCTTAGAGTGTGACAAGTACGACGGATGGCGTAAATAAAGGGCAAAGCATTAAATAAAAAACCTGGCCCACATGTATCAAAAGAACAATAAAGGCCAGGTATTTTTTTAGTAATTAGTTTTTATAGGTTGAAGAACTTTTTGCCAATGCAATTGCAGTTGTATTAGCATTATCATAAAAAGCTAACACCTCATTTGCAAACATTGTCTCTAGTTTACCTCGATAATTTTGAATCTTTGCAACATAGTTTAACGTATGCTGTGGGGTATTGTTGTTTTTTACTCTTGTTGTACCAGCATTATACATTGCCAGAGCTGTAATTTCGTTACCAGCTACATCCATACAGTACCTCAGGTGTATCATACCGTATTTTGCACTGATCCTTGGGTCAAAAAAATCAGCTTCAGTTAATTTTGGAAACGAAGCACTGTTTAACTGAAACAATCCCCTGTCAATCGTATAGTTAGAGTTTCGATTTACAGCATTGGTTCTGTAATTACTCTCAACATACGCCAGTGAAAAGGCCAATGATACTGGTATATCATTTTTGTCAGCATTTTCAAGAATAGCTGTTGCAATTTCCCTACTGCCAGTTACATGTGTATAAAACCATTCCACTGCAGGTCTGGACTGGCTCTGCCTGTATAACGCAAGACCATTATCCTCTTCAGTACCAAAATCAGCAGAATAATCGTTTTTAAATCCAGATTCATTTAAATAGTCATCATTTATTGAAGCAGGAAGCAAAGTGGAATATGAACTAAAATCTGAAACAGTTGTAAGACCAGCAGCAGGAGATGAAGGCAGGTAAAAATAAATAAGCATGCATACACCAAGAAAAATCGTGCTTATTGCAATTGTACCCTGCATAAGTCTTTTGGTATTTGTATTCATATGCCGAACATATTGCCACACTTTGCTTTTTTAATCAATAAAAAACTAGAGAAAATTGAGATTTAGTTTTTGTAAAATCAATACTTTACAATATCTTTTCCGCAATCAACCTTAGAAAAATAGCAGTACTGGGCATGCTTTGCACTAAGTTCATCTATAAAATGATCTTTATCTGAAGTTGATAATGCAATTGAATCTGGTATAGCAAAACCTATAACAGATACACAGTCCTTTATACGACGGGCAGTATGCTTCATTGCCTGTATATAAACTTCAGTTTCTCCCTGCTTATCCATATCACCTTCGATAAAAACAAACTTTCCTTCGTTTTCTTTTTCTTTAAGTTCATCCCGAAGCTTTGCTAAAAAATCTTCATTGTACTCTTCAACTTCGCCTTCAACATCACTCCAGCTGATTTTTTTAATGCAGTCAGGAGTAACGTCAAACTTACCACCATCTATTTTATAAAGTATGTTTTCTTTTACTTCAAAAAGTCTTTGCAGCTTCATCTTAACCTCACAAACATATTCATTTTATACAATTTATCTGGACAAAAAAAAAGCCTCTACGCCCTGCTTAAACGCAGGCACAGAGGTCTTTGATTCTAATTTAATTACCTTATGACGTTATACTATTCAGTAAGAATCTTTATAACTTCAGCCTTATCCTGTGTATTGAGGATCTGTGCACGCTTTTCAGCACTCTTAAAGAGTAAGCTAACTTCTGCAAGGAACTGAAGGTGTGGTCCAGTCTTATTTACTGGTGATAATGTCATAATAAATATGCGGCATGGTTCCTGATCCAATGAGTCAAAATCAACCGGATTGTCAGAAATACCAATACAAGCAACCAAATCAGATACTGTGTCTGTCTTTCCGTGAGGAATTGCAATGCCGTGCTTCATGCCAGTAGACATCTTACGTTCACGATCCAGTACACATTCGCGGGCAGAAGCTTTATCACTTACCTTGCCTGCGGCAATAAGAATCTCGAGCATTTCGTCGATAATTTCTTCTTTAGTCTTTCCTTTAAGGTGCAATTCAACCGTATCAGGTGTTAAAACAGTTCTTAAGTCCATGATTAAAGTGTATGTTTACTTAAAACAAAAGTCAATAAAAAAAAAGTTAAAATTTTACAAATCATTTGTGTTTTTCACTTCCTTTTATTATAGTAAATGCTATGACAGACATTCAGAAATTTCAGGCCGATATTAACAAAATTATCAAGCACGACCGTGCTGATAACGGCGGCCATTACGACGGAAAAAGAGCTTCAAAGCAAATTGCCAGACTTTTTGAAAACAACAACAAATACTTGGGAACTTTAGCTCCAGCAATCACAGATTATTGGCTAAATACTTATATATTAAGCTCTTACGACAACATAAACGAGCCTACTCCTGATAATATTCAGCGCATATGTGCCCTTCAATCCTTTATTGACGGCGATGACAGCTCTGTGGACATCCTTACAGATGATGACTGGGATACCCTTAAAGATTTGGTTAACTGCGAAGCTGAGGACATACCTTTGGATGAGCTTCAGAACATGATGGGCATTATTCTTTCAAAGGGCGCACTGTAATGTCACAGTACTATACAAGCTGTACTCAGTGTCCACGCTGCTGTAAGGTTAACAGGTCGACAGGAATAACAGGATTTTGCAATGAAAGTGAACAATTGCGCATTGCAACAGCTTGCCTTCACTTTGGTGAAGAACCTTTGATTACTGTACATAATGGCTCTGGTACAATATTTGTTACAGGATGTAATTTACGCTGCGCCTTTTGCCAAAACTATCAGATAAGTCAGCAGGGCATGGGTAAAGCAGTTACTACAGAAGAATTTGCACAAATGTGCTTAAGACTTCAGGATAAAGGAGCTGAAAACATAAATATAGTTACAGGCTCACACGGAACTCCTGCCATTGCCCAGGGTCTTGAAAAAGCAAGAGAACTTGGACTTACTATCCCTATATGCTGGAACAGCTCTGGTTATGACAGCATCGAAATGCTTGAACGACTAAAGGGCCTTGTAACGATATGGCTGCCTGACTTAAAAACTTTAAGCAGCGAGCTTTCACAAAAACTTTGTGCTGCAAGTGACTATGGACAAAAAGCTCAGCAGGCTATCACATGGATGATAAAAAACAATCCTCTTAAAATTGAGAGCAAAACACAAAATGGTGTTACAAAAGACAAAATCATGCAGGGTGTTATCATAAGACATCTTTTTTTGCCAGGACGCTTTGTTGAGACAGCTGATGTTTTGGACTGGCTTAAGTACAATGCAAACGGTAAAGCCATTATATCTCTTATGTCACAATACACACCAGTTCCTTTTAAAGGCTCTGAAGCTGAGCTTAAAAAGCGTATGGATGCATTAAGTGCTATTGAAAACCGTCTTGTAAATGTATCTGAAGACAGTGATTTAAAGGACTTAATCGATGCCTATGATTTTGATTATCTTTTTTATCAAGATCTGTGTGCAGACACTGAGTGGCTCCCTGATTTTAATAAAACACAACCTTTCAGCTATAAACTTGCAACTCCGGTATGGCATTGGCGTGAAGGTTTTATTTAAAACTTAAAATCATAATGAAACAAAAGCAGGCCTTGTAAAATTAGTCTGATTTTTTCAGACTAATTTTAATTAATCGAGGCTTAAAAAATCGACATGTATTTTTATTCATGGTATAATAATACCGTGAGTAAAAAAGTAAGAAAAACCGGAGCTGCAATTCCTTTAGGAGCCCTCCGTACAAAAGACTCTCCTTTCATTGGAGAATTTGATTCGTTAGTAACATTTGCAAAGTTCTGTAAAAAATCAGGCTTAAAGCTGATACAGCTTTTACCAGTTCTCGATACCGGAACACAAAGTTCTCCATACAGTTCGCTAAGTGCCTATGCTCTGCATCCTATATACATCAATCTGTCAAAGATTGACGGCTTTGAACAGCTTTGTAAAGAAGATGCCGAGTACAGAGCTCTTTATTCAGAGCTTTTAGCACATAAGGATGATAAACGATTTGATTACTCGTTTATAAACTCACAAAAATCAATTTTATTATGGAAGCTATACAAAACTCTTGATTTTGAAAACACATATTTAAAAGACAAGGGCTTCAATAAATGGCTTAAAGAAAATAGTTGGGTAAAAAATTACAGTATCTACAAGTGTCTTAAATACAAATATATGCAGGCAACTTGGAAGGCCTGGCCAGAAGCTGACCGAAACGTAACTCAACAGACAATTGCCAGATACTGGCAAGATTCACAGATGAAAAAAGGCATTAATTTTTATCTGTGGAGCCAATACACAGCTCATACCCAGTTTATAAACGCATGTAATCTTGTAAAGGCTGAAGGTATTACATTGAAGGGGGACTTACCAATCCTCATAAATGAAGATTCATGCGATGCATGGTCAAACGCCTACATCTTTGACACAAAGTTAAGAGCAGGCTCACCTCCGGATGGCGAAAACCCTTACGGACAAAACTGGGGTTTTCCTATCTATGATTGGCAAGCTCAAAAAAAAGACAACTTTCAGTGGTGGCGCAACAGACTTAAGTGTGCTTCACAATACTATGATGCATACCGGCTGGATCATATTCTAGGTTTTTTCAGGATATGGGCCACACCTGAAGGTGAAGAGACAGCAGAACTGGGACATCCTGAGCCTTATACAGCAATACCCCTTAATACTCTCATCAAAAACGGCTTTTCTAAAGAAAGAATAAAATGGCTTTCGCTGCCACATATACCAACAAAAGCAATACAGGACATTACACAAAACTACGAAGCAGCCTGTGCTATATTGTCAGTATTCTGTAACCGCATTCCAAATGAAGAACTATGGCTTTTTAAGGACAACATAGCAAGTGAGTATTCGATTCGGCAGCAGTTTTTTAACTACACCCCTGAAAACGAGCCTGTCATTATAGACAGTCTTGTATGGTGGTGGAAAAACCGAACTCTAATACCAATTGCAAAGGACAGGTATATCCAGAACTGGAAATACAACCAGAGCCAGAGCTGGCAGTCTTTATCAGAGGACGAAAAACAACTTTTGCAAAAGATATTTGAAGACACTGGCAAAAAACAGGAAAAGTTATGGAAAAGCAATGCAGAAGAAATATTTGCATCACTAATACCATCAACACATATGACTCCCTGTGCAGAAGATTTAGGGGTAAGCCTTGGTTGTATGGACAGCGTACTTAAAAAGTTTGATATCATGAGTCTCAATGTAATCAGATGGAGCCGTCAATGGTCTGAAAAAGACCAGCCATATATACCATTTTCAAAGCATAAGGAAAACTGTGTTGCAACCACATCTGTTCATGATTCAACAACTTTAAGACAGTGGTGGCAAAACGAAAAACAAAGTGTAGAGCAATTTATTGAAGCAAGCAGTTCTAAAGACTGTAAGATAAACACATCTGTTGTAAATTGCGATTTTAATCAGGACATTGCTTTTGAAGTTTTAAAGCAGTGTGCAAAAACCAAGAGTGCCTGGTTAATCAACCCTTTACAGGACTGGTTGTATCTTGAAAACAAATATTATGACAACAATCCTGATGAAGAACGTATTAATGTACCAGGCTCTGTCAATGAGTTTAACTGGACGTTCCGCATTGGATATAACATTGAACAGATGATTGAAGATGAAAAATTAATAAAAAAGATCAGTAGTATAGTAAAAATACACGATTAAAAAAAACGAAGAGGGGGTGCAGCATGAAAGTATCAGTCAACGAGTTTCATGTTAGTGCTAAAATCCGCAGGGAGTGCAATTTTACATCACCTATGTACTCATCAACAGGTAATGTGATCCTTGCGGATTTAAAAAATGTAAGGGCATTTGCAGTAAAATACAACGAGTACCTGGCAAAGCACGATAAAGTTCAAATTTCAGCAGGCATGCTCAATGCAATGGGACTACTTGATGAAATTTTTCACTTTGCATCAATGATGTACCGCAAAACAAAGTACGCAAATGCAGAGACTCATCTTATACAGAAACTTGAAAACACCTTTGGTAAAGAAAAACTTGATAAGCTCCTTATTGATTTTACAAAGGAATTTCCTCCAGTTGAAGTATACCAGGGAAAACTTACAGGCGAACAATATTTAGCACAAACTTGCATAGATCAGGGAACTGGTATCGAACGAAGCAACAGAGAAGCCACTGTCGAAGAAATGATCATGCTTCACCTGGCAAACGAAAACCCTGCCTTTAAGCCATTTAAAGACTTATTTGATGATACCCTTCTCTGTCAAAACGAGCTTTACGACAAAGTTTGGACAGAGATAAAAGCTTTTTACAAAGAACTTCCATTTTGGGGAGCTTACAATCACGATTTAATCACATTTTTAAAAGAACCTGTACAATACAGTCCTGATAACATTCAGGAGCAACTTGATTATGTGCGCACTCACTGGAGCGATCTGCTTGTCGAACTTGAGTCATGGTCAAAAAGACTGTTATTTGGTATTGATGTTTTAAGTGAAGAATGGAAGCCAAAATGGACACCTGTAAATGGAGGGCAAGCAGATCTTGCCCCACCAAGTTACGAAAACCTTATGAAGGAATACGAAAGGTTTAGTCCTGACAAGGACTGGATGCCTAATGTTGTTTTAATGGCAAAAACCGTACTTGTATGGTTAGACCAGCTCTCAAAAAAATATGGCAGATGTATCGACAGACTTGATTTGATACCAGACGAGGAGCTTGACACCCTAAGGGACGAAGGTTTTACAGGTTTATGGCTTATAGGACTATGGCAGAGAAGTGAAGCCAGCCGTGATATAAAAAGAATCTGTGGTAACCCAGAAGCCGCTGCCAGCGCATACAGTCTTTTTGATTATGAAATCGCAGACAATATTGGTGGATGGGCTGCTTTAACAAACCTACGAAACCGCTTATGGATGCGAGGTATACGACTTGCCAGCGACATGGTTCCTAATCATACAGGTATGGATGCCAAGTGGGTAATTGAAAAACCAAACCTTTTTGTTCAAAGACGCGACAATCCTTTTCCTCAGTATACATTTAATGGACCAAATCTCAGCAGGGACAGTCGTGTTGCTGTTTATCTTGAAGATCACTATTACTCAAAAAGCGACTGTGCTGTAGTTTTTAAACGAGTAGACACATATACAGGAGACACCCGTTATATTTACCATGGTAACGATGGTACTGGTATGCCATGGAACGATACTGCTCAAATTGACTTTCTAAACCCTGAAGCCAGGGAAGAAGTAATGCAGGAGATTTTGCACGTTGCCAGAAATTTTCCGATTATCAGATTTGATGCAGCTATGGTTCTTGCAAAAAAACATATCAGACGCCTGTGGTACCCTGAACACGGCCACGGAGGAGATATTGCAACACGCAGTGAATACGCTCTTACCACCCAGCAGTTTGAAGATGCTATCCCACAGGAGTTTTGGAGAGAAGTTGTTGACCGTATAGCAAAAGAAGTCCCAGATACACTTTTACTAGCTGAAGCATTCTGGATGATGGAAGGATACTTTACACGAACTCTGGGTATGCACCGAGTATACAACAGTGCCTTTATGAACATGCTCAAAAAGGAAGAAAATGAAAAGTATCGTCAGACTATACAAAATACTATCACCTTTGATCCAGAAGTCTTAAAACGTTTTGTAAACTTTATGAACAACCCAGACGAAGAAACTGCAGTTGCTCAGTTTGGCAAAGGCGATAAATACTTTGGTGTTTGTACGTTGATGTCTACTATGCCAGGTCTTCCAATGTTTGGCCATGGACAGCTTGAAGGCTTTGAAGAAAAATATGGTATGGAATACACTAAAGCCTACAAAGATGAAAGTGTGGACCAAAATCTGTTAGACAGACACAAAAGAGAAATTTTTCCTTTACTGCATAAACGATACTTATTTGCCCATATTACAAACTTTTTGTTTTATGATGTTTTTGATAACGGCAATGTTAATCAAAATATATTTGCATACTCAAACCATTATGGCAGTGAATATGCAGTTGTCTTCTATAATAACAAGTATGACAGAGCCTGGGGATGGATAAACAGATCATGTCCATATGCCGTAAAAACAGGTTCAGGCGAAAACGATAAAGATATAGTTACAAAGACTATAGGTGAAGGTCTGGATCTTGTAAACAGAGATGACTACTATGTTATGTTCCAGGAACAAAGGTCACGCTTATGGTTTTTACGTAAAAATACAGACATCATCAATAATGGTATTTTTGTAAGCTTAAACGGCTTTGAATCACAAATACTTTTAAACTTCAGTCAAAAACAGGATACTGACGGCTCTCTAAAAACAATATGTTCATTCTTAAATGGAAGAGGAGTACCTGATATTGATGAAGCATGGCAAGACTACCATTACAGAGAATTACACGCGGCTCTTGAAAATGTATTTTCAAAAGATTTTATTGAGCTCGTGAAATTGTACATTAAGCCATCAGATGTATTACGAAAAGCTAAGGTAAAACGACCAGCCAGCAAGGATATCATTGCATGTGTAGTAAACCAGCTTACTGATTTATACACAAAAATGATTAAAACCTGTGATGATGAAAAAAAATCGGCTCGCAAAGAATATGTCACAAGTGCAGTTAAAGCTGTTGCCCTAGCAAAGGCTCACATAAACAAGCTCTCAGTACGTCCGGTACAACACCTGAAACAAATTACAGACAAAAAGTACCTGATAAGTCAGGCTTACAAATCTAAAACTGCATATGATTTCATAGTTTGCGGTCAAAAGGTAAATGAAAAGTATCTTATACTGCTCATTATATACGCTTTGTTTGTACCATTTGCAAAAACCGAGTATCTCATCAACTGGGCTTGGCCTCGAAAGCTTTCTCAGATATTAAGTGCATACGGCATTGATAAAGCTTTTTGTTTCGATTTTTTTAACAGAGCATTTATCATGGCGCAAAAAAACTGCAAGAGCGATATAACTTTAATTTGCCAGACACTTATTAACAGTGAATATGCTTCAAACCTCAGCGGTGTTAACGAGTATGATAATGTTAAGTGGTTTAACAAAGAACGCTTTGAGTCAAGTCTTTACATCAATACTGTAACCCTGATGATATCTTTATCAGAGCAAAAGCAGGAAGCATTACTTAAAGAGATAAAAAAACTTTACAATAATGCCAGCAAGTCACAGTACAAGTGTGATATTTTACTAGAATCGTATAAAGTAAAGACTGTAAAAAAAGCAAAAGCTTGTACACCCAAAAAAACAAAAGCCACTGCAAAAAAAGCAGCGGCTCAAAAAAAATTAAAAACTAATGCTAAAAAAGCAAAAGATTAGTTAAAAACTACTGAACAGACTTTATGATATCAATTATCTGCTCAACGCAAGTTATCATTGGTCTGTTCAGTTTTACAGGTGTCAAAGCCTCACGAATATTATCAGGCATTTGAGGTTCTTCACCTGTATTGTGCTTTATGTAATCACTTGCTAAAGCAGGATGATCTCTTACCACAAGAACAACAGCAGATTCTTCATCATCAATAAGATCCTGACGTGCAATGGCTGCAGCATATGCCTGTGATGTATTACGGTCTGCATATATATTGTACTTCATAAATAACTCGCGGCATGCATTACAGATATCTTCTTCACTGACTTTTGCTGGGAATAAAAGATTTTTCAACATAAGGGAATTGTTATGAAATACATCTTCAAGTCTTTCAAGATTTGACGGACTTGCAGGATCGGCTATTTCACGTTTTTCAAAAGGTACCATACCGTCAAATACCGAGCACTGGTTCTGTAAATCTAAAATAAGTTCATCTGTTGTCGGACAAATAAAGCCCTTTACCGGTAAAGCCAGTCTCCATGAGTAAAGACCGCATACAAGGTTACTGTAATTACCAGGTGCCATTGCATAAAAAATATCGCCTGTAACATCTTTTTTTAGCTTTGAAAATGCATATGGATAAAAAAACATCTGAGGCATAAGACGTCCAGGGTTTGCTGTATTTGCCACAGTTAGATTATACTTTTCAACAAAATCCTTATCAGCAAAAATCTGCCTCATCATCTGATGGCAGTCATGTTCATTACCATCCACTTCAACAGGATAAATATTACCGCCGTTCCAGACAAAATCACTGTCACTTAATCCGCGGATTTTACCTTTTGGATAAATAAGCACTGCCTTTAAGTTTTGTTTACCACGCATGGCACGAGCCATACTGGCCCCAAGCTCACCTATTGTAACATCTACAAAAATTGCTTTTTTATTTTGCAAAAGGAGCATATACTCAAGACTGTTTATAAGATATGAAACACCGAAATCCTTATGGCTTCCTGTAGGTGTATAGCATAACTCCAAGGTGTAAAAGCGGTCTGTATACTTTGTAACCTTAGGTTCAAAATTAAATGAATATGTTGCAATCGCTTCACAGATTATAGGGCTAAACTCTTCACTTATACATGCCGAAGTAAGCGATCCTGCCACATTTGCAAAAGATGTTGTATCATCAGTATACAAAATCCATCTGCGAAGATCCGGGCTGTCATATGGTACATAAAGACCGCCATCAGCAGGCATACACTTGCATACAGCGGTCTCAAAGTTAACACAATTTGATGAATCTCTTGTACTAATAAATTTCATAGATAAGAATATACCATTCTTAAAACAGAAATTCTATTAAAGAGCGGATTATAATATTTATTTATAAGCTCATTTTAACTTAAGTTTAAAGAAAATGTATCCACTATTCATAACCTGATAAAAGTCAGGATACTCCTTTGTAAAGGCCTGCTTCATATAAATATCATCCTTAACACCAAGTGATACTTTATTTGACACAGGAACACTGTAGCTCAATTCAATTATTTCAACAAGATTTACCCCTGTACGGGCATTATCCTGAAGCTGGTCTTCAAAGTCGTACAATGCATAAAGGTGACTGTCTACACTAAACTGTTTACCAGTTTTACCAGTCCACCGATAAAACAAATAACTTTCAACACCTGTATTATAGTTATAAACAGCAGATACACCATCTTTAGGAATTATATAGTTTCGTCTAAAGAAATAGTAATCACTGGTTCCTAAAATAGCCCATCCTAAATGAGCCTGCCACTCTCTTACAACCCCATCATTACCCATAATACGCTGCTTAAATGCAAAAGCAGGTCCTATCGAAGAAAGCTCTACCATATTGTTCCAGACAAAATCATAAAGAAGAGACATACCAACTGTTGTATCTTTATTGTCTCCAAAATCAGGAGCACGAGCAAAAAGCATACCATTACTGAAAATACTGATGTCATAAAACATATTTTTTTCAATATCATAGTACTCACAGTTATTATAGGCTTTACCAGAGCCCATACCTACAGCTGCTTTTGCCCTTAAATCAAACTGACTGTACCACGTATTTGAGTCATGGCCGTAAGGATTATTGTATATAACATTAATCTCTGGTGTTACATATACCGGAAAGCTTTCAGTGTCATAGTCATTTCCGTTAATTGATTTTTCAAAATAAGTGCGTTCAACTGAGCTGCCTAAAGCAAAAAGTGTTGTCATCTCATAAATATTGCCGTATGAACCTGGGGTTCTGTGACCGCTTATTGGTTGAGTTATAAGCCTCATAGGATTAAACAAATAACCTGCAGCATTGTTTGCTTCTCCAGAAGCTTCAAGAGAAAACCTGTTAAACATTTCACCTACGGCTATGGCACCAAGAGATGTATAAAGCATATCATTTTTTGATGGAGCATTTTTTTCAAAAAACCACTCCCATATTGCAGAGCTTGCAATTGAAAACAAAAATGACTCACCTGCTGTAAAACCAGAACTTTTTGCAGACATATAAGCTAAGCTTCCCTGATATGGATGCAAAACAAAGTTTGTCCAATACCAGTCACGGTCCCACTTAATCTGTTTTTCGTAAAAGTGAGTTACATCATCAAAGTTTACTTTTGCCCAGCTAGCTTTAGATACAAAGCGATTATAGCCGCCTATAAACCCCAGAGCACCAAATGTACCTGTAAGGGCAGCAACAGGATGCCTGCTTGTACAAAGTTCCTGTTTAGCATCATCTGAAAGACTGAGTTTAATCTCACTCTCAGCTTGTGCAAAAATAAGGGACGAACATAAAAACACTGAAGCAAATAAAGCGATTAATTTTTTCATTACTCAACAACCTTAAAAAAAATATCCGGAGAAATTATATAGTTAAAACAAAAATAATGCTATTAAAAATATTTATGTTAGCGATTTCGCAGGTTAATCTTTACATATAAAGCTGCATCATCAATAATCTGCCAGTATGTAGGATATTTTTCAGTTACGCTTTCCTTAACAAAAAGCTCATTCTTTAAACCGAAGCTAAACTTTTCAGTGATTGGCAGACAATAATCAAACCTCACAAGCTGTAAAAAATCCCATCCTGTACTACCATTATCCTGTATCTGGTGTTCAAAGGCATAAAGAGCATAAAAATGTGAATCAATCATAAACATATGGCCCTTTGGAGTCTGCCATCTGAGCATAAGCAGATTTTGAAAACCTGTATTATAGTTATATACATTGCCTACACCATCCTGCGGCAATATATAATTTCGCCTGAAGTAATAATAATCTGATGAGCCTAAAGCTGTCCAACCGGCATACCACTGCCACTCAAATGTTGAGTTATCAGCGTGGTTATATCTTTGCTTAAAGGCAAATGCAGGTCCTATAGAAGAAAACTCTACAATATTGTTCCATCTAAAGTCATACAAAAGGGCAAGACCTACTGTCGTATCAATATCATCTCTTATTACAGGAGCCCTTGAAAAAAGCATACCTTCACTGCAGATAGACAAATCATAACCTACAGCCTTTTCAAAAGTACTGTAGTTACAGTTTTTATCACTCTTACCAGAACCTGCTCCAGCTGCAAACATAAACACAAAATTGAACTGACTGTAAGGAGTATTAGAGTCATGACCGTATGGATCATTATAAACAATATCAATTTCAGGCGAAAAGAATATCGGTAAAACTTCTTTATCTTTATCTGACATGATTGTACTACTTTCAGATATAACAGTTTGAGAGCAGGCTCCCATACTGTATTTTATATCCATCGCATAAATATTGCCGCGCGTACCATTAAGTCTGTGCCCCATAATAGGCTCTGTAATAAGACGCGATGGACTTAAAACATAACCGCCTAAACGAGAGCCGGCTCCACTGGCTTCCTGGGATAAACGTAAAAACATTTCACCAACTGCAACAGAACCAAGTGGTGTATAAATCATATCATTCATCGATGGTGTTGTTTTTTCACCAAACCATTCCCACAGTGTACTGCTCACTGTTGAAGCAAGAAAAGAACCTAAAGGGCTAAAGCCTGATGACCTTGCAGACATATAGGCAAGGCTTCCCTGATATGGATGCAATACAAAGTTTGTCCACCACCAGTCTCTGTCCCAGAAAAAATCCCTTTCATAAAAGTGTACAACATCACCACCAGTAACCTTAGCCATTGTTGAGTCTGATATAAAACGATTAAAGCTATGAACAGCCAAAAGTGGTAATCCAACACCAGCCAGCATAGCTACAGGATGACGCTTTGTACACTCAGCTTTTAAGTCATCACTGACATTAAGTTTAATTTCTGAAGTTTGAGAACTATTTTGAGTAAATCCATTAAAACTCAAACCCAAAAGCAATATAAGTAAGCAAGTTTTTCTTATTAAATGTAATATCTTCATATAACAATTCCTCTGCCTAATAATGATTATTATATGAAAGTAAGCTTAAATCCTATAATTAACTGTTTTAAGTTTATTTAATACAAATGTTCAATAAATAAAAAAACCGGACACAATCCACTGTCCGGTCTTTTAATCTCATATACAGTAATACTAAAAGTTATTACTCTGTAAATCCAGGTAAACCTTCAATAGCATATGCTCTTACAGGACATGAGTCCAAGCCCTTGATTGGCATTGGAGCATAAGACATAAAAAATACCTTTGATTTAAGCTCTTCAAGATTTTTGAGAACCTCAAGGAACACGATATTTTCAGCAAGAAGTATATCATGGAAAGGTTTTACATCTTCATTGCGGTTTTCAATTGAAACACCATCACCAAAACCAATACACTTAGCCTTATGATCCTTAAACCATTGAGCTGTTTCACCATTTACAAAAAGACGCTTATCTTCAGCAGTATTTGTTTTTGGAGTAAATGGTGTAAGCTTGTAGTCACTGTCAAGGATTACAATATCACCATCCTTCATTACAGGCCCACAAAACTTATCCAAGATTTCTGGTGTAATATAAGTATTTGGCTCAACACCTGTTACATTAATGTAAATTGCCCTTCCAACAAAAGTTGTAAGAGGAAGTTCAGCAACTGACGGCCAGTCATCATTATGATGATAAGGACACTCACAATGAGTACCAAGATGACTCATTAAGTCCATATTTGTGTGAAAATCAGGTATTGCACCACCTGTGTTAAAACGGAACAGATGACATCTGCGAGTTTCTGTTGCAGGATCAAGATCCTTACTTAAATCAACCATTCTATATCCGTTTAAATCATATGAATGCATTTTTAGCCTCCAAACCATGTATCATATTTACGGCAAACTCCATACGAGGAGTCTGCACCTGTAATCTTTTTCCTTCACTGACAACAAAACCGCTGATAGCATCAACCTCAGTCCGCCGCCCGTTTTTTATATCTGTGTATATAGATGTGTAACCATTTTTTGCTCTTTCACATACACCTCTGACTTCACTTTCAATCTGATCCAGATCAAAATCATAGCCTGCCGCAAAAGCAACTTTTACACATTCTTTTATTAAAGCTTTTACCATTGACCATGCATTTTCATTTTGAGCAAGATACTCCATTGGACACAGCAAAAGCGCTGTAGTTATACTTGCACTGGCATTTGTAAAAAGCTTGTGCCATACAGTTTTCATAACATCATCTGTAATACGGCAGCTAAGACTGCACTCACTAAAAGTATCTGCAATATGCTGCAAAAAGGCCATGCTTTTATCATCAGCAAGCTCTTTTTTTGCAAAGCCTATAACAGTTTCACCAATACCACTATGATTTACAATGCCTTCCCCAACAAGGGACGCTCCATGCTGTGTCGTACCGATTAAAATGTGAGACTCATCAACATATTTTTTTATATATTTATCATGACCAGCACCATTTTGCAGAACAAGAACATATGTATTGCAGCCAATTTTATCTTTATTTGCAGCAAGCACTGACTCAACCGCAAAAGACTTTACAAAGAGAACAAGGAGATCATAGTTTGACAAACCAGATACAGAACAATCTTCTGCCCTTGGATTGTATCTTTTATCTATACCATCACGTCTAACTGTTATGCCAGATTTTTGAAGGCGTTCAGATTTTTCTCTATTACGGCCAATTACAGTTACATCATTACTGATACTTAAAAGGGCACCGTAAAGACACCCCATTGCACCATCACCAAGGATTCCTATCTTCATAAGCTTATCCTAAAATACAAAACAGTATTAGTCAAATTTATTTAAAATAAAACAATGCAGACATTATACCACATTATCGTGAACTCATATACTAATATTTTTAAGATAAAATATAATTTTCTTGACTTATGGATATTTAACCTCAATAATATCTAATAGGTAGAAAAAAGGACTAAAGACCAAATCAAATTAAAAAATCGGCTTTATCCTTGAGAAAGGTTTTTTAGGAGGCTATATGAAAAAACTTTTATGTGCTGCAGCTTCAGTATTAGCACTTGCTGCTTTATTTACAGGCTGTGAAAAAAAAGATGGCAAAACAGCTAAAACAATAACACTTAAACTTTCTGAAGTACATCAGGATGGCTACCCAACAGCTCTTGCTGATCAGGAGTTTGCACGTCTTGTTGAAGAAAAAACAAACGGAAGAGTAAAAATCGAAGTATATACAGGCGGAACACTTTATGGTGAAGAAACAGGTGCTATCGAAGCATTACAGCTTGGTGACCTTGGCTTTACTCGTGTATCAGCTTCTCCAGTTGCTGCTTATGTACCAAAAATCAATGCAATACAGCTTCCATATCTTTATCGTAATGCAGACCATATGTGGAAGGTTCTTAACGGACCTATAGGACAGGGTATGCTCAATGATATCCAGGCATCAGGCTCTGGACTCATTGGTCTTTGTTACTATGAAGCAGGTGCACGTTCATTCTACTTACGTAAAGAAGTTCACAATGTTGCTGACATGGCAGGTCTTAAGATCCGTATGCAGAACAATGCTATGATGGTTAAGATGGTTGGTCTTTTAGGTGCAACAGGTGTTACAGGTATTGGACCTGGAGACGTTTACTCAGCAATCCAGACAGGTACAGTAGACGGTGCTGAAAACAACTGGCCTACATACCAGAACAATGGTGACTATCAGGCTGCAACTTACTATATTCTTGACGAACACACACGTGTTCCTGAAGTACTTCTTGCTTCAGAAGCAGCTCTTAAAGCTGTATCAGAAGAAGATATGAAGATCATTAAAGAATGTGCTAAGCAGACACAGGAATACGAAATTCAGAAATGGGCCGAAAAAGATGCTTCAGCTGAAAAAATTGTACGTGAAGCTGGTAACACAATTATTGAAATTTCACCAGAAGTTAAGGCTGAGTTCCAGGCAGCTATGCAGCCACTTTATGATGAATATGGCAAAGACTATGCAGATATAATCTCTGCTATTAAAGCAACAAACTAATTAGTTTTTGATAAGTGAGCCACAGTCCTCCCCTGCACAGGGACAGCTGTGGCTTTTTTCTTCTATAAATTAAAACATATTTTTACAAAAAGGAGAAAACGAATTAATGAATGGAGCCATGTTATTTAACATTATATGCTCAGCAGCTTGTACAGTATTCATTTTGCTTCTCGTTCTGTGCTTCGTAAACAAAAAGCTTGCAATCACAATTGATACAGTTTTACATAAAGTAATGCTGACTGTAGCAGAAATTGCCCTTGCAAGTATGATTGTTATTGTTTTTTTTACAGTATTGCTCAGATACTGTTTCCACACAGGTATAGGCTGGGCAGAAGAAGTACCTCGCTTACTTGTTAATCTATTTGCATTTTGTGCCTGTGCTATAGGTGTACGCGATCACCTTCATATTTCAGTTACTGTAGTTTATGCAAAATTAAAAAATGTTAAGCTTTTTAACAAATTACCATTGCAGACAATTCTTGATTACATATATGACTTTGCTGTTCTTTTGTGCGGCGTATTTATGTTCTACTACGGCATGCAGTATTTTGCAAAATTGTTCTTCCTTACAGGTAAATTACCAATGACAGGTCTCAACACATGTTATCAGTATTTACCAGCAGGTATTGCAGGCTTTATCGTAACTTGTGACTCAATTTTGTTCCTTACAAAAGTTCTTAAACCAACAGATCTTTTGTACACCGAGCAAGAAGTTGACTACACCGAGATGATGAAGCAGAACAAAGCTGAACAGCTTTCAGCAAATTAAAAAAGGAGGATTCAGATGGATACACAAACATTAGCAACAATTGCACTGCTTGGTGGCTTTGCAGTATTAATGCTTATAAGAATCCCAGTTACATTTGCACTTCTTATAGCAACTCTTTTATCAGCATTCATAAATCACACAAACTTTACTGTTATGATTCGTATGATGATTGACGGTGTTTCAAGCTTTAGTTTACTTGCAATCCCATTTTTTATCCTCATGGGCGAAATTATGGGTGTCGGTGGTATTTCAGATAAAATCATAGATCTTGCAAACCTTGTTGTAGGACGCTTTAGAGGTGGACTGGCATATGTAAACTGTCTGTCATCTATGTTTTTTGGTGGTATTTCAGGTTCTGCAGTTGCAGATGTAAGTTCCCTTGGTAGCGTTGTAGTACCTATGATGAAAAAACAGGGTTATGACGAAGAGTTTGCTGTAGGTCTTACAGTAACAACAGCCTGTCAGGGAGTACTTATCCCACCTAGTCACAACATGGTTATTTATGCCCTTGCTGCAGGTGGAGTATCTGTAGGTGCCATGTTTATGGCAGGAGCAATACCTGGTATGCTCTTAGGTTTTTCGCTTATGGCATACTGTGCTATCATGGCTCGTCCGCTGAATTTTCCTAAGGGAGCAAAAATAGGCTCTCAGGACAGTGTAAGATGGTTTAAAGGTGTTAAATCAGATAAAAAGCTTGGCTGGACAAACAAAGAAGAGTCATGGGGCATTTTACATATGCCATTTGGTTCAGTTGAATTAGGAAAATGTGTTAAAACTATTATACATGCAATTTTACCAATGCTCACACTTGTAATAATTATGGGTGGTGTCGCAGCCGGTATCTTTACAGCAACTGAATCAGCTGCTATAGCATGTGTATATACATTCTTGATTACATACTTCATATTCCGTTCTGCAAAACTTAGAGATATAGGCAAAGTACTAAAAAACTGTCTTAAAACACTTTGTGTTGTTATGACACTTCTTGCCTGTGCAAAGGCATTTGCTTATATGATGACAGAACTTCGAATTCCATCAATGATTACAACAGCTCTTGTATCAATATCGCAAAACAAATACGTTTTACTTTTGATTATAAACTTACTTCTTTTAGTATTAGGCTGTTTTATGGACATGGCTCCATTAATCATGATTATGACACCTATCCTTTTGCCAGTAGTTACAAACCCAATCATTGGTATGAATCCTATACACTTTGGTGTAATGATGATTTTTAACCTTGCAGTTGGTCTTTGTACACCACCAGTTGGTACAGCATTATTTGTAGGTTGTGCGATTGGTAAAACAAGCCTCGAAAAAACATCAGTTAAAATGCTTGGTATGTACGCAGTTATGGTGACAGCACTGCTCCTTGTAACATTTATCCCATGGTTTACTATGTGGATTCCGACAATGCTTAACCTTGCATAAAACAAACAAATACACTGAGTCAACGGTTTAGAAAAGACTCTTAGTAAAAATAAAATGCCCTTCACACACTTTTGTGCGCAAAGGGCATTTTTTTTTGCCTTAATTAAAACAAATTAACGGCTGTGATATCCGTTGTATTCTTTTAAGAATCCAATTTTACTGATACCAATTTCGTCCTTCATAGGACTTGTCTTTACGGCCATACCATCAATTGCCTGTTTTACAGTAAGCTTTTTAGCAATCATATAATCAAGTTCTTTCTGGTTATCTTCGTTTCTGAACAGCTGTTCCTTATCAGAACCAACCATCATAGTAAGATTACTTGGTCGTAAGCTTCTCAAGCCATTTTCGTCACGTCCCTGCAATACAAAAAGAGTATCACCGGCTTCATTTGCCTTCTTTAAGTCATAGCCTAATGTATCTTTCTGATACATAGCAATTTCGGCTATTAATCCACCACCGTCTGTAACTTTACGGTTTGCACGGTTAAAGCAGATTACAAGCTTAAGGTTACTAAACTCTGTACAGAAGTTAAAGTCTCCAGTACTATCCATAAAGCCTGCCAAAGGACCCTTGTTATTATACATAGGATAAATAGCATTCATAATAGCAGTAACTTTACCAATACCCTGTGTCTGAGCCTTTATTGGTGAAGTTTTTACAGTAAGATTACCGTTTTTGTCCTTTGTAAAGCCTGTACCAGATGTATAATCATACTCATTTATATATTTACCATCTACAATTTTGTTTGTCATACCTAAAAGACCAGTACAGTATGGCAATAAACCAAAGGCACTGATAGCACCCTTAACAGCATCAACAGATGAAGCAGAACATACCCATACATCAATACCATTGTTCTGCAATGCAGACCATAACTCTGCCATGTTTGCAGCTGGCGAAACACCCTTAGTCCATGAAGCACTTACCTTACCAACCTTTGAAGTAATACCATCAGGACTTTCCCACTTCATTTTTTCGGTCTTTAATGCACTATACTTAGTACATGAAGCCTTACTCAATGAAACAACTTCATCAGGTGTCATACCTGTAAACCAGTACAAAATCCAAGGATATGCAACCGAAGCAGACTCAGCATCATAAACAAGATCGTACATCATACGCATCTTAGTAGCAAATTCCTGCCAGTAAACATCCTTCTGAATTTTTTCAGCATCTGCCTTATTTAATCCGCCTGCAGTAAATGGACCATAATCTTTGTAAAGCTTGTCATAAGCTACTGTAATATCTGCAACAAGATCTTTGTAAGATCCCTTTGCAAAATAGCCCAGATCCCCCCTGTCAGTATCAAGGTCACTAAGCTCAGTTAAAAGCACACCTTCCATCTGTTCTGGCTTAATTTCAAAAGCCATAGTTTCAAGCTGATAAATTGCAAGCTGCTCTTCAATATCAAAGATTACAGATGTATTATCAAAATCAAATACAACATATGCATCCTGACTTTTGCCATAAGTTCCTAAAAAGTCATTTACAGCAGTTTTTACATCACTCGCCCAGTCTGCTCTTTTTAGTACTGTTGCACCTGTTGCCGAAGCATTTCCTGTCGAACCACATGAAGCTAAAAGAGTAAGACTCAAAGCCAAAGTCATTACAGATGCAAGTTTTCTCATGTTTTTTAAAGCAAACATACTTCCTCCTAAAAATTTATAAGCTAAGGTTTTTTATACCTTGAACTTGTTAATCTCAACATCAAGCCGGTTGATAGACTCAGAGTTTTTAACAGTCTTATCATTAATACTCTGCATTGCATTGTTAATTTCAACAATACCATCAGTCATTTCATTCATACTGCCAGATATTTCAGCAGTAACAGCAGCAAGCTTATCCATCTCAACAGAAATTTCTTTTCCACTCTGTTCCATGAGGACAGCCCCCTCCTTAACTTCGTTTGTAATATCTGTAATACTGTGCATTGCTGATATTACCATCTGGCTTCCTGTGGTTTGTTTATCCATTGCCTGCTTAATTACAATTTCCTGCTGGCTGACACGCTTTGTATTTTCAAAAATCACATTAAACTGAGTCTGAATTTCCTTTGAAGCATTTGCAACATTAGTAATAAGATCCTTTAAACCTTCAAGAGCTGAACTGATACGTTTGCCCTGTGTACTTGAGTCTTCAGCAAGCTTACGTATTTCATCAGCAACAACAGCAAATCCCTTACCAACATCCCCGGCGTGAGCCGCTTCAATTGCAGCATTCATTGCCAGAAGGTTTGTCTGGCTTGCTATGTTTTGTATTACATTACTTGCTTCCATAAGGCCTTCAGAGTTTGACTCAATCTCTTCAATGAGAGTTACAGTTTTATCAACTACCAGGCGGCCACTGTCTGCCGAATCAGCAAGTTCATTTACAGCCTGCTGGTTTTTATCAAGGATATCTGTTACTGACTTGATGTTTGAAACCATTTCATCAATTGCATTTGATGAGTCTTTTACACTTAAAGTCTGTCTGTCTATATTTTCAGTAAGGCGGGTAATATTTTCTGAAATATTTTTCATAGTAGTATTAGTCTGTTCAACACCAGCTGACTGATTTATAATTTCGCCTTTGATACTGTTAACATTTGCAGATATTTCATTAACTGCACTTGCAGTCTCTGTCATATCTTCGTTTAAATCTCTTGCAACATCTTTCATTACAACAGACTCTTTTATAACAGCAGTTACAGTATTACCAACCTTTTCAATAGTCTTATTAAAATACTTAGCAAGGAGTGTTGTTTCATCGTTACCATTTTCAGGCAGTCTTTTTGAAAGGTCACCTTCTCCTTCAGATATATTTCTCAGTATATTTACCGTATTCTTTAGAGGACGTGTTATACAACGGCTTAAAATTAATGCACACAAAATCGATACAATTAATGCAATACACACAGCCTGAAGGGATGTTGCCATAATAACTGAATTTGCAGCATCTACTTCGGCTACAGGAGTGCTTACAATATATTGTATTGGAAGATAGTTGTTCTTTGACTGACGTGTAACAAACTCATATTCAGTTCCGCCATATACGGAGCGTATCTTTTCTTGTGAACCAAGCTTTACATGCTTCATCTTTTCATCAGCAATATCTGTAAAAACCTTAAACTGATTTTCGGGAGTAAGCTGATCAACAAGAATTGTACCATTACGGTCAAACATCATAAACTTTGTCCCGTCATTAGTACCATTAGCCGTAGCTTCAAGCAGTTCTGTCAAAAATGAAATGTCAGATGTTAAAGACAGTACACCGCGAGGTTTACCGTAGACATCATTAAATAAACGTGAAATAAGGATTGATGTTACACCGTTTGAGCTTTGATATGCATCAGAAATATCAACTTTTCCGCCTTTCGCCTTTGCTGACGTATACCAGGATCTTACACGGGCATCATATCCATTTTTTCGGTCTGATGAAGGATACTGTATGTAGTTTCCTGCGCTTTCAAAGCCTAAACAAACCTCTTCAATTGAGGCATAATCAGAAACAAATGCTCCTGCAACATTGTAAACTTCAGTTTCGTAAGGAGTAAAATTTGCAGGATTCATTGGAACTTTACCGCTTGGATCTGATAAATCAATATACGAAGTAATAGTATCATCATCCCGCATGATGACTTCGAGATTACCGATTAAGTTACACGTTGAAGACAGATTTTTAAAAAAGTCATCAATACCGGCATCCATTACATCAAGAATGTCGTCAATCTTTTCGCTGTTTTCGCTTGCAACAATGTCAGCAACCTTTACATAAGTTATTATACCTACAAATGCAAGAACAAATACGACTGTTGAAACCATTACAGCTGCAATACGGGTTCCTATTGACCCTGTTTTTGAAGAAACTTTCACAGACATACTACTCCATCTCCCACTTTTAATTTATCCTTAAAAGCTATTATAGAGTAGTTTTATAAATTTAAGAAAAGATTAAAACTTATATAACAATGATTTATTTATGTAAGCCGTTACAAAACAAAAAAATAAGACAGATACTCCCATAAACGTTTTTACATTTACAACAATACCTGCCCATATTGCATTTGGTAACAATGCTTATTCAGTAGCATCAATTTCAGGAACAGTAAGCTCTTCATCTGAAAAAATCATACTTTCCATATCAAGATAGATTGAAAAATGCAGGTGTGACCCTGTTGAAAGCCCCGCAGTCCTGTATTTTGGATTACCACCTGATAAACCAATCTGCTGTCCACAAGGTACATAGTCCCCTTCCCTTACATCAGTACGAGAAAGATGTGCATACAGCGTAATAGTATTATCATAGTGACGCATAATAATCATACTACCGTAAACAGGATGCCCCTTAAACTTAGCACCGTTTAAGTATCCAGGATAACACTCTTCAATAACACCAGACTTTGCAGCAAAAACAGGTGTCTTTTCTTTACAAGGGATATCAATTCCCTGATGCCATGTTCCCGATGTTTTTAACCCACCTGCGTTTATATCAATTTTATCTCTTAACCCTTGAGGTGAAGAAACATACTTGTGGTATTTTTCCGGAAGCGGAAACATAAATTTTGTAATTTCTTTTGAAGTCAGACTTGAAGCAGCAAATAAAAAGAATAAAACAATTGAAAATATATATCTTTTATTCATAGCCTTTTTATAACAGGTGGCTATCATACAATATTAACCTTAAAATTAGATATATTAGAGAAAAAATTCATAAATTATTCTTATTTTTTCTCAAAAAAAACATTTTATAGCTAACACAGTAAAGTTGTTTTACAATAATAATTATGAAAAATTGCATAAGTCGAACTAAATACTACTTAAACAGCGGATGGTCTTTTTTTGCACAAAAAGACCCACAAAAAAAACATACAGATATTGAAATCCCACATACACCTGTAGTACTAAGCCATAATTGCTTTGACGAAGACATTTATCAGGATATATACCACTATAGTAAAACTTTTACTACCCTTCCTCAGTGGGAGGGCGCTGCAATTCTTTTGACAGTAGAAGGTGCAGCCCACAGAGCTACAGTAATTTTTAACGGTAATGAGCTTTACACTCACAAATGCGGCTATACAGCTTTTACCGTAGATATTACACAGTATCTTAATTCTACAGATAAAGAAAACACACTGGAAATTATACTGGACAGCTGTGAGTCATTAGATCAGCCACCTTTTGGTAACGTGATTGACTATATGACCTATGCAGGATTATATCGCGAAGTATATATAGAGCAGGTTTCTTCTATATACATGAAAGATGTAGCTGTTTTTAGTGACATGGCTTATTACTCAAGCACGATTGAGCTGAATAAAATTCCAGACAATTTAAGTCTGTCTGTTACCCAAAGCCTTTATAAAAAGAACAATGACAGTTATGATCAGCTGATTTATGAAAGTGAACCATATAAGGTTTCAGGTAATAAGTGTACTATAAAGTCTCCGGTTTTAGATGTTGAAAGCTGGTCATTAAACAATCCTAATCTTTATAAGCTTGTTACACATTTAAAAGACACAGACGGCAACATATACGACACAAATGAAACTATAACAGGATTCAGAACAATTTCCTTTGACAGTACAGGCTTTTATCTTAATGGTGAAAAAATTAAGCTCAGAGGTTTAAACCGCCATCAAAGCTATCCTTACATAGGATATGCCGCACCTGAAAAATTGCAGAAGGATGATGCTTTTATTATAAAAAACAAGCTTGGATGCAATATTGTACGTACAAGTCACTATCCTCAAAGTCAGTATTTTATTGACGAGTGTGACAGACTTGGACTTTTGGTATTTACTGAGATTCCCGGCTGGCAGCATATAGGTGAAAGCGATGACTGGAAGGAGCAGACTCTTAACAATGTACGGGACATGGTTTTACAATACCGTAATCACCCCAGCATCATTTTATGGGGAGTACGTATAAACGAAAGCCAGGACTGTGACGAGCTTTACGAAAAAACAAATGAACTTGCAAGACAACTAGACCCTACACGCCCTACTGGTGGAGTAAGATTTTTAAAAAACTCACACTTTTTTGAAGATGTGTACACTTATAATGACTTTGTACATAACGGTACAAATACAGGACTGTTACATAAAAAATCAGTTACAAAAAGCCGTGGCGGATATCTTGTCAGTGAATACTGCGGACACATGTATCCTGTAAAAAGTTTTGACAGTGAACTTATGAGGACAGACCTTGCACTGCGACATGCCCGTATTGCTGACTGTGCTGCAAAATATAATGATATTGCAGGAGCTATAGGCTGGTGTGCCTTTGACTATCATACCCATAATGACTTTGGCTCTGGAGACCGCATCTGCTATCACGGTGTAATGGATATGTTTCGAAATCCAAAACTTGCTTCATTTGTATACGCAAGTCAAAAAGACTATAAACAAGCAGCAGACTGCGTCCTTGAAGTAAGTACAGACATGCATATCGGAGACTTTCAGGCCGGCACATTAGGCGAAATATGGGCATTTACAAATGCACCAGCTATTAAAGTTTATGACAATGGTGAATATGTTAAAACTTACACATCAAAGGACAGCCCATTCAAAGGCTTGGCTCACGGTCCTATTTTAATTGACGACATGATTGGAGACAGACTTGTAAGTCAGGACAAAATAAATCCGCTATTTGCTCCATCTGTAAAAAAGCTATTGTTTATTATACGTAAATATACAGTTGATAAAACTCCACTTAAATACAAAGTACTATTTGCTCTTTTAATGCTTTGTGGTGCAATAACTCCAAAACGTATGGAACAATTATACTTTAAGTATATGGGAAGCTGGGGAGGAAACAGCAGAGTTACAACAGTCGAAGCTGTTGATAAAGACAATAATCCTATAAAAACAATAAAACGGGGAGCAAGAGTAAAACAGATATCTCTTGCCCTTGAAAGCTTAAGAGACACCCTTATACAAGGCTCAAGCTATGACAGTGTTGAAATAAATATTAAAGCAGTGGACGAACATGAAAATATTCTTCATTACTGTCAGGAACCCTTTACTGTAAAATGCGAAGGGGCAGTTAAGCTTATTGGAAGCGAAATATCATCATTAAAAGGTGGCATGGGTGGAGTATATATACGCACAAAAGGTCAATCCGGCAAGGGAACTGTAACTGTAAAGGACTGGCTTGGTAATATATATACAAAAGAGTTTACAGTAATAAATGACAGCAAGGTATTAAAGCTTTAGCTTAATTAAAGGTTCAGAATGTGATATAATTTTTTTACTATGACTAAACCTGAATTTGTTAAGGCAGCAAAAAATGTTGCAAAGTACCAGTGCGGAATAAACCTTCCCATTAGTGAAGACAACCTTATAAGTAAGGATGGCTGTATATTTTATTTTTATTATGAGCTTGCTTCGACTTTTGAAGATGCTGATGATAACGAAATCGAGTGTACAAACTGGTACTCTGTTGCCCAATATGAAGGTGACAGTTATGATCAGCTCATTGAAATTGCAAGTGGTATCGACGGAAGAAGCGGCGACCACTTTTTAGTAAACTATAAAGACTGGCTTGTTGAACGTAAACCAAACCAGCGCAGTCTTTAACAAAAAAAAGGACAAGCCAGTAAGTTTAAATGCACTTAATTTTACTTACAGGGCTGTCCTTTTTTATTTTATAGTATTAATAAGTAAGAGTTACTTTATAAACACTTGCCGACTTTGTGCCAAAGTGACAGCCGTTACCATTTGTAGTTTCAAGGAACGATCCTAAGTTTACAGTGCCGTCAGCATTGCGGTAATCGGTGTGTATAGTTTCACTAGGTTCAATAGCATTTTCAGACTTAAATGATGTTGAGTCCTTTACATAATTTACTTTTGTACAGCCTGACTTAAAGCTGTCGCCTGAGCCACCCTGACTTACCATATTTTCAAAGTATCCGCCGTTTGTGCGGCTAAATGTAAAGTTACCATTTTTACTGTTATATGAAGTACAGTTAAGAAGAGCTAAAGCTCCACCATTACCGTTGTCTGTAAAACCACAGGCACCATTATTAAATGCTAAACAGTTATATACTTTGTGATTTGTAGGAACACAACCATCAGCTCCGCCACCGTGGCCACCAAGCTTATAACCGTTCATATCCCCGTCCCCTGTAGTTGTATTACCTAAAAGGTATCCGTTTTTAAATGTAACACAGTTACGAAGAATAATAACACCAATTGAGCCAGTTTCAGCCTTTGCAAATAAGTCCCAGCCGTCATCACTGTTTGAGTATGCAATACAGCCGTCAAATACATTACCTTCGCCACAAGTAAGTTTTGCAGCAAAACCGTCGGCATTTTCGCCAGAAGCATCACAGTTATTAAATGATGTACAGTTTAAGATGAGATTATTGCTTGGCCATGTATCAATTGTAGCACAGTCGGTTCTGTAGCGACTTACCTGTAAACCTGAGTCACGGTTATCTCTAAACACTACGTTTTCGATAATGTTGTTGTTACCAGATAAAAGCATACCGTTGTCTCCGGCTCCCTTAATTGTAATACCGTAGATATGCCAGTAGTTACCGTCAACAATAACACCACGGTTAGAGCTATCAAGGGTCATTTCGCTAAAGTCTAAAGTTACATCAGCTCCTGTTGCAGGGATAATATACTTATATGCAGTTGATGAGCCGTTATTGCCGTATTCAATCTTTACAGGAGAAGTAAAACTGTAAGAGCCTGAAGCAAGCACAATTGCCCCACCAGCTTTTACTGATTTAATAGCACTAACAAAATCTTCGGCCGAGCTTACATAAATTGCATCATTGATTTTTGATGTGTCAATTTCATAAAGGTTTGAAGCCATACCAACACCATTTGCATCTGAAGCCTTTAATGTAAGGGTAGACTCTGCAATGCTGCCGGCAAAGTCTGACTGAGAAACCGATGTAACTGGTGTTACAACAACCTGCTCAGTTGCGTTTGCAACAGTATCATTTGACTGAGTTATAGACTCGCCTTCAACCTTTACGCTATATACTTTGATACCTTTTGATGGTGAGTATAAGTAGTAGTAACCTGATTTTGTTATACTAAATGTGTGAGTTGTTTTAGACTTAGGTGAAGATAATGTAAATAAAACTTCACTACCATCACAAAGACTTATGTTACGGTCATCAGCATTAGAGTTTGTAACAACTGTTAATTTGTCTCCTTCCCAGGCATAAAATTTTATTGCTCTGTACGAAGGAGTCTTTATTGTCTCACTGCCATCTTCAGCAGTAATTTTATAATCAGCTCCTCCACCTAAATCAAAGTAGCCACCTTTTGATACTGTAACAGTTTTTTCACTTGTTGCAAGAACTGTAAAATCACCATACACAGTGTCAGAAGAAAGTGTTACATCAGAACTTGCTTCACTTGAAACTGAAACTGAAGAATTTGATACACGGTTAACAGAAGGAGTTGCGTCTTCTGTACCATCAGAAACATTACCACTCTGACTTTCATTTGAACCAGATTCTGCAGAATTATTTGTACCGTCGCTACCGTTTGAAACAGTATTATCTGCTGACTCCTGTTCAACAGAAGTTTTTGCATCATCATTTACGTCATTTGAACAGCCCATTGGTGCTAAAGACATACACAAAGACAATGCAGCGTATAAAGCTGTAATCTTAATCTTTTTCATTTTTACTCCTAGTTTTTTTATATTTATTTAATTTTCAATCCGATTGGAGTAAAAATGCATATATATATTTGTAAAAAGTCGTTGTCCTTAAATTTTATGCATTACGTATCTGACTTTACCTATAATTTTAAAATCTTCACTATACTTTGACTCTTTCATAACAGGATACATTTTATTGTCAGATATAATATTTACTTCGTCCCCTGCTAAAAGAATCCGCTTTACAAAGCCTGAACCTTTGTAAATTATAATGTATACACCTTCAGTACCATCGTAGCCCAGGTTATCACAAATAATAGTGTCTCCGTCAAACAAGGTAGGTTCCATTGAGTCTCCACGCACAAAAGTCGCAGCAAGATGCTCATAACCTATGTGACTTAAAGATTTAGGAACAGCAACATAGTCACGTATTAAATTGTCTTCAGCTAAAAGCTGACCGTGACCTGCCGAAAAATACTGATCATATACAGGTATATTTACCACATCATTTGCAACTGAAGCTTTTACATCGGGATATTGCTGAAACTCGCTCCAGTTTAACCCCAGAACTTCGATAATTTTCATGGTCATATCAACGGAGGGCATACTGTTACGATGTATTTTGTTGCGTAATGACTGTAGTACCAGACCTGTTTTTGAGCAAAGCCATTCCTGATTATGGTTTAACTCTGACATACGCATTTTTACTTTATACCAAAATGTTTCAGCTTCCATATTATTTAATAATAATACCTTTGCCGTTATTAATAAATACTCATTTTGAGTATTTTTATTGACATTTATTGCAAAACAGGACTAAAATATACTCATTATAAGTATGCGTGTATCTGAGTATCAAAGGCAATTAATTGATTTTAATAAAGCACTACGTCCCTACCCTGCTAAAGAGTTTGAGTTTAAAATATCAGGCTCATATATGGAGTATCTGCACATACAGGACGGGGATACAGTTATTGTCGACAGGTCAAAAAAGCCAATGGACGGCTGTGTAGCAATACTCATCTTTGAAAATGAGTACATATGCAGGCAAATATGGTTCAGTAAAAAGTGGAACTGTTTTGTGTTTAAAAACTACACCAGGTGGGAGCGTGTTACAGATATTTTTGGCATAGTCAATTACTGTATACACGCTTTTGCTGGTAAAAAACTTTAGTTAAAGGTAATACCTCTCATTACTTCACTGCAGTATTATACTAAAGTCTAAATTTACATTTAAAAACCCGGGATGTTTATAAACTGTATAAGGGCAGTTTTTTAAATAAATACCAGGCTTTTACTTTATAAATAAGCCTTATTTATAAAGTTAATAAGCCTAATATAAAAAATAAAATACCGTAGTTTTTAAATCAGAATAGTTTGATGGCAAAAGGTTCAGTACACATAGTGCGCATTTTTTCAATTTTTCATAACTTTTCTATATATAATATATTTATAAATACTTTTTAAATTTTATATAAAATCAGCACTTTATTAATTAATTTATTATATTATAATAAATTAATTAATAAAAAGCACAGTGCACATAGTGCGCATTATTTATAAAGAATTCGACTAAAGTCGTGTTCAGCACCTTATGGGACTGGTTTATGATAAATACATAAGGAGGAAAGAACTATAAGAACAAAAAAAACGAACAGAAACTATCCTTGCATAGCTTTTCGAACTGTATCAACCAAAATGAAGTACGATAGTTCTTCATCCATAAACTTCTGAAATCCGTAATGCTCATAGAAACTTTTTGAAGTCTCTTTTGCATCAACAATTATAAAATACAATCCTGTAACATCAGCGACATGGACTATTTTTATAAATGCCTGTGCCAAAAGCCATTTACCAACTCCTTTTCCCTGCAAATCTTTACTAACTGCAAGTCTTGCTATTCTTAAAGCTGGAATAGGATATTTTGGTAATTTAGTTTTATATTCCTCTGGAATTTCCGTGTAAGCAACTTGTGCCGTTGCTAAAGTGAAATAACCCACAATTTGATCAGTACCATCTAAAGCTACAAATGTTCTTCCAATACCTAGCTCATCATTTTTAAGTGCATATCTGGATAAAAAAGAGTTTAGAATTTCAGTATCACAATCAAATTTTTTAAGAGCTGCCTTTGATTTAATTTCTTTTATCGAAACTAATCTGTAACCACTCATCATTTAAATAAACCTTTTAATGCCTCATTTGGTTCTGATGGATTATCTAATGCAGCCATCACTAAATCTCTATCACGATTAGAAAGAACAAGTGTTTCATTTTCGCTCAAATCTATTTGAGCTTGTTTTAGTGAAGTAGAAAGAACATACGAAGATAGTGAAATATGTTTGAGTTCTGCAGCTCTTTCAAGAAGAGTTTTCTGGTTTGTATTTGCTCTTAAGTCAATTCTAACGTCTTTTAATACTACGGCCATTTCCTTCACCTCCAGAATTAATATAACACACTGTGTGGAAATTGTACACACAATGCTACCCACCCCGAATTTGAGGGATTAACTTTACTCAAACAACCTGTTTACTTCATCTGCGGCAGGTTGTACAGCTTTAACCATTTCAAAAATAGCTGCACGAGTATAATAATCTGTCATAGCCATAGAGTTTCATTAAACAAAATATTAAGTTCTTCTGCTGTGAATACATCCTTCTTTACAGTCTTTCGTGTATACTTTGGAAATGTAGGTTTTACAAGATTAATGAATCCAAAAAATGGAGCTTTTTCATAAACATTCCCAATTTGAATACAGAAAGTCAGTAAACCCCTCTAAATATTTATCCAGTTGCAATTGGATTTCTTCAACATTTCCTTCATCTGTGAAATCATTTAGAGGACATTTTGATATATACTTCCTAAGAAATTTTTCGCCGGCATTGACATCCACATAGCCTTATTACAATAATCCTTTCTTCAACTCATCAATCAGTTCATCACTCTTCTTAAACGACTCACTCAACAAATCCAAAAGTTTGCTAGTAATATGAGTAACCTCTTCTTCCTTTACAAACGGATTCTTAATATCAAGATTAAAACCATTGCCTTTTAAAGTATCAATTCCAACTTTCCAAGCCTGTTCATTTTCAGCACGGTTAGTCCACCATGCCTTCAACGAATCAAATTCCCTTTTCTGAATAGGCTTAGTTTTGGAATAAGATTTCTGACATTCAGGCAATTTATGTTCCCAATACCAGATTTCCTTAGTTGGTTCGCCTTTTGTAAAGAACAAGAGGTTTGTTGCAACAGAAGCATAAGGCTGGAAAACCGAATTTGGCAGACGAACAATAGTGTGAACATTGCACTGTTCCAGAAATTCCTGACGGATTCTCTGCTTAACACCATCCCCAGTCAAAGAACCATCAGGGAGAACAATTGCAGCACGACCGCCCATCTTCAAATAACGGATCATCAAAAGCAGAAACAAATCAGCACTTTCAGTAGTAGGCCTAAAAGCAAGCTTTTAGGCTACGAGTTTTCTTCGAAAACTCGCATGATATATTAACTGTTCGCGAGTTTTGCTATGCAAAACTCGTAGAAAATCCGTAAGGATTTTCCTAACGCAGAGCATAAAAGGCAGAGGCTTCAATTCCTGACCACGGATAGTTTCTTCCAGCACCTTCAAATCTTCAACAGAATGAACATCCTTAGAACGGATATTTTCAATAGCGCTGGTCAAAAATCCACCAGTACCACAGGCAGGATCCAGAACCTTTTCACCA
>JAZUGE010000006.1:0-30331 GCA_045641045.1 Treponema sp. | reverse complement strand
AGTAAAAGGGGTACATATCAATCTGCGAAGTGCTTTTTTTCATCATGTAAACAGGTGAAAGCTATTTTTTGTGGTTTTTTGCAACCTCTTCAAGGAAGGTTGAGTTTGCCATCTTTGAAGAACGGCTTCTTGTCAACATATTGATTTCAACCTCACCAACCTTGTGCATTGAACCCAAAATAACCTGACCAGATGTACTCATCTGACTAAGTCTTACCTGATACTGAACAGGGTGTCTCTGACTGTATTTAAACACTGTAGTGGAAAGAGTAAGAAACATAAGGACAGCAACTACAGAGAGAACGATGGATACCTGTTTTACGTTCTGCACAAATTCTTCGTCATAAAACTTCTTCATAATATTCCTCCAATTATTAAATACAATTGCAATTGTACTAAAAAAGAACATTTAATGAAACAAAAATGAGCTACATATTATTCTTTTACAGTATCGGTTATATATTCGTGTTCTTTAAACAAAAAAAAGGACTGTCCTCTAAGTTTTCACTTTGGACAGTCCCTGTATTATAGTAAATTACTTACCAATAAATGCTAATGCATTATCAGCTGCAATCTTACCAAAGATACAAATATCAGCAACAGCGTTACCACCAAGACGGTTACCACCGTGTACACCACCAGTAACTTCACCGGCAGCATAAAGACCTGGAACTGCGTTTCCGCTATTTGTAAGAACTTCAGTCTTAGGATTAATCTTAATACCACCCATTGTGTGGTGGATTGCAGGTGCAATTTCAATTGCGTAGAAAGGACCTGTTACAAGCTTAATATCATCATTAACATCAACACCATCCTTTTTGTATGAACGCTTAAATCCGTTTGGATTGCGGTCAAAGTCAGGATCCTTGCCGTTGTCAATATATGTATTGTACTGAGCAACTGTAGCTTCAAGAGCACCTGCTGTAATACCAAGTTCCTTTTCAAGTCCAGCTAATGTGTCAGCCTGCTTTGTAAGACCATTTTTAACATATCCGTTAATTGCCTTAAGGGAATCACGAACACCCTGATCAAATACCAAGAAAGCTGTCTTACCAGTCTGAGCAAGAACTGCAGCTGACATTACGTCACGAGTTGCCATTTCATTACCAAAGCGCTTACCTTCGCGGTTTACAAGGATAGCACCATTACCACGCACAGCTTCTGTAATCATAGTACCATTACCAGGAACTACTGTAGGATGTGTCTGAATTTCATCCATCTGGAACAACGCACCATCAAACTTTTCAATCCATGCAAATGCATCACCTGTTGCGCCCTTATGGTTTGTTGTACCAAAGCCTGCAAGACCAGGTTTATATTTTACAACCATATCAGGATTAGCACCGAAACCACCAGTTGCAATAATTACAGCTTTTGCCTTGATTGTATATGATGAACCTTCAGCTTCAACCTTAACACCGGCAGCTTTTCCGTTTTCACTGATAACATCAGTTACTTTATTATTGAAACGAATTTCAGCACCCTGCTTTTCAGCAGCAGCCTTTAATAAAGGAACAAGGTGTGCACCAATAGCACCACCACCCTGTGGACGGTGAATACGCTTGTTTGTAGCACCACCAAAAAGACCAACATCACTTAAATCAGCACCAACAATATCACTCTGAAGCCACTCAACCATTGCTGCTGAGTTTTCAACCAAAGTACGTACAAGTTCAGGATCGTTTTTATTGTAACCACCCTTCATTGTATCATTAAAGAATGTTTCTTTATCATCCTTTATACCAAGGCGTTCCTGCTCCTTTGTGTAAGATGCATTTAAACCACCTGTTGATGAGTTTGTATTACCACCTGCAACACCCATCTTTTCAAGAACAATAACCTTTGCACCTTTGTTAGCAGCTTCAGTTGCAGCAACAAGACCTGCACCACCAGCTCCAATGATTACGATATCAGTTTCACAATCTTTATATGCTGCAGATGCAGTTGTCTCACCCTTTGCAGCAGCAAGAGCTGCATTGAGAGCAGCAATTGTACCGCCAGATGTTAAAGTACAACCAGAAACAGCATCAATACCATCAGTACTCTGTTTTTTGATAAACTGCTCAATTATTGTAGCTTCTGCAGGTTTAGCAAAATCTGTTTCAGCTTCCTTTACAACGTTTGCAGCCTTAATCTTACCACCTTTTACTGTAACACTGATTTCTATAGGCCCGTTGCGACCTTCACCTTTACCAGTGTATGTACCATCAGCATAAGGACTTGAGCTTGAACCATTACATGAAATCATACCACCAATAGCTGCAAGTGAAACAAATCCAAAAACGACAGAAGCAGCCATTGTTGACTTCTTTGAATACTTCATACTTCCTCCAAAAAATTAAACTGTATACTATCTGCCTATGCAGAGAAACAATTTTCTAAAGTATATTTTAACATACTTATGTATAATGTGCAAAAACAAATGTATTCTTTAGTCGGTAATAGATTAAAACATAACAATTTTTTACAATAGCAGTGTATACAGGAGCTAAGAATGAATATTGCTATACGAAAAGCAACTCCACAGGATGCTTCATCCATTCTTGAAATATATAAACCATATGTTGAAGACACAGCAATTACATTTGAGTACGATGTACCAGATATTGATGAGTTTACAAGCCGTATAGTAAACACTCTAAAAAAATATCCATATCTTGTAGCAGAGATTGACGGAGTAATAAAGGGTTACGCATATGCATCAAGCTTTCACCCAAGAGCAGCCTACCAATGGTGTGTCGAAACCAGCATCTACATCGAAAAAAACAGTCACAAATGTGGTATCGGTAAAGCTTTACTGCTTGCTCTTGAAAAAGAGCTTACACAAATGGGCATACTAAATGCAAATGCCTGTATTGCAAAAGCTGAAGTTGAAGACGAGTATTTAACAAATGCAAGCATTCGTTTTCACACCAAGATGGGGTACTCAATGGTTGGTGAGTTTCATAAATGCGGTTATAAGTTTGACCGCTGGTACAACATGGTCTGGATGGAAAAGTTTTTAGGCGAACATAAACAGCCGATGAACTAAGGAGAAATCGATGTTATATATTTTTGATATTGGCGGAGTTTGCACAAACAACGCTTCTGATAACTTTACAAAACTTTGCAATGTTTTAAATATTACAAAAGAACAGTTTGACCAGTACAGTACAAATCCAACAAACATAGCTTTAGAACACGCAAACGGGGATATAGACAATAAAGGATTTTGGACAGAGTTCAGCAAAAGATCCAGAATAAAAGTAAACTGTGACTGGTACCATATGTTTTTCCACCCACAGCGTAATGAAAAAACTTATGACATTATAAAGCAATTAAAAGCACTGGGACATCGTGTTGTTGCAGGGACAAACACAATAGACAGTCACTATCAAAATCACATTGAACGGGGCGACTACGAAATTTTTGATCAGACATATGCATCTATCTTCATGGGGGTATCAAAACCTGAAATAGATTTCTGGAACATTATAATGAAAGCCGAAGGTGTACAAAGCAAAGATTGTGTTTTTATTGATGATAAAATTGAGAACGTAAATGCTGCAAAAAGCCTTGGTATAAACGCCATTCACTTTACAGATTGTGACAGTCTCAAAAAAGAGTTGGGACTTTAACAATATAAATATTTTTAATTTTTTCCGTACTATCATTTTTATTATAATTGGACTACAATGCAAAATGTAATAGGAGAAAATATGAAAAAACTTTCATTATTAGTCAGCGCAATGCTTTTTACAACAACACTTATCACCTCGTGTGGAACAGCATCTAGTCTTCAGGGACCAAAGCCTGTAAATGCAATTTCACAGTCTGTTGTTCTTGATTATCAGGGAGCAGCTTTAGGCGGTCAGCTTCCTAGATGGGTACAGGTCATGCTACTTGAAGGTGGAACTGAAAAACAGATACAAAAAGCACTTGATATTGATTCATCATACAAAATCTTCCCTCTAAAAAAGGAAGACAAAAACCTTGAATTGTTACAGCTTTGGACAGACAATGTTGATGCAAGAGCTGAAGTTGCTTCATCAATCAAGCAAAATATCGGCCAGGCAGTTAGAGCAAATCTTTCAGGAGCACAGAGTGCTGATGAAACAATGCTTGCAAAAACAGTTGATTTAGCTGAAAAGTCACTTACAAACATTACAATCAGCGGACTTTCAAAAGAAACTAGTTTCTGGGTAAAAACAGCAACATTAAAGCCTGGAGTAAAAACAGCAAAAAGCGAAGCAGACTACACAGATCCAAAATACACATATCTTGTAGTATTTTCAATTCCTGGAGATCTTTACAAAACTCAGCTTGAAGCAGCTTTAAACAACGTTTCTGAAAATGATGACCAGTTTAAGGCTATACGTGAAGCAATTACTTCTGAACTTGTAAAGTAAAAGTAACGTTTTTGTTGTACCCTAAGGACGATGCATCGAAAAACTTCCGTATGCTCGTCCTTTTTTCATATAGTAGGCTATCGTTATATGGATGCAAATATTCTTTTATATATTCAGGACAACATCAGATGCACTGCATTAAACGCAATGCTTATACCACTTACACATGCAGGTGATGCAGCTTTAATATGGCTTTTTATTGCGGCTGTTCTTTTTATACGCAAAAGCACACGCAAAACTTCATATGTAGTCTTTGCATCTCTTTTTTTAACATGGATAATAAATGACCATATTCTAAAAGTAATAATAAACCGCCCGCGCCCCTTTGATACAGTCAACGGCCTGCTCCCATTAATCAGACGTCCCTTTGGTTCATCTTTTCCTTCAGGACACACAGCAACATCCTTTGCTGCAGCAGTGGCAATACTGCTTACTTCACAAAAAAAAATCGGCATACCAGTATTATGCCTTAGCATAATCATGGCTTTAAGCCGATTATATGTGGGGGTTCACTACCCTACTGATGTTTTAGCAGGCTGTGCAACAGGTACACTTTCAGCCACAGGCTGTGTGCTATTTTTTAGACGTAAGTCCAACCTTTTTGGCGATAAAATACAAAAGAACTGCAACAACAGGACAAAAACCAAAACCAATAAATAAAGCAAAGTAACCCATTGTATCTACAACGACTCCTCCAATAGCAGCCCCAATTACACTGGCAAGGCCATAAAATGAGTTATACATTGTTGTTGCAAGCAAAGTTCCTTTTATTTTACCACCTGCAATTTTTGAACAGTACATTACTCCTGCAGGGAAAAATGCTCCATAGGTTAGGCTGTGCAAAGCCTGTCCTATACATGCCCCATACATATTAGGGACAAAAGCATAAACAAGGTTACGGACTGTTACCATCAAAGTACAAAATAAAATAAGACGTTCTTCACCAAACCGTTTTATAAGGATAACACTTAAAAACATAAAAGGTATTTCACAGGCTGAGCTCAAGGCCCATAAAAACCCAGCAGAGTTTATGCCAAGCTGCTCAGTAACATAAAGAGAAAGAAAGTTATTGGCAGGTATCATACCAAAAAACTCAAAAAAGACTACCATCATCATTAAAAAAAACGGAAGTCCAAAACCCCTTAAAATATCAAAGGTTGATTTTTCATTTTCAGATGATGAAGTTTCCATCACTTTCGTTTTAGTTGAAGAATGAACAATAAGAGAACGTAGGGCAATTGAAAAAGTAAAAAGGGCAGCTGGTACACTCATCCACAAAATCATACCATTATTTGAAACAGTATCAACATCACAAAACTTTTGCATAATAAGAGCCATAACAACAAAACCGATACTGCCCCACACACGGATAAAACCATACCGCTCTTTATTATCTCCAAGTTCCTGAGTAATTACACTATCTGTAACAGGTATGACCATTTTATAGCCCGAAGCATACAAAGCCATTGCAATTGCAGTCCAGACAAAGCCTGTTATCTTAAACATAGGAATCGGTACAAGAGTAACTATAAGTCCCATCATAAAAAGACTAAAAGTATATGCCTTTTTTTTTGCAACATACGAAGTTAAAAGTAACGGAAGTGCAAGACCTGCAATGTTAAAAACACTGTATAAAAAACCAATTTCACTGGCTGTATAACCTAAATTGCGCAGAAATAGCGGCAGATAAGCATTTTGCACCGCATAAAAAGTAAACAACAAAAAATCAGGAATTATCATTGACATGAGATGAGAGTACTCCTTTTGCAGTATAAAAGCAATTATCTTGGGGTAAAGTTTTTTTGACAAAGCCCAGCTATAATAAAGCACTTTACTTTACCTCAGCGTTTTATTATCTTTAAAATGAGGTATTACGATATGGCAGAAAATTGTACACACAACTGTTCAAGCTGCGGACAAAAGTGTGAATCACGAAATCTAAAGGCATCATTACGAGAAGGCAGCAGCGTAAAAAAAGTAATTGGCATAGTCAGTGGTAAAGGTGGGGTTGGTAAGTCACTTGTTACTTCACTTTTAGCTGCAAAAATTGCTAAACACGGTTTCAAATCTGCAGTCCTTGATGCAGATATTACAGGGCCATCGATTCCTACTTCATTTGGTATAACAGACCAGAGAGCAACAGGCGAAGAAGACGGAACAATTTACCCTGTAACAACAAAGTCCGGCATACAGATTATGAGTATGAACTGTCTCCTTGAAAACGAATCAGATCCAGTAATCTGGAGAGGCTCTATGATAAGTGGAGCTGTAAAGCAGTTTTGGACAGATGTACAGTGGAAAGACATAGACTTTATGTTTGTTGATATGCCTCCTGGAACAGAAGATGTTCCATTAACAGTTTTTCAGTCACTGCCAGTAGATGGTATTATTATCGTTTCAAGTCCTCAGCAGCTTGTTAAGGTAATTGTTGAAAAAGCTGTTAAAATGGCAAATAAAATGAACATACCTATCTTAGGTCTCATCGAAAACATGAGCTATGTTAAATGTCCTGACTGTAGTAAAGAAATAAAGATTTTTGGTGACAGTAACATTAATGCAATTGCACTAGAATATGGATTACCTGTTCTTGCCCGTATTCCGATTGATCAGGATATATCTACAGCAATTGATGCAGGTAATGTTGAAAGCCTTGAAGCAGAATTTTTGGATGCAGCTGCAGCCATAATTGAAAAGATATAAACGATAGTATGAAACTTATATTAGCCCCTATGGCTACTTTAAGCCACGAAGCATTTCGTCACGTTGTTCAAAAGTTTGGAGGATGTGACGAGTACTTTACTGAGATGATAAATGCAGGATCCCTGTTAAATATGGGACCTTTTGAAAAATACTATCTTTTACCAGGTCCTGAACCTGAAAAAATAGTCTGGCAAATAACAGGAAACAAAAATGAATCTATGATTGAAGCCTCTGCAGTGCTTGCACAACAAAGCGGCATTGGTATAGATATCAATATGGGGTGTTCTGCACCTCAAATAGCAAACACAGGAGCAGGGGTTTCATGGATGCTTAAGCCTATTGAACAGACTAGTGCCATGGTCAGAGGAATAAAATCCTCGATAGTAAATGCAGCAAAGGACGGTTCTGCACAAAAACGGTTAAGCGTAAAACTCAGATTGGGAGATGAAAACTTTACAGAACAAAAGCTTTTTGAGTTTTGTGATATGCTTATTGCCGAAGGTGTTGAAATGCTGACCCTGCATCCACGCACAAAAAAAGAAAAATACCGGCAAAATGCCCGCTGGCAGTATGTTCAACAGCTCTCTCAAAGATACCCGGATATTCCTGTAATACTTAACGGGGATATAAAAGACTGGGAAAGCTACAGTCATGCAGTTTCAGAGGCTCCAGGAGCAAAAGGTGTCATGATTGCACGTATGGCAGCACAAAAGCCATGGATCTTTAAAGACATACAAAGACACATACAATCTCAAAACGACGGCAAAAGTACAGTAGAGCCAATTGAGTTTGATGCACAAGCTCTTGCATTAGATTTTATAGATGATGTCCAAAAGTATCAGCCTAAAGAGTTTTGGCCTACAAGACTTCAGAGGTTTTTTGTGTACTACTGCTTAAACTTTAGTTTTGGTCATTATTTTCAGACACAAATGCTTAATGCAAAGGATATTGAGGACTCAAAGCAGCGTGTTATAGAATATTTTGCTAAGTGCCCTCAAGACCGCATCAAAATTCTTTAATACTCTTATAAGTATTTTTTCAACTCTTGTCCTTCAACACCAGCGTACAATTCTACAAGATGCTTTGCAGGGCTTGAGTTAATTTTTTGTATAAGAACTTCTTCAATCTGAAAAAAACCCACATCAGCACTCATATTAACTTCAATCTTAACAGGCTTTTCGTCACCTTCTAAAATTTTTACTTCTTCAATAGAATTAGCTGAATATTTATGGATATCTCCTACATGAGGTTTTGTGTTTAACTCCATAGGAATACGAGCCCTTCCCTTTGTCATATCACAGCCATCAGCTATTAAAATCAAACCTGCTTCAATACTGTGAATTTTCCGAGTTCCCATATGCCCAATAATGCCTTCCATAGCAAGGGATCTGATTATAACACGCCTGTTCAAGTCACTGGCCATTGGCAGATTTTTTTCAAGTACCTTATTTATCACAGGCTGAGCCAGTATACCAGAATATAACTCATGATCCTGTCTGCCTACTGTCATACCAAAATCATGTAAAAAAGTCGCGATAATAACTGCGGTTACACTGTCAGCAAAAGTACCTGCATTTTCATTTTCAAGACTTGTCTTTATGCCTGCTTTATGAAGAATCATTAACATATTAAGAGCATTTCGGCAAACTGTCCTCATATGAACAGGACCATGGTCATTAAATCCAAGTCTTACAATCGACACATTGTTAGCATAATCCTGTATACATTGAACTTCATCATCATTAATTAAATCCCTTATAACCCTAAGTGGTAAATCATCAGATACAGAATTAAGTTCAACAAGCTTTTGAGTAAGCTCCAGTAATTTTTTATTGATTGATAACTCTTTTGGCGATTTCATATAATTACAGTATAACAAAACTTTTGCTTAAAGAAAACTTGAGTATGAGATTCTCATAACCGCATGGACTACAAACTGTAATCCACTGGACTACAGAGTGTAATCCACTGGACTACAAAGTGTAATTCACTGGGCTACAGAGTGTAATCCAGTGGGCTATAAAAAAAGACCCTTGAGAAGTCTCTCAAAGGTCTTAGCTAGCATAATCTACTTTTCAATCCAGAACGACTGATCAGCTGTAAATGACTGACCACTTTCAAGAGTGATTAAACCACTCTTGTTTTCCCAGTCGTGATCTGTATTTTCAGCATCAGCTGTACCGTACCAGGGCTCAATACAGTTAAAAGCACGCTTACCACTATTTTGCCATACCATTACATATGGATATCCCTTTGTATTAACCTTTACAATTGAGCCGTCGTTTTTGTTACGCAAACCAACCCAGTCTGATGTAATCTTTGTAAAGAAGTGTCCGTTACCAAAGCCTTCATCGTTAATTGGAATAATTCCGTTTTCCTTTTCACCATAAAGCTTTGTACAAGGAGAAGTACCATCTTCATCAACAGCAAGCTGAGCCTCATCGTTTAAAAGAACTGTTGTTAATGGTTCCTTCTTTTCAAACTCATACTGATACTCTGTACCTTCAGCATCTGTATTACGTGGACAGCAGAAAGCAGTGTGGCTTCCTAGACTGAACAGCATTGTTGTTGAGTCTGTATTTGTTACAGTTGTAGTAAAAGTAAGGCCGTTGTCATTAAGAACATAATGTGTTTTAAGGCTGAATTTCCAAGGAAACTTATCTGCAGTTGCATCACTTTCTGTAAGTTCAAATGTAGCAGAGTTATCAGTCTGCTCAATAAGTTTATGCTCCATATCACGGCTCATACCATTATTTACAAGGTGATATTCTTTACCCTGATATGTGTAAAAACCGTCCTTTATACGTCCTACATGAGGAAAAAGAACAGGTGCATGAAATTTCCATACATCCTGAGGACCTTCAAATACATATTTTGTACCAGTCTTAACGTCGCGGAAAGCGTTAATCTCAGCACCCTGAGTGTTAAGAACTACTTCGTAGTTATCATTTTTAAGTGTAATTGTCATAAATCAATTATAACAATATAAAACATTGCCGACAACTGCAATAAATTGTATATTGATAATTGAAAGATGTTTGAAGTTGAATTAAAAGCACATGTCACAGACAGGACCAGCGTAATAAAAAGGCTTAACTCATTTGCCAAATACAAGGGATGCGTTAAGCGTGATGATTATTATTGGGGAAAGTCAAATAACAAAATACGCATCCGAAAGCAGACCAGGCAGATAAATTGCGATAATACAATGCCAGATACCATGCAGGATTGTACTATTCTTACTTACAAACGAAAAGAGCTGAAAACAGATTCAGAGGGAAGAACTATTGAAGTTAATGATGAAAAGGAAACTTTAATTGAAGATTCTTTACCTTTTGAGGCTTTTTTACAGGATACCGGGTACACCATTGTATTGAACAAAGTAAAGGTCGTTATGATCTGGACATGTGACAAGGCCACTATTGAATTGTGCAATGTTAAAGGTCTTGGAGACTTCATTGAAATTGAGATTATGTCCGACACAGATGCGAAAGACCATATCGAAATGCTTAAAGACGAGCTTTATACGATTCTTGATAAGTCAGGTATCGATAAAACATATATTGAAGACCGCTATTACAGCGAGATGCTTGAGCAGTTAAAGACAAAAAAATAAAACTGCGTTTTACAGGCTGATAAATTTATTTTACAGGAGTACATCATGTTTAATCGAAAAAAGTACAAGCAGGATGCATTAAATGCATTAAAAAACAACTGGAAATGGCCGATTGTTATATCTTTGGTTTATCTTTTAATAAATGCGTGTTTTACCACTATTGGAGACTTTGACTATGATACAATAGCTCAGTCTGGTCATTATGCGTTTGAGGTGCATAAATCAATTACAAACCCTTTTGACGGGTTTTTTAATCTTATTCATATTATTGTTGCAGGTATTTTAACAATTGCTCTAAGCCACGTGTTTTTAACTCTTGCAGTAAAACAAAAGCCAGTTACTTTTACAACCTTTACACAAGGACTGGAGCTTTGGCTCACAGGTATCTTAGGAACTTTATGGTTTATGCTGTGGTTTATTTTATGGTCAGCCCTCTTTTTTATTCCTGGTATCATAAAGGCTATATCGTACTCGCAGATGTTTTTTATTCTTGCCGAAAATCCAAAGATTGGTCCTATAAAGGCAATGGATTTAAGTAAAATTTTAACAAAAGGTCATAAGGCAGATATTTTTGTCATGATTTTGAGCTTTACAGGATGGTTAATTTTGTCCCTTATGAGTGCTGGTATCGGTCTTATATGGCTTACGCCATACTACGAAACTTCATTTGCAAATGCATATCTGGGGTTAAAAGAAGAAGCTTTTAGAACAGGATATTTGGTTCCTGCTGACTTTTCGTAATTATAGGAGAACTTTATGAGCGATAAATCAAAAAAAGGTTATATTATTCTGGGAATAATTGTTGCCTGTTCATTAATCTGTGCTGTAACAAGTAAAGTGAGTTCGATAAACAACAGTAAAGATAATGAATCTGATTCAGAAAATGTTATAGTTCAGAATACTAACAGTAAAAACAAAAAAATTACTGCTTCCACAAAAGACTATATAGCTTCAATTTATATTGAAGGTGTAATTACAGAAGCGACAAAAACCTATAACCAGAAATGGCTCATGGATAAAATTGATTCATTAAAGAATGACAAAAAAAATAAGGGCATAATACTATATCTTAATACTCCAGGAGGTGGAGTTTATCAAAGTGATGAAGTATATCTTGCTCTTTTGGACTACAAAAACTCTACAAACCGACCTGTATATGCATACATGGGCCCTTTAGCAGCCTCTGGAGGTTACTATATTGCTTGTGGAGCCGATAAAATATATGCAAACCGCAATACACTTACAGGAAGCATTGGTGTAATTGCAGGTTCAAGTATGGACGCTACAGAGCTGTTAAGCAAAATCGGTATTAAAAGCTACACAATAACTGCTGGTAAAAACAAAAACATGCTTAACTACAATCAGCCTTTAACAGAAGAACAAAAACAAATAATGCAGTCAGTTGCAGATGATGCTTACGATCAGTTTACACAAATTGTAAGTGATGCACGCAAAATGGATATTAACAAAGTAAAGACACTTGCAGACGGACGTATTTACACAGCAAGACAGGCTTTATCAAATGGGCTTATCGACGGTATAAATACATGGGACACAACTGTAAAGGAAACTAAAGAAGCAGCTGGAGACTCAAACTTTGAATTACGACAGTATAAATATGAAGAAGAGTTTGACATCCGTACTTTCATGCGAAGTTTTTCAACATTAGTTACAAATCCTGCAGCATATATCAATCAATTAGGACAAACTAACTTACAAATCAACTCATTTAAGCCAAGTTATCTATATACAAACTAAGGCTACCTGAAAGCAAAAAAGCTGTCGAAAAGAAAAACATCCTGACACAATAAAACGTTTAGTCAAGGCACGCTAACGCTTAAAGCCTTGACTTCGCCGTTTTAAGGATTTGCGGTAACCCCTTAATCAAAGCTAACCTTCAAAAATAAGATGTTTTAGAATTATCTCTATAAGACAGCTTTTTTTTATTTAATTTAATTCAATTACAGAAGCTACAGCTTCGCACACTGCTGCAAACTCCAATGGTTTACGGAAAAACTTTGAAGCCCCCAAATTTAATACCTGCTTTTTAATTTTAGGATCATCAAGGGCTGTAACCACAATAATTTCAGGCTTTCCGAAAGCCATATTGTTATGTATACGTTTACAAAGATCTACGCCATCAATCCCCGGTAAATCCAAATCAAGAATAAGACACTTTGGATGCTTTTCCATCAGCTTAGCACCAGCATCAAACCCGTCAAATGCCTGTAAAATACGTATACCTGGTATTCTTTCTGCAATATACTTTGCCAGTATTGTATTTAGGCCTTTATCATCATCTACAATTAAAAGACTGCTTTCTCTTGTTTCATTTTGTGTATCAAGATCAAGTATCTGCTGAGGAACTTTAATCTTACGACTGTTCATAAACTCAATTAAATCTGATGGATATACTCTGAACTGACCACCTGGAGTCTGATATGCTTTTAAATGCCCAGCTCTAATCCAGTTTATTGCAGTTTGATTTACTACTCCACAAAGCTGTGCTACCTCAAGGGCTGAATATACCTGTTTATTTTCATTATTTGTACTTGGCATTTATATCTTCCATCCTGATCATTTTAGTCGCTCTCATTTTTAATTACACACCTTATTAATTTATACGAAAATCCATAATCAATTAAGTACTTAATTAATTTTTCTCCTGCTTTTCCTTTAAAAAGTGCTTTTTTATATATAAAACTGCAAAACTCTTCTTCGCTATTCTCTAAAAAAAAACTTTCGATGCTTTGGTTACAAATAGACCTGTCAATACCTTTCGAAAGCAATTCGCTGAACAATCGTGTTCTTCCATACTTTTTTGCTTTTCCATGACTACGTAACCAAACCTCACAGTAGCGACTATCACTAAGAAGGTTTCGAGACTCCAAATAATTCAATGCAGTTTTTATACTTTGCTTTGAGAATCCTTTTAATATAAGTTTTTGTGTAAGACCTGAACGATACTGTTCACAACGCGATAAATAATCTTCAGCCTTTCGCTCGCAGGCAAAAGCTAACGCAGCATTTAGTATATCTTCGCTCTGATCCTGATTTAATATTGCACCACTATATAGTGACTCGGACGAAACAGTTTGTAAAAAACTAATGCGGATAAAAAAAACAGGTCCTGCCTTAGATGTGATTTTTACACAATCCAAGCCGACCTGTTCTATTTCGCTTATAGCAAGCAAGCTGTTCTGTTCAAATGCAATCTGAATATCCTGTAAAACCAAAATAACCAGATGCGTAAAAAACTAACGCTTACTGAACTGGAATCTACGACGAGCACCGCGCTGACCGTACTTCTTACGTTCAACCATGCGGCTATCACGTGTAAGATATCCGTTAGCTTTAAGTGATGTACGAGTATCTTCGTCAATCTGTAAGAGAGCACGAGAAATACCGTGGAGACAAGCAGCTGCCTGTCCGTTGAGACCACCACCAACTACGTTGATGAGGATGTCAAACTTATTTTCGTTGTTTGTTACGAGAAGTGGCTGGTGTACAACACGTACCTGATCAGCTGTTGCGAAGTATTCTGCAACATCTTTGCCGTTTACAACAATTTTACCACTACCTTCGCGTACGAATACACGAGCTGTAGCTGTCTTTCTTCTACCTGTACCAATAGCAATATTTTTTACCATGACGCACTCCTAATTATATATCCAGAACTTTTGGGTTCTGTGCTGTATGTGGGTGTTCAGCACCTGCATAAATGTGGAGATTGTCCATCAGCTGACGTCCAAGACGACCATTTGGTAACATACCATTGATTGTACGTGTAAGAGGTTCTGTTGGCTTCTTTTCAATAAGCTTACCAAAAGAATAGCTGCGGAGACCGCGAACAAAGCCTGTGTAATGACGATAAAGCTTATCGCTTTCCTTGTTACCAGTAACAGCAACCTTGTCAGCATTGATGATTACTACATAGTCACCCATGTTCTGGTTTGGTGTGTAACTAGCCTTGTTCTTACCGCGAAGTACAGCTGCTGCTTTTGCTGCAACACGTCCAAGTGGCTTGCCTGCTGCATCGATGATGTACCAGTCGCGTTTCTGTTCATAATCTTTTACGAAAATGGTTTTCATGTATATACCTTATAAAAAAAAGTTCATTATGTTATTTGTTTGCATCTACAAAAACATAACCGCAGATGATTGAGCAAACCTCTGCGCATATACGGGGATTACAATATACAATTTATAGGATTAATAGTCAATAAAACTAAAATAGAAAATTCAATTATTCTTCTTTATTTTGATTTTCAAGTTCCTCTTTACGGGCTTCCATTTTGTCCTTTATGTCGGCATATCCAATCATTATTGACACAAGTCCGATTAAAGCAGCTGCAACAGGTGCAGCTCCCTTTAAAAACAAAATAACAAACTCACCCCAGCCCAGTATAGAAGGTATACATGACACCACTGTAAAAGCAATAAGTATGATTCCTAATATAATTGCCAGCATAATTTCTCCATTTAAAAAATGTTAATAAAACTATCGCACACTTCTTTGTAAATTTCAACTTAAATACATTAATGAATTTACTCTGATTGAAGAGAAACAGTTAAAGTGATACATTAGGTTTTATGCTTGAACCATATGACTTTAGACGGGCTATTAAACTTACAGTCCCAGTTTTTTTCGGATACATATCAATTGGAATCCCATTTGGCCTTATGATTGTAAATGCCGGTTATCCCTGGTGGATAGCTGTAGCCATGAGTATTTTTATATACTCTGGTACTGCACAATATATGGCAGTCGGACTATTTGTTGCAAAAGCACCTTTGACCACAATTCTCGTAACTCAGTTTTTTATCGGCATACGGCACATAGTCTATGGACTGTCTCTCCTTAAAAAGTTTAAAGGCACAGGTAAACTAAAGCCATTTCTCATTTTTGCCCTTTCTGATGAAACTTATGCATTGCAGTCAACATGCAATGTTCCTAAAAATGCTGACTCAGGCTCTTTTTACGGAACAATAGCCTTCTTTGACTATCTGTACTGGAACCTTGGTACTCTTATAGGTGCATTACTAGGAACATTTATTCCTTTTAGCTTTGCAGGCGTTGAGTTTGCCCTTAATGCACTCTTTGTTGTTATTATCATAAACCAGCTTAGAGCGACAAAAGATTTTGTACCTACCATAATTGGATTTTCAACATGTGTATTGTCCATAGTTCTTGCTCAAAAAGGATATATGAGTGGACAGCATGTCTTAATTGTTGCCCTTGCTCTTGGCATTTTTGCATTAATATTTGCAAGAGGTTTGTTTTATAAAAATAAAAAAGAGGAATCAAAATGAGACTACCTGTAACAGATGTTTTAATTGCAATAGGATCTACTGCTGTTCTTATGTTTACACTTAGAGCCGTTCCGTTTGCTATATTCAGAAAAAAGCAGCCGCCTGCAATTTTTGCATTTATTGAAAAATATATACCTGCAATGGTAATTGCGGTTTTACTATTATACTGTATAAAGGACACAAACTTTTCTGCATCTCCATATGGATTACCGACTGTAATTGCTTTATCTGTCACAGCCATAATACATCTGCTTTTCAATAACTCAATGATAAGCATATTTGGTGGGACAATTCTTTACATGATTTTGGATTATGCCCTTTAAGTCTAAAGAAATTGTTTTTTTTTCCTGTAATACCTTGACAAGTTTAAGCTTTAAAAGCATTTTATACATATCATGATGTATAATAATTTTCATGCTAACAAACCACCAGAACAGTGGTAAATATTATAGAAGGTACTACATTGAAAGGCAGTCAGGTTACAATTGACCATGTATCAAAGCACTTTGGATCATTCCATGCTCTTGATGATATTAATTTTACTATTAAGCAGGGTGAGTTTTTTACCCTTTTAGGTCCATCCGGATGTGGCAAAACAACACTTTTACGCATAATAGCCGGATTTGAATATCCTGATGACGGAGTTGTATTGTTTGACGATGTCAACGTACTAAAGTTTCCGCCAAACAAGAGACACAGCAATACTGTATTTCAGAGTTATGCTTTGTTTCCACATATGACTGTATACGAAAACGTAGCTTTTCCATTGCGTTTACGAAAAGAATCAAACGATGTTATAGATGCAAAGGTTAAGGAGTACCTTCACCTTGTTCAACTTGATCAGCATATGTACAAAAAGCCTAATCAGCTTTCCGGCGGACAGAGACAGAGAGTTGCCATTGCCCGTGCATTAATATCAGAGCCAAAAGTTTTATTACTGGACGAACCATTGTCAGCACTAGATGCTAAGCTTCGCTCAAATCTTTTGGTTGAGCTTGATCATATACATGATAAAATCGGTATCACTTTTATTTACGTAACACACGACCAAAGCGAAGCTTTAGCCGTAAGTGACCGTATTGCCGTTATGAACTCAGGTCATGTACTTCAGGTAGGTACACCATTTGAGATTTATGAAAGTCCTGCAACTCAGTTTGTAGCACAATTTATCGGTGAGACAAATTTATTCGAAAGCACAGTTGTTGAATGTACAGAGCATGAACGTCTAGGAAAGACACCAGACCATATGGTAACACTAAATACACCTGCCCTCGGCTTACAGGCTCAGCTAAAAACTGATACACAGGCAACAAAAGAAGAAGATAAAAATATACTTGTTACAGATGATGAAGCTACAAATGCTGGTCAAAAAGTCTGCTTTACAATTCGCCCTGAAAAAATTCGCATTACTCTCGAAGAACCAGATACGCATGGAAGAAAAGACATTAACGTATTTAAGGGTATTGTTGAAGAACCTGTTTATACGGGCTTTCAGTCAAAATTTTATGTTCGCCTTGAAAACGGAACAATCGTAAAGGTTTTCAAGCAGCATACAAACTATCTTGATGATGGTCCTGAGATTGAATGGAAAGATACTGTTTACATCTCATGGTCTGCAGAAGACGGCTATATTGTAGAGGACATTAATAAATGAGTAATAAGTCTCAACAGGAACATCTACCCCTAAAAAAAAGCAGCGACTTAAAGATTGCTGCTGAGGCATATAACTTAAAGCACCGTAAGTTTAATCCAGGCCCTGCTTATGCATGGCCTATGGGAGCGTGGTTCAGTATATTTTTTATTGTACCAATCATAATAATTGTATGCTGTTCATTTATGAAACGTGATGTATACGGAGGTGTTGTAGCTCAGTTTACATTAAAAGCATACCAGCAGATGCTGTCACCAGCTTATGGTATAATTTTTATACGCACACTGTGGATTACTTCAGTTTCTACAGTCATTACAATTCTCATCGGTCTACCCTGCGGATATGCGATGGCGCGCAGTAAGCATCAGACACTGTTTTTAATCATGGTAATAATCCCATTTTTAACAAATAGTCTTATACGTATTTTTGCCTGGATGACAATCCTAGGCGACAACGGAATGCTTAATATGCTGTTAAAGTTTTTTTATGATACATTCAGTGCTTTGACCGGGCATAAAGAAGCAGTTTTCACACCTGTCAAATTCATGTTTACGTCAAATGCAGTCATTCTGGTAAGTATTTACATGTATCTTCCCTATGCTATTTTACCTATTTTTACCGCTGTTGACCGCTTTGATTTTAGTCTTCTTGAAGCAGCCAGAGATTTAGGAGCAACAAAGCCTCAGTCAATGGTTAAAATTCTGTTACCTGGCATTAGAAGTGGTATTATAAGTGCTTTTATCTTTACATTTATACCTATATTCGGTTCATACACTGTTCCAAACCTTGTTGGCGGAAAAGACAGCTATATGATTGGTAATATCATCGTTGATCAAGTTCAAAAAATCCGTAACTGGCCACTTGCCAGTGCCTTCAGTATGATTCTTACATTAATAAGTATGGCTGGAATTTTATGGATGCTTTTATCATCTAAACAGGACTCAGAAGCTAAAAAAGTATCAACAAAAGAAGATGTAGGAGCTGTAAAATGAAGTTTCAAAATCCATACAAACTTTTTGTAAAAAAAACACCACACCCTTCAGCCCGCGAAAACATGCGTCATGCAAAGCGTAACTGGTTAAAAAAAGCTCCTCAGTTCAGCTTTTCAAAAACAGTTTTGTTTTTGACTATGTTGTTTTTGTTTTTACCGTTGCTGGTAATAATTGCATACTCTTTTAACGAGTCTAAAGACTCAACATTTACTGGGTTTTCATTTATATGGTATCAAAAACTGATTTTTGATTCAAAACCATTGTGGGATTCCCTTATCAACAGCTGTACAGTTGCGATAACATCAGCAATTGTAGCGACTGTACTAGGTTCATTAGCAGCAATCGGAGTTACATGGTACAAGTTTACAGGCAGAGCATATATACAGACTGTAAGTTTTTTACCTATGGTTCTACCAGAAGTAATTATGGGTTTATCACTCTTAATCTTTTTTAGTGCCATAAAATTATCACTTGGATTATTTACAATATTCATTGCTCATACAACATTTTGTCTCCCTTTTGTTTTTTTAATGGTTACAGCTCGCCTTGACGAATTTGACTATTCTATCATTGAAGCCAGTCACGATTTGGGAGCAAATGAAGTACAGACTTTAACAAGAGTAATTATACCTGCAATCATGCCAGGTATAATATCAGGTTTTATGATGAGTGTTACAATGTCCCTCGAAGATTATGTTATTACTTATCTTGTAAGTGGACCAGGCAGTACAACTTTACCATTGTACGTATACTCAATGATACGATTTGGAGTAAGCCCAGTAATTAACTCATTATCATTTGTCCTTATTGTAATTATCTGTGCAATTACATTCATCTTGCGCAAAGGCTTAAAAGGCTTTGCTGCATCTCATTAAAATTTTTTATCGAGGAACGCTATGAAAAAGTGTTTTGCAAAACTCTCCCTTACAGCTGTCATTATTGCTATAGCCTTTTGTGTTTTATCATGTGAAAAGAAGGATGACAAAACATTATATCTTTACAACTGGACTTACTACACACCAGACGAAGTAATTAAGCAGTTTGAACAGGAATTTGGAGTTACTGTAAAAGTTGATAGCTATGCATCTAACGAAGAAATGTATGCAAAGCTCAAAGCAGGAGCAAAAGGATACGATATCGTTGTACCTTCACAGGATTACGTATCAATAATGATTAATCAGGGGATGCTTGCAGAACTTGACCAGTCTAAACTTACGAACAGAAGTAAAATTAATCCAAAAGTTTTAGAAAAAGCAACATATGACCCTGATATGAAATATGCAGTACCATATTATTTTGGTGCAGCAGGAATTGCTGTTAATAAAACAAAAGTTGCAGCAGGCAGTTACGAACGTAACTGGAACATTTTTGCAGATACAAAGTTTAAGGGCCATGCAACAATGATGGATGATATGCGTGAAGTAATGGGAGATGCCCTTGCATATCAGGGTAAAAGTGTTAACACCCTTAATGATACTGAATTAAATGAAGCAAAAAACTTTATAGTTAAAAACTGGAAACCTAACCTTGTAAAATTTGATGCAGAAGGCTTTGGAAAATCCTTTGCTTCAGGAGATTTTTGGCTTTGTCAGGGTTATGCAGAAGTTGTTTATGGCGAAGTTCCTCCTGAAAAATGGGATGAAACAATTGACTTTTTTATTCCATCAGAAGGTGGACCTTCATATCTTGACAGTATGTGCATCTTAAAGAGTGCTCCACACAAGGATCTTGCAAATGAGTTTGTAAACTTTATACACAGACCTCAAATTTATGCTCAGTTCCTAGATGCATTCAGTTTTCCTGATTTCGTTAATCCAGAGGCAGAGCAGTACATGACAGGAAAACCTATGTACAAAGCTAGTGAAATGGATAACTGTGAACTTAAAAACGATCTCGGCGAAGGCCTTGATAAATACAATGAGCTCTGGCAAGAAATTCGCTTTACAGAGTAAGACCTATCTTTTTACAAAAAAAGGCTGCTTAAATAAATTAAAAGCAGCCTTTTCATTTATAATCTCACTGGAACTCCAAGAGAATTTAACTCATTTTTTATTTTATCAACAGTATATTGACCAGAGTGTACCATACTTGCTATCAAAGCTGCATCAGCCTTACCTTCGGTCAGTGCATCTCTAAGGTGATCACTAGTACCACCACCTCCAGAAGCAATAACAGGCACACTAACAGATTCTGCAATCATTTTTGTAAGTGAAAGTTCATATCCGTTTTTCATCCCGTCAGCATCTATTGAGTTAAGAACAATCTCACCAGCACCAAGCTTTACAGCATCAATAGCCCACTGTCTTGCATCAAGTTCAGTCTTTACCCTGCCGCCGTTTATATAAACTCTATATCCACTCGGACAAGCATCATCCCTGGCTGCGTCCATACCGAGCACTATACATTGATTTCCAAAAACTTTTGCTCCTTCACTTATAAGAGCAGGATTTTTTACAGCCTGACTATTTAAACTTATTTTTTCAGCACCAGCAAGGATTGTTGACCTGATATCGTCAATAGTACCTATACCACCACCTACACAAAATGGAATAAACACCTGACTTGCAACTCTACTTATAAGGTCTAATATAGGCCCTCTTCCCCTTGCACTTGCCATAATATCATAAAAAACAAGCTCATCTACACCCTGTCGATAATACTCCTTTGCCATTTCAACAGGATCCCCTATATCGATATTATTTTGAAACTTAACACCCTTTGTTGTTCTTCCGTCTTTAACATCAAGACATACTATGATTCTCTTTTTTAACATACTTACTACTCCTGATTATTAAAAGCAAAATTTCGCAAAATCTGTAAACCATGTTCACCAGATTTTTCAGGGTGAAACTGAAAAGCTGTTATCGAACCGCTTTGTATGCAAGCAGGAACTTTACAACCATAGTCAGCACTTGCTTTCACAATCGACCAGTCTGCTGGTTGAATTAAATATGAATGTACAAAATAAAAATCCTTGCCGTCATCGATACCTTCAAAAAGCTTACAGGCTCCATTTTCATATTTCAAATTGTTCCACCCCATATGAGGAACCTTTAATCTAATATCATCAGACCAAACACTTGTAAAATGCTTTATTTCACCTTTAACAAGACCAAGACAATCAACATTTCCTTCTTCGGAGTGCTCAAAAATAATCTGAGAACCAAGGCAAATACCCATTATAGGCTTTTTAGCTGCTGCCCAATCCTTCAAAAATATATCAAACCCAGTCATTTTGAGCTGATCCATTGCATAGGAAGCTTCACCTACTCCCGGAAAAATAATTTTATCAACATGCTCAAGTTCTTTAGGACTCTTTGAAAGAATATAAGGGGCATTTATAGCTGTTAACGCCCTTTCGACACTTTTAATATTACCTGCATTATAATCTATAATTCCAACCATACTGTAAAATTTAACTATGTATTTATACACAGTCAATACATTAATACTTTTATCCCTTCATTTTTTTATCAACTTTGTCGATAATCAGCGTATGGGTATCGGAAAAATAATCCCTATAGCAATGAAGGTTCTCACAAATCCTACTGTTGTAATTACAGCCGTAATCATTTTTGTTTACATGGATCTTGTCTGCTATATAGTTCGCTACAAAAAAAGACCTGCAAAACCAAAACAAAAGGCTCAAGTAGCTCCACCTCCTCCAGAACAAGAAACATCGGGTGAACAAACAAGCTCAGAGTAGTGTTTTTTTATTTTTAGGACATTTCCGTAAAATATTGCTCTTTTTTCATACAAAATTCCTTCATCCTTTAATTGACTTATTATGTGCTTCACATCTGTATTTTCCCATATTTTAAAGGGAACTTTTCCCTTTTCAATAATGTTAAAATAATCAGTTATTACGTTGATATAATGATCATGGATATAACATCCATTCCGCTTTTTTACATAACCAATAACAACTGCTGCATCATAAGCGAAAGCCTCATTTTTCTTATGTATTTTATTACAGTTATCACACCCAGAGCATACACACTCATTTTCGTCACCAAAGTAATCCAAAATAAACTGTCTTCGGCACATTTTCGTCATTACATATTCACCACATACTTTTTGACGTTTTGTTTTTGGGGATAATATAAACTTTTTTGTGTCATCATAACTCCATAATACAATGGAGTCAGCTTCACTCCCATCACGCCCTGCTCTGCCAGCTTCCTGACAGTAGCTTTCAAGATTATTAGACATTGTATAATGAATAGTAGTTTTTATATTATCTTTACTAACTCCCATACCATAAGCATTTGTCGAACACAATATGCCATCTGTACAATCAAAAAACCATTTTTCTACTACTGTTTTTTCTGATTTCTCAAGACCAGCATGATAAAAACGGACTTTGTTTTTTCCAAAGATTTCAGCCAGATATCTTGATAAATCCTCAGCATCTTTACGCCTTGAACAAAATACTAAAGCAGGCATTTTACACCGCAGTAAAATCTTTATAAGCTCAACCTTTTTTGCATATGCAAAGCAAACAGAATAATGAATATTAGACCTGTCTGTAGGACTTTGTATTATGTCACACTCACTGTCAAACAAAAGTGTTTTTATATCATCCATAATGTATGGACTAGCAGTTGCTGTAAAAGCTGTTGCAATACTAGGCGCCAGTATAGCAATTATTTCCTTTAGTTTAAGATAGGCAGACCTGAAAGTTTTTCCCCACTCGCTGACACAGTGAGCCTCATCAATAACTATATGACTAATGCGAATAGAACATAAAAACTTTATGAGCTTTCGATTTTGCAGTGTCTCAGGATTTGTCAAAATGATTTTGCAACCACTTTCTATTTTTTTACATGCTGCATCATAATCTAAATCACTCATTCCCCCAGTAAAACATGCATAGTCAATTTTACAATCATTAAGTCGTCTTTTTTGATCATTTATTAAGGCAAGCAAAGGATATATAATTAAAGTACATCCATCCAACAAAAAAGAAGGAACCATAAAGCAAAGAGTTTTTCCGCTCCCCGTAGGAAGCAAAACAATCTGATTTTTACCATGCCCGTCTTGATAGTTTTCAAGAGTCCTGCAGACAACAAGGTTTTGGTAAGGATACAGATAAGGAACACCAAATACTTCATTTGCAATCTTATCAATTTCATCACAATCATTATAATCCATATAGTCTATATAGATAAAAAAAGTAGCAAATTGATATTTATAATTATTCTTTATAAGTATTTATTTCGGGTCTGTACACAACATACCTTACTTTACCATTTTCGATACAATTTTTAATTTCTTTTTCACGCTTAGATAAAGCACTACATCCTGTTTTTACTTCAATTATCAGAACCTCTGAGATTTCGTTCCCTGTAGCAGCACCAGGAAACCCTACAAAATCAACAGGCTTCCCTACAAAGCGTACATCAGCCGGATTACAAGGAAACCCAGGCAAATATGGAGCAATTTGCTCGTCCAGTTGACCTCCCAAAACGGCCCTTGATCGCTTTACAGAATCTGCACGTTCCTTCTTCAAAACAGATTTAAATGAAAACTTTAAGATAATACTACAGACAAATGCTCCTGCTAAAAAGGAAAAAACGATACAAAAAGCAAAAAAAAATACAAAAATAACAGAATTATCCTTTACATGGTCATACAATAAAGGTAGAACATCGTACGCATTTTTCATTGCATTACTATATCACAAAAAATGCCGATAAATATATTAGTCAGAGGGTTTTATGATAAAAAAGTCAGTTTTACATATCTTTATTTTGATTGTACTTCTTTATAACAGAATATATGCACAGGAGCTATTAAGATTTAAGTACAACAAAAATGATAATTATAGATTTTTATCAACTGTAACAGAAGATGTTCTGGTAAACGGAATTACAAACAATCGAAGCCAAATAGTAAATCGCATCACAATCAACATAACAGATGTTGACGAAAATGACAGAGGTTTACATGATGCAAACTATATGACAACAGAAGTAGCTTCCATAAGCGAAGACAGACAAAAAGTATCTTGGGGACAAGAGTATCACAGCTCATATTACAAAGATAAATTAGGTATATATGAAATTGACAGTAAATACTATATGCCTGTTGTACGAAACCTGCCTGTTTTTCCTGACTACCCTGTAAAAGAAGGAGATACATGGACAGCATCAGGCTATGAGACAGAGGACATGCGTAAAAATTTCGACATAAAAGAGCCTGTAATTATACCATTTACTGCAAATTATAAGTATGAAAAAAATGAAGATGGATATACTTCTGATGCAAGTCATACAAAAAAAACATTTCAAGTAATAACCGCAAGTTATACTTTATATCATGAATTACCGGAATATACTGGCAATTATGAAGATTACCCCGTCCACGTAATGGGTTACTCAAATCAGACAATATGGTGGGATAATGAGAAAGGGCATATAGACCACACTAAAGAAAACTTCAGGATAATTTTCGAGACATTTTACGGAAACAAAATAGACTTTACTGGCTCATCCCATGTCGAAGTAACAGAGTACAAAAAAACTGCTACCGATAAGGACCTCAGCATAGTTCAAAACAAAATCGTTGATTTTGGCATCGAAAACGTAACAGTTAAAAAGAGTGAAAACGGCTTAACCATTAGTATTGAAAATATTCAATTTAAACCAGACAGTGCAATCCTTGAGGACAGTGAAAAAAACAAACTTGATAAAATTGCACAAATCTTAAAAGAATATCCAGATAATGATTTACTCATTGGTGGACACACTACAAATGGTGGTACAGAACAGGGAAGAATAAAGCTCAGCGAACAAAGAGCACAGGCTGTTTCCGACTATCTCATTTTACAGGGTGTAAGAGATACATATCACATATTTTCAAGAGGATATGCAGGACGTAACCCCATTGCTCCAAATGACACAGAACAAAACAAAGCAAAAAACCGTAGGGTCGAAATAACTATATTAGATAAATAAAAAAAGACCAGATAAAAGCGTTATTTTTATCTGGTCTCATTTACAGTTACGCACTAAAAACTAGTACTGATCACTTTTTGATACCTTTTTGTATGCACTTGCACCTGAGCGCTCTGTAGGCGTGTGAACACGAGGTCTGCCATGCTCATTACGAAAACCACTGCGACCGGACTCTTTTGCTCTTCTTTCACGGCGAGAGTGATCTTTATCACCACGAGCAACATCATATCTGCTGCCTCGGTCAAAACGATTTCTATCTCTGCCGCCAAAACCTCTACCACCACGACCTCTGTCTCTGCCACCACGACTAAAGTTATCTTCACTTTTTGAGTCTAAGTGCATTGAAGGCAATGATGAATCAGATTTTGCCATAGCAAGAACACGCTCTGCATTTGAAGTTGGCAGACTTACAAGTGAAAAGCTTTCTGCAACATCAATACGGTCAACCATTCTGCCAGGGATATGTAATAAATTACTAAAGAACTCTGCAATAGAACGTGCATTGTAACCATCTCTACGACCAAGCTGTACATAAATACGCTTTTGGTTTGCACTGTTACCATTACGAGATGCACTTATTTTTCCATAATGTGACTCATCAAGTGATTTACCGTATGAAATACTTAATATACCAGCAAGAACAGCTCTGGCGTCCTGTCCATTAGAAAGCTCTTCAGCCATCTTTGTAAAAATATCATCAACAGGCTTTAGACTAGGAACAAATGATGAAACTTCACTGGCAGCACTATCCTCAATATTACTTTCTTCTGCTTCAAGTAATTCCTTTTTAGTTTCAATATCAAGAGGAATCACTTCATCATTTTCAAATGTATCAACTTTTACAGGCTCTTCTTCAGTATTGTCATTTGCAAGCCCAAGCTGAACTTTTAATGTATCAAGCATGCGAGATCTTTTAACATCAAGAACTGAAGAAACGGAAGGAACTCCTTCCTCCTTCATTTCACCTTTTGCAGCTCTACGCACTGCAGCTCTAAGATACTCAAGCTTACGACGTTCTTCAGGTCTAACAAATGTAACAGCAATACCTTCACTACCTGCACGTCCTGTACGACCAATGCGGTGAACATAAGTTGCAGCATCAAATGGCAAAGAATAGTTTACAACGTGTGTTAGACCTGAAATATCAATACCACGGGCAGCTACATCTGTTGCAACTAAAACGCGTGTTTTTCGGCTACGGAAACGTGCAATGATTTTTTCTCGCTGACCTTGAGGTATATCTCCATGAAGGGCTGCTACATCATAGCCACGCTCATCAAGCATTTTTGTAACTGTATCAGCATCATTTTTTGTCTGTGTAAATACAATACCGTAAAAATTGGGACTGATATCAATAAGGCGAACAAGAGCTTCGATTTTTTCATTTTCGCGAATAAACCAGTATTTCTGCTCAATTAAAAGAGGTTCCTCAACAAATCCCTCTTCTTCACAAATGTCATACTCACCCATAAATTTTTGAGCAATTTTAAGAATTGCAGGTGGCATTGTTGCACTAAACAAAAGAATTCGGCTGTTAGGATTAGCGTTTGAAAATATTGCTTCGATATCATCAACAAAGCCCATATCAAGCATCTCATCCCCTTCATCGAGGATAAAATAATCAATCTGATCAAGCTTTAATGTACCCCTCTCAATATGATCTTGAACACGACCAGGTGTACCGACAACAATTTCAGCACCTCGTTTCAGGTCATGAATCTGATCTCTATAGCTGGCACCTCCATAAACTACAGCAACACGAGGATATTTACCCTCTGAAAATGACTGTAGTTCTGTACAGGTCTGTATAGCAAGCTCACGAGTAGGCTCAAGAACAAGAGCTCTGACATGATCACTTTCTTCGTGAACACGCTGTACAATAGGTAAACCAAAAGCGGCAGTTTTACCAGTACCAGTACGAGCCTTGGCAATAATATTAGCATCACCGTTTAGTAAACGTGGTATTGCAAGAACCTGAATAGGTGAAGGTGTTTTAAAACCCTTTTTTTCAATTGCTGAAAGGATAAAGTCATCCAATCCGAGATCTTCAAAGGAGATTTCTTCGTTTTCCATGTGTATTGTATCCCTAATGGCGTGCGTTGGCCTTGGGAATCGCAGATAAAAAGTAATAACTGATGAAAGGTATTATATGAAAGCGATTATAAAGCGTTAACACGCAAAAAAATAAATTGCAACGACTCCCGTTGCGACAGTTTTGATAATATATACAAATATGTTAATTAATGCAAGTATAATACACTTTATTTGCTATTTTATAACATTTTATTGAAAATTGTCCCATTTAATAAATCATTATACCTATAGCCTTAATTGATTATACATCTTTTATGGTGTATAATGTTAAGATATGAGTACAGAGAACATTCAGTTCACAATCGGCCAAAAAGTTGTATACCCAAGTCAGGGTGTTGGAACAGTTACTGATATCTTTGATAAGCAGATGGGAGATAAAATCCTTACTTATTACAAGATTTACATTGATGTATCTGATATGAACGTTATGGTTCCTATTAAGAACGCAACAGTTATTGGAATAAGACCAATAGTAACTGCAGAAGAAGCTCAAAAGGCTCTTGATTCACTGGGGGAAGAAATTGAACCAGTTACTTCAGACTGGAAACTTCGCTACCAGATGAACCTTGAACTTCTAAAAAAAGGAACAATCAGCGATATTGCTAATATCGTAAGATGCCTTTATCACCGTTCAAAGGTAAAAGAACTTCCAATTCTTGAGCGCAAGCTTTATGACAATGCAAAAAAACTTCTCATTGATGAAATCTGTTTTGCACTGGAGCTTGATGAAAAGGATGTTGAGTCAAAGATTCATGCAAAGCTTGAACCATTTGGAGCTTCAATTGCTAAAAAGCCTATTCTTGATCCGAATGATGAAGACGATGATGATGAATTCTCTGATGAGGATGATGATTTAGACTCAAGAGACAGTGATGACGATGATGATGAGGATTCTACAGACGAAGATGACTCAGATGATTCGGCAGACGACGATGATGACGAGTAATAGTTCATTAAATCAAAATAAAGAACCTGTGCTTATTCTTGTAGCTGCAGGTTCTTCAACTAGAATGGGTACAGGTATAAAAAAGGAATACCTACCCATGAATGGTGGCACAGTTCTATCCAATGCAGCAAAAGCTTTTTACACTGCATTAAATTTTGCATTAACTGTAATTACCTACCCTGAAGCACACACTGAACAATCCTGCAAAGACAACTTTTTTTGTGATTTACAGATAGACAGTAAAACACAAGACATACTGTTTGTTAAAGGTGGAAACACAAGACAGGCATCTGTTTTTAATGCATTAAAAGCTGTAGAACAATGGTATTGTGCTAATCGTAAGGAGCAGAATTGTGTGGTTTTCATTCATGACGGTGCAAGACCATTTGTAAGCAGCAAAATTATTCTTGATGCATATAATACATCATTGAAATATGGCTCAGCAGTACCAGGACTCCAGCCAGTAGATACTCAAACCGAAATTGACGAAAATGGATTTATAAAAAGACATCTTAAACGAAGCTCGTTAAAGGCAGTCCAAACACCACAGGTATTTGAATTTAAAAGCATTTATAGAGCTCACAAACTCGCGAGTCTTTCTAAAAACGAGTATACAGATGATACAGAAATCTGGGATGAGTTTATTGCAGGTAATGATGGATATACAAGAGTTAAGGTTATTGACGGCGACATTAATAATCGTAAGATAACTTACCCAAAAGACTTAGACAGTATTAACAGGCAAGATAAAAAAATGATACGAACAGGCTTAGGCTACGATAAACATATATTAACAGAAGGACGTAAGCTTATTTTAGGTGGAGTTGTAATTCCCTTTGAAAAAGGTGAAGACGGTCACTCGGACGGAGACGTTCTGCTCCATGCAGTAACGGATGCTCTTTTAGGAGCCTGCGGAATGGGTGATATAGGTTCCTATTTCCCCCCAGAAGATGCAAAATGGAAGGATGCAGATTCAAGAGTACTTTTGAAAACAGTATGGTCTGATATTAAAAATGCTGGTTGGACACTTGAAAACATGGACTGTGTAATAGCTCTTCAAAAGCCAAAGTTTTTACCCTACAGAAATCAGGTCATTGAAAGCATAGCAAAAGTTCTTGAAGTAGAAAGCAACCAGATATTTGTAAAAGCAAAAACTGGAGAAAAAATTGGAGACGTAGGTTTAGGAAACTGTGTTGAAGCCTGGGTTACCTGCCTTTTAAGCAAATAAATGTTTCATTAAATGTATACCCAGCAAGGACAACCACATCCTTACTGTTTTTTATTATACTGGTATATAATCTTTATTTGTACATTCTTACCAATATAAAAAAAGCACTGCCAAACTTGATATGTACCCCTTTTACTGGACAAAAGTAAAAGGGGTATTTTTATGCGCTATTCATTTGAATACAAAAAAAAATGTGTTGAATTGTATCAACAAGGGATCTGGCCTGAAACACCAGAAGGGTTTAAAGATCCTAGAAATTTTCACAGTATGATTCGAAAATGGAACCGTATAGTTGAAAATAATGGTGTAGAAAAACTAAAAAATGAAAAGAATAAAAAATGGAGCTTAGAAGAAAAAGAAAAACTTATACTCCAAATTCTTGAAGGAGAATCAATTCTTGAAGTAGCATCACGCGCAGGAATTAATGCCAGCATGCTTAATAAA
>JAZUGE010000005.1:0-40195 GCA_045641045.1 Treponema sp. | reverse complement strand
TCTTTTCAAATACTTTTTTATAGTTAATCGTTCAGTAAAAGTTAATGACTTAAACAAACAGTCTTGAGACGAAGCTGAAAACATATATCTTTTTACAGAACTTTTTTTGTCTAGAAAAGAACATATAAATGGATTTGGAACTTTACGATCCTCTGTAATCCTGACAAGAGGTTTATGTGCTAATATTTTTTTTACGTTTACTGCAATATTTATGGCTTTAGGCATAAATTTTAATACAGCATCACTACCAACAAAAATACTTTTAATATCATATCTTTCAACGACAGCTCTGATATCATCCTCATTTTCACAAACTTCTGTAACCGGCAGATAATCCTTTAAAAACTCATTATGAGCACTAATTTGCTGAGAAGGAATAATACAATCGTAATATTTCTTTAGTTCAACAGGATTCCAGTTTATAAGAATAGGATTAATTCCATTCCTTTTAAAGAAACCTACAGTTGATAAAGCCTGTAACTGGGCCCCAAAATTGGGTACCGAAAAGTATGTTAAAATACCGACATTAATCATAAATTATAATCTCTCTTTAAACTTGGTAATACAAAATTTCTGTTCTTTACATGTCAAACCTATAAAAAAGGAACAAAACAATGTCCAAAAGCAACTACCAACAAAAAAAATCAAGCATGCTATAAAAGTATTCCCACTTAAGATATTTAGGCGATCAAATATATATGGAACAAAAAACGAAGCAATAAGAACTAGCATGAACCTAAAGAGAATCTGTATAAACCTTTTCACAAGATTTTCACCAATAAGATTCTGAACAATTAATATTCTCAAGACAGTCGCTATGGCAGCAAATGAAATGCCGATAATGTAAACAACTTCAGGCTCATAGCCCAATTTCAAAAAATAATATGACACTGGTAGATTTAACACAAGTGTTATACCAACAGCAGACTGATATAATCGAATTTTTCCGGTTGCCTGTGAAACTGACATTAGAGGATGTGATATACATTCTATTAAAACTTCAATAATAACCAGTCTCATAAACACCAAAGTATGTTGAGGTGGATTTTTAAGCCACAGGTTGAGAATAAAATCTGCCTTAAAGTACAGTGGTAAACATATGACCAACATCAGATAGAAAACAAATCTTGTTCCTGCAAACATCAAATCTAGCATATAACTCTTATTTTGTGCAGCATATGACTTTATTATCTGAGGTCGTAATGCATTTGAAAAATTTGTTGTAAAACTTATCAATGCAGTATAAATTTGAGAGGCTACACTACGAGCCGCATTTACAACAGGTCCAAAAAACAAATTTAATAAAATATTAACACCCTGATTACGAGCTACATTTGCAAGATTGCCAAAGAAATTCCAGCCAACATAGTCTATCATTTCTTTTACTTCGACTCTATTAAAATAGAACTTAAATCGGCACTCTGAAAACTTTTTTTTGCAAATACATCTATATATAGTTGTATTTATGATTGTTACAATTGTTAAAAGTATTGAATAACAAATAAGTTTATCAAAACAAAAAAATTGAACTAAAAAAACAATAATAAGTTTTAATGTCACCTCAATCAAACTTACAACTGCATATATATTCATATATTCATGAGCCGTAATAACAGACATGTATGGTGTTGTCATCATAGTAAATACAAATGCTACAATTGCAAACTCAAACACCCAATACGCTGCAATTTTTCTCTCATCTGGTAAAACTAATTTATACTTTATAAAAGGGATCCCAATAGCTTCTGCAACAATAAGAAAGACTACAGAAAAACAAAGATATACTAAAACAGTCTGACTAAAAATACATTTCAAATGGGCAAAGTTTTTTTTACCTAAATCATAGCTAAAAAATCTCTGACTTGCCGCAGCCATTGAACTACTTACAAAACTAAACATTGTAACCATTCCAGCTACAACATTATAAATACCATAATCAATAACTCCGAGAGCTTTTAATAATACCCTTACTGTATAAAGACTAACAATCATTACTAATATCTGTCTGAAATACAACATAAGGGTGTTTTTTGCTATTCTTTTAGAATTTGTGAAATTTTCCGATTGAACCATTTTTAGTCTCTGCGGAATAAATCTCTTGTATAAACCTTATCCTGAACATCATCAAGACACGAGTCATATCTATTAGCAATAATAGAGTCACTTATCTGCTTAAACTTATTAAGATTATTTACTATTAAACTACCAAAGAATGTTTCGCCACCTTTAAGTGTAGGCTCGTAAATAATAACATTTGCACCCTTTGCCTTGATACGCTTCATTACGCCCTGTATAGAGCTTTGTCTGAAGTTGTCACTGTTGCTCTTCATGGTTAATCTATATACACCAACAGTAACAGGTTTTTCTTCACTGGCATCATATGTATTATCGTCGCTGTAACCATAGTAACCTGCTTTCTGTAATACACGGTCAGCAATAAAATCTTTGCGGGTACGGTTTGACTCAACAATTGCTTCAATCAAGTTTTCAGGTACATCCTGATAATTTGCAAGCAACTGCTTTGTATCCTTTGGCAGACAGTAACCACCATAACCAAAACTTGGGTTATTGTAATGACTACCTATACGAGGATCGAGACAAACACCATTAATAATTGACTGTGTATCAAGACCCTTAAGTTCAGCATATGTATCAAGCTCATTAAAATAACTTACACGAAGGGCAAGATATGTATTTGCAAACAGCTTAACTGCTTCTGCCTCGGTAAAACCCATAAACAATGTATCAATATTTTGTTTTATAGCACCCTGCTGTAAAAGTGCTGCAAATGTTTTTGCTGCATCAGTTAGTTTTTCATCTGATAAATCTGTGCCAACTACAATACGACTTGGATAAAGATTATCGTATAAAGCTTTACTCTCACGCAAAAACTCAGGGCTGAATATGATATTTTTTGATCCAGTTTTTTCACGGATTGATTTTGTATAACCAACTGGTATTGTTGATTTTATCACCATTATTGCTTCTGGATTATATTGCATGACCAGCTTAATAACAGCTTCAACTGCACTTGTATCAAAAAAGTTCTTTTTACTGTCATAGTTTGTAGGAGTTGCAATAACTACAATATCAGCATCTGTATAAGCAGCTTTTGCATCCATTGTTGCTATTAAATCAAGCTTTTTGTTTGCTAAAAAATCTTCAATCTCATTATCCTGTATTGGAGATTTTTTATTATTAATTAAGTCAACTTTTTCCTGAATTACATCAACGGCATATACTTTATTATGCTGAGCCAACAATGTTGCAATACTTAATCCAACATATCCTGTTCCAGCAACGGCAATTTTCTTAACATTCATTCTTTATTTCCCTCAAAAACTTATTTTAGTCATTTGCATAATGATTAATCAGTACACCTGTGTAAACAGCAGTAAGAATTGTTGTTACAGGTACAGCTATACGATTAAATTGATATATAAAACTGTTAGATCGTGCTATTATAGTCATTTCAGGCTCTATGATATCTTTTTTACTATGCTTAATATTATTCATATCTATAATGCGTACACTACTACGTGCATTTTTATCAGTAAAACCTCCAGCAAGACCTATATAGTAGTTGTAATCACGATCAGGAACATACGGATACCGACCAGGAACAGCCACAGCACCACTTACATTTACGAAAAACTGTCTAAACGGGATTACAAGTATATCATCAGCCTGGACATCTAATTTAATACGATAATCAGGATTATGTAATACAGTGTAAATATTTACAGGGATAACTTCTTGCCCCCGTTTTATATAAGCATCTTCCAGATTACTTATTCCCGTAAACCAATGTGCATTCTTACGAATCAAGTACGCATAATCTTCATCACTGTGAAAATAAACAATTCTGCGCGAACTTGATGTCAAAGGGGTACTTTCTGTATCTTCCTTCGTTTTTGCAGTTACTTCTCCTCTGATTGCACCTTCAACATAAATTGCAGGTCTTACTTCGTTTAGTGAGGTTACATACACACTATCCCAACATTCAAGTACATAATCATCATCTATATTTTCTTTACTGAGATATATTTTATCTCCAAGGTGCTTATCTTCAGAAATAAGACGAGTTAACTCAATCCGACTAACATCAGCATATTTATCCAATCCACCAGCATATCGATTGATAAGTTGTGTCAAATTTTCACCCGGCAAAAGCTCATAAGCACCAGGTCGTTCAACACTTCCTCGAACAGATACTTTTCTGTCAATTCTCCCTAAAGTTACAACGTCACCAGGCTTCAAATATGGATCTTGACTCAGATCACCATCACGTTTTGCTAAAAATAAATCATAGGTTTTAACAGACCCATCATGACTCGTTATCGTTATATTGCGTACACTTGAGAACTCCGTTACACATCCTGAAATGATTGAACTTAAACGAGTAAGGGCCCAAGAATCTCTTTCACAAGTTTGCTTTACTTCACCCTTAATAACAACTTTAAATGTTGATGGAGTTGTTAATACAAATTGAACACCACTCATTGGGAAATTTTTATTGACAAGATCCTCAACTTGCTTACGAAACTGAACAAAAGTCATATTTGAAGCATCTAAAACGCCAAGATTTGCAACACGCACTTTATAACTTATATCTATCGGAATTGTATATTTTACTGTTGTCGCCCCCGTGCTAAACGCTAACGTATAGATATCACCTGGTGTTACTAAATAGTTACTACTAGACATTGCCAGCTGTGCTGTACCGCCGTATTGAAAATTACCTGTCGAAATTGATGTCGCGGCCCCCCCATTACTACCAACAACCGACTCAGAGCTCATCGACGCACTTAACGCATCTACATTCATAGAGCCATCAATTGCTGATAAACTTGTCATTTGAGCAAACGAACCAGAGAGTATTTGCACAAAAATAAAACCAGTTAATAAAACTTGCTTAATTTTCATTTCAATTCCTTTTCTTTTAACAGAACATTTGTTTTATTATGATATTTAATCTACTATATAACAAAATGTTAAGAAATATGAATAGTAAAAATATTTGAAAGAAAAACCCTTATTTTATACAAAATATAAAAATACAATCCCCTTATTTAAGGTGAAATCAATGTTTTTACAAAAAAAATATTAATCTGCGTCACTCTTTAGTAAGACAGAAAGAATCGTATCTTGAAATTTTAACAATAAAATAAATTTTTATAAAGAACCTTAACTATTGTAACATTTTACGTTACAATTCATATAATCTGTTTTTTATTATAAAAAGGAAGTTGTTATGCCATTTACATTTAACAAATGTCATACACCATCAGGTATTGAAATCGCCGGTCTTTACGAAATACAGCCTAAAGTTTTTGGCGATGCCCGCGGATATTTTTTTGAAGTTTACAGCGAGCGTGATTTTTTTGAAGCAGGCCTTACAATGAAATTTGTACAGGACAACCAGTCATCAAGCACAAAAGGTGTATTAAGGGGATTACATTTTCAGACACAGCACCCACAGGGTAAGCTTGTAAGAGCTGTAAGCGGTAAGGTTTACGATGTAGCTGTAGACTTACGCAACGGCTCTCCTACTTTTGGTCAGTACTACGGAGTAATTTTAGACAGCGAAAAACAAAACCAGTTTTATATCCCACAGGGTTTTGCTCACGGTTTTTATGTTTTAACAGACACAGCTGTTTTTGCTTACAAATGTACAGACTTTTATGATCCAAAAGGCGAAGGCGGCCTTATGTGGAACGACCCAGCCATCAATATTGACTGGAAGAGTATTGCACCAGAAATTACACCATTATTAAGCGAAAAAGACGGTAAACATCCCGCATTTAATATAGAAGAAAAGTATTTTGATTTAAATGCAAAATGGATAGGTAAATAAAAATTAAGGATTACAGCATGAAAGGTATTATTTTAGCCGGAGGATCCGGAACACGACTTTATCCAATTACAAAAGCAGTTTCAAAGCAGATATTGCCATTATACGACAAGCCAATGATCTACTACCCTATGAGCTGTCTTATGCTTGCAGGTATTAAAGATGTTCTTATTATCTCAACACCAAGAGATATTACTCTTTTTGAAGAGCTTTTTGGTGACGGATCTTGGCTTGGCATGCATATTGAGTATGCAGTACAGGATAAACCAAGAGGACTTGCTGATGCTTTTATCGTCGGCGAAAAGTTTATCGGTAACGATAGCGTAGCTCTTGTTTTAGGCGATAATATTTTTTACGGACAGAGCTTTACTAAAACACTTAAAAATGCTGCTGAAAAAATCAGTACACAAGGTGGCTCTGTAATATTTGGTTACTTTGTAAAAGATCCTACAGCATATGGTGTAGTTGAGTTTGACAAAGACGGTAAGGCATTAGGTATTGAAGAAAAACCACAGCATCCAAAATCAAACTATGCTGTACCTGGTCTTTATTTTTATGACAACTCAGTTGTTGAAATTGCAAAAAATGTAAAGCCAAGCGCCCGTGGTGAAATTGAAATTACTGCAGTAAATAATGCTTACCTTGAACAGCAAAAGTTAAATGTTGAAATTTTAGGCCGCGGTATGGCATGGCTTGATACAGGTACTTATGACGGCTTACTTGAAGCATCAAACTTTATTGCTACAATACAAAAAAGACAGGGTATGTTTGTTTCATGTCTTGAAGAAATTGCTTACCGCAACGGATGGATTACAAAAGAACAGATTTTATCTCTTGCATCAGGTTATAAAACTACATACGGCGAATATCTTAAATACATTGGAGAAAACTACTAATGGCTCGTAAATTACATAATATTTTAGTAACAGGTGGCGCAGGCTTTATTGGTGCTAACTTTATAAACTACCTTTTTGGTAAAAGTGCAACACAATCAAAAGAGTTTATGGACTCAGGCTTTACAGGTAACATCGTAAATGTTGACTGTCTTACATACGCCGGAAACCTTGAAAACCTTGCTGAAGTTGAAAAGGACTTTGGCGGTAAACGATACTTTTTTGAAAAAGTTGATATCACAGACAGACCTGAAATCGAACGTATTTTTAAGCAGTATGATATTGATACAGTAATACACTTTGCAGCCGAAAGTCATGTTGACCGCAGTATCTTAGGACCAGAAGCATTTGTTAAGACAAATGTAATGGGTACTTTTACACTTCTTGATGTTGCACGTAACTATTGGGGTGTTTCACTTGATAATAAGCGTGATGATGTACTTTTTCACCACATCTCTACAGATGAAGTATACGGTTCATTAGGTCCTACAGGTTACTTTACTGAAGAGACAAAATACGATCCTAGATCACCATACTCTTCAAGCAAGGCTTCAAGTGACCACCTTGTTATGGCTTACTACCATACATATGGTATGCCAATTACATTAAGTAACTGTACAAATAACTACGGTCCTTATCAGTTCCCTGAAAAACTTTTACCATTAATGATCAGCAATATTAAAAACGGTAAAAACTTACCTGTTTACGGTACTGGTGCAAATATCCGCGACTGGATTTATGTCGAAGACCACAACCGTGCAGTATGGCAGATTGTAAACAGCGGCCGTGAAGGTGAAAAATATAATATCGGTGGTGAAAACGAGTGGCAAAACATTACTCTTTTACATAAAGTAATTGAACTTACAGCTGCTGAACTTGGTAAAAACAAAGATGATGTTGAAAAAACAATTACACATGTAAAAGACCGTCCAGGTCACGATGCACGCTACGCTATTGACTGTACAAAAATCAAGAGCGAACTTAAATGGGAACGCAAAATGACTTTTGAACAGGGGCTTTTAATGACAATTAAATGGTACCTTAGTCATCCTGAGTGGGTTGAGCACATTTTAAGCGGCGAGTACACAAAATGGATCGAAAAAAACTATAAGGATCAGGGACGCTAATATGATCTGGGTTATTGGCTGTAACGGCATGCTGGGAACCCAGCTTTGCGCCTGCCTTAAACAAAACAATATTGACTATACTGCTACAGACCGCAATGCAGATATTACTGATTTTTCGTCCCTTGAAGCTTATGCCAAGGGTAAAGACATTAATATAATCATTAACTGCGCAGCATATACAGCAGTAGATAAATCTGAAAGCGATGCTGATTTTGCTTCAAAACTTAACAGTGATGGACCTGCTAATATTGCAAAGCTTGCTGATAAAATTGGTGCAACACTAATACATATTTCTACAGACTATGTATTTGACGGTACAGGGGACACACCTCGCACTGAAGATATGGCTATAGCCCCAATCGGTGTATACGGTAAAACAAAAGCAGACGGTGAAAAATCAGTACAGACAAACTGCAGTAAATACTATATTTTACGCACTGCATGGCTTTACGGTTATGCAGGTAAAAACTTTGTTTACACAATGATCCGTGCAATGAACAAAAACCCTGCAGTAAAGGTTGTTGCAGACCAGCACGGAACCCCAACCTGGACAGGAACTCTTGCAGATGTTATATTACGCCTTATAAACAGATGCTCTGAAAACAGGCCTATACCTTACGGAATCTATCATGTTACTGATGAAGGGGAAACAACATGGCATGCTTTTACTCTTGAAATTAAAAAGCAGGCTGTTGAAGCAGGTCTTTTACAAAATAAAGACTGTGCAGTTAACAGCTGTACAACTGAAGAGTATCCAACTCCTGCAAAACGTCCTGCATACAGTGTTTTAAGTAAGTCAAAAATTCAAAAGGCTTTAGACTTTACTTTACCACAATGGCAGCAAAGCCTTACAAAGTTTTTATCTGATCCATTGTTTGACAAAACAAAATTAGATTAATTTTTTATAGAAAAAAAGCCGTAGTCTTGAGTACACTTCAACTGCACCCTATACTACGGCTTTTGTAATTTTAATTATTCTATAAATTAATTATTACTTTATTTCAGACTCAAGAGTAGGGAATCTTTTAAAGTAGTCCTTTGTTGTGCGGGCTACAAGACCGCTTAATACGATAAGTGATATACAGTTAGGTATTGCCATAAGACCGTTTGTAATATCAGCAATTGTCCAAACTTCACTTACTGTAAGGTAAGGTCCGATAAATACTGCAAGGATGTAAAGGATACGGTATCCTTTTACAATACCCATTTTTCCCTTTGTTAAGTACTCGATACAGCGTTCAGAGTAGTAGTCCCAGCCTAAAATTGTTGTAAATGCAAAGAATATCAGACAAAGCATTAAAAGGAACTGCACAGAGTGTCCGTCACCGCCTAAGACCTTTGAAAAAGCTCCTGATGTGATTGCAACACCTTTAAGTTCTCCAACACCTTCGCCGCCACCTACATAAAAGGCAATTACAATTGAAAGCCCTGTCATTGTACAGATAATGATTGTATCGATAAATGTTCCAAGCATTGATACAAGTCCCTGTGCAACAGGCTCTTCAACTTTTGCTGAAGCAGCTGCAATTGGAGCACTACCAAGACCTGCCTCATTAGAGAATATACCGCGGGCAACACCTTTTTGCATTGATGAAATCATCTGTGCCATTACAAAACCTGCAGCTCCACCTGCAGCAGCCTTAAAACCAAATGCCGATTTTAAGATAATAACAAAGGCTTCAGGTATCAATGTTGCGTTCATTACTAAAACTGATACACCAAGGAATACGTAAATTACAGCCATGCCTGGTACGATAAACTCAGCTACCTTTGAGATACGCTTAAGACCACCGATAATAACAAGAGCTACAGCAAGTGTAACTAAAATACCAGCTATTACTGTTGACCATGTATATGAGTTTGCTCCGATTGAAAGAGCTATGTGTGCGTTTTCAGGATCAAATGCGTTATTTACAGCAGATGTAATACCGTTGATCTGAGTGATTGTACCAATACCCATAACACCAGTTAAAACACCAAATACAGCAAAAAGTACTGCAAGCCACTTCCACTTTGGTCCCATACCCTTTTCGATTGTGTAGAATGGACCACCAAGGATATGACCGTCTTCTTTATGTTCACGGAACATAACAGCAAGCATACACTCTGCATACTTTGTTGCGATACCAACTAAAGCTGCAAGCCACATCCAGAACAATGCACCAGGACCACCGGCTGCGATAGCTGTTGCAACACCGACAATATTACCTGTACCGATAGTTGCAGAAAGTGCTGTACAAAGCGCACCAAAAGATGTTACTTCACCTTTTTCTGAGTCATTTTTACGGAAAATTGATTTTAATGCACGTCCAAGTTTTGTGAACTGCATACCTCTCATTCTGAATGTGAGAATGAAACCTGTCGCAAGGATGAGTACGATTGTTGGGATACCCCATACAATATCATCAATTGCATTAAGAATTGCGTCAAATGTTGCCATACTTTTTTTAGCTCCATTTAAAAAAATAAGAGCCAAAATCATGCATAGTTATCGTGTCAAAACGCACCATTGCGTGATTCCGGCTCTCTAAAGAGAAGGTAAGGAACAAATCTTATATACTCTGTCCTTTGTGCCTGAGATGTCGGTGCTAATCACCTTAAACCTTCGGCGCTCCGTATAGGAGTCTCTCCAGAGAATCAGTATTTAATGTAACACATCTACTGACAGGTTTATTTTGCATAAATATACGATTTTAGTAAATACTTTTTTATAAAAATTATTTAATTATTGTTATATTTTTTCAGTATCAGTTAAATACTGTGTGATTTTGTTATTTAATATACTGTTGTAATTGATTATGCGTGTTGTTTTACCATCAGTTTTTTGATATATTCCATCTCATGCGTGAATTATGTTTGCAGTGTCTCAGAGCAAAAGAGAGCTGTTTTTGTAAATACTTAAAACCTTTTGACCCAAATGTTAAATTTTTGTTTTTAATGCATCCAAAAGAAGCTAAAAAACAGCGTACGGGAACAGGGCGCATTGCTCATGTCGGACTTATTGACAGTGAAATTATAGTTGGTATTGATTTTACTAAAAACCAGAGGGTTGTTGAACTTTTAGCAGATCCTCAGTATTATCCGGTTCTTTTATACCCTGGAGAAGATGCCTGGACAAGCAGTAAAGCAGGCTTTAAAGAAGAAATCGGAAACCGTAAGCTTTTAGTGATTGTAATCGACAGCACATGGTTTTGCTCTCACAAAATGATTAAGCTTAGCACAAACATTATGGCTTTACCAAAACTCAGCTTTGACGGAGCATACCGTTCAATATTTACTTTTAAGCGGGAACCAAAGCCTGAATATATTTCAACCATCGAGTCATGTTACTATCTGGTAAAAGAGTTGCAGACTTCGAGCATTGTGCCTCAAAATGTTGACCCTGAGTGTCTTATGACAGCTTTTAAGGAAATGATACGTTATCAGCTTCAGAAAGAAAACGACCGCATTGAGGGTAAACTACCTAACTCCCATGCCAAGGATTTCAGATTTACTAAAAAAAAGGAAATCCCTGACTTTTTGAATACTGAAAGCTCTACTGATACTCAGTAAGGGGAACTACACCCTCTGGTTCATATTCACCATTTAATGCACCTAAAAGTGCCTTAAATGTGTATGATGACCAACTGTAGCCAAATAGAATTGTATCAGCCCAGTCAAAGTTCATGACACTTACTGGGCTTAATACTGACAATATAATAACTTTTTTTCCCGTGAGTTTTTTCAGTCTTAATGCAACAGATGCATTACGTTCGTTGGCAACACAGATGATTATTGTATCGTAACTTAAAGCCAGCCGCTCGATGTTGTTTCCCATCCAGTCAGCCTGTATAGGTCCCATATCATAGTCATATTTAAACTGTGCTATTTCAGTACCATTACTATATCTTTTACGAGCTTCTTCAAAAAACTCAGGAAACTGATTTTGCCCCGCAAGTAAGATACGTTCGCCTTCTTTTGGTTTATATGGTAAGTCACCTTTTTTATAAGCTGTAACAGAGCGACAAGCCTGACTCAAAAAGAATTTTTGACCTTCTTTATCAGGAATATAGTCACTTAGTGTATTTTCGTCAGGATACAAAGGAGCTGCATTGCTGCTTTTAAAATATCCAAGCTTTGAAAGTATTACGCGGCGTGCAGCTCTTTGTACTATAGATTTAAACTCGGCATTTGACTTTATGAGGGCAAGGTTTGTTGTCCATAGGTTTTCATCAAGGCGAGCCGTTGTGCTTGATATGATAATATCATTACCAGCTTCGATAGCAAGATAAAAGGCATTACTTAAGCTACCTGCATACATTGTAGCACCATTCATCATCATATCATCTGTAATGATAAGTCCCTTATACCCAAGTTCACCACGCAATATATCTGTTAAAAAAACTTTTGATAATGATGCAGGCTCTCCATTTGCCATGATTTTAGGAAAACTCAAATGTCCGCTCATTATAGCAGGGATATTTTGTTCGATAAGATATTTAAATGGTATAAGCTCACGGTTATGCAATGTCTCATAATCAATTTCAATCATAGGCAGGTTACCATGACTGTCCAAACTTGTATCCCCATGTCCCGGAAAATGCTTTGCGGTAGGTATAACACCTGCAGCCATTGAACCGGCTACAAAGCTTGCTCCAAGTTTACCTACAAAGTCCGGATTATCACCAAAGCTTCGAGGCCCTATAACTGAAGATTTAAGGTTTGAATATACATCCACAGTTGGTGCAAAGTTCATGTTGATGCCAAGGGCTTTTATTTCACGGCTTATATAATATGCACTGTAATAAGCATCCATTGGATAAGCTGAAGCACCAATTGCCATGTTACCAGGTGTGTCAGTAGTATCTCCCTTTACATGACGAATCCATCCACCTTCCTGATCTGTAGCCACAAACAAAGGTATTTTATATCGTCTTTGCTGAGCACGTTCCTGCAATGATTTTACAGATTTTGCAACCTGCTTTGTATTATCAGTATTCCATCCAAAAACCTTTACACTGCCTAAGCCTCTATCCGATACCCATTGATTTAAAAGTACACTTGGTTCAGCACCTGCCCAGCCAAACATAAATATCTGAGCTAAAAGCTCTTCATCACTAAGACGAGACACTAAAAAATCAGCCAGTTGTTCATCTGGATAGTCACTCCAAAAGTCTGCATTTTCAGGAATCTCACATTGGTTTGTTGTTTCAGCTGATGTAACTATATTTGAAAAAAAGCAAAATAAACTTACTAATAATAATAAAAGTTTCACAATGTTGTGATTATATCATAAACATTCGCTATATGTCATTGCCGGCTTATAAATCATATTTTTGTTTAATATTTTAGTGAAATTAGTATAGACATATTTTTGTATTTACTGTATATTCTAATAACCAAATAACGGAGTCATACCCAAGCGGTAAGGGAGCGGTCTGCAAAACCGTTATGCGGCGGTTCGATTCCGCCTGACTCCTAGTCCAAAAAAAAGATGCTCGATTGAGCATCTTTTTTTTGTCTTCCGGATACGTCTTGGCAAAGCCGGTATCCGTTTACATATATACATGTGGCCGGTTTATAAACCGGTCATTTTTTTTATCTTGATTTATGGCTTTAAACGGGGTTCGTTTTTCAAAATAAGTTCAACAGCCTTTGCACGCTCTTCTTTATCTGTAAAAACGATTACTATCTGACTTCCGTCCTTTTTTATTATCTGTAGGTTTTGTTTATCTACGCCAAGGGTTTCAGGATCATCTTCATATGATAATGTAGGTAAAATCTCAATATCATCATACAAAACCCAATAGGTACCCCATATTATCTGTCTTTCATATACACCTGCATGTCCAAGTCCACAGGCTTCTTTTGCAGCCATATTACATCCTAATAAGCCTGTGAGTAAAAAAATGACCTGTATATAAAGCTGAAACCGTGTAAATGGTACGATTCCCATAACTAAGGCACACACTGCAAAAATTGCAATTACTCTAATCTGAACACCATTAGTTAAAGGCATTAAAAGCTTACCAGAACCGCTCATGATCTTTTTTGACTTTACCGGTATTGATATAATTATAAACACGTAAAGGGCAAAGGCTGCTGCAGTCAATATAGGTGTTAAAAGTTTTATATCCATTATTATCTCCTGTTAAAAATATCTTGCAGTAAGGGCATCTGCCAATATCTCTGTACGTTTTATAGTCTGTATTATCAGCGGTACGAACAATGGGATAATCAGTTTAATTTTTCCAAAGATACCTTTTGTCTTACCTAAAGCCCCCCGCACAAGCTGTGTTTTTATTATACCAGATGCTTCATCAATGAGCAGAGGTACAAATCTGAATATTATCTCCACAACTACTACCAAAGAGCGGATATTTATGTGCAACATGGTAAAAAGCATTAAAAGTCCGCTAAACCCTTCTAAAAGCTCTTTTTCGCCAGTTGTAAAAATAAATATCTGCACAACACTGTAAGCAGTAAAGGCCCTGACTAAAGTTAATATACTTAGGTTTATGTTCGTCAAATAAAGTGTTATATGACTCGTTTTATAAACCGGCAGTTCACCTTCAGGCACTGGATAAAAAAACAGTTCCATAAGACAAAACAGTAAAAGCCACGGCAATATAACTAAAAATGTTGCTCCAAGTTTTTTAAATGAGTAATTACCAGATTTTGCATAGCACAAGGCCATACCTGCCATAAAAAGAGCAAAGAGTACATTTTTTGAACATAACCCTAGTATAAAAAGCGTAAAAAATAAAAGATACTTGCCAACAGGATTTATTCGTGATAAAAGCGTATTCGATTTTTTACTGTTATTAACAGTAAGCTCCGATGTCTTTCGGATTAAAGACAACAAGCCTGCTCCTTCGAGACATTTTTGTTCAGGCAAAGATGTAATGCTTTCAACTTCTCTATCAGCTTTGCAATCACTGTCTTTTACGATTATGCCGTTTTCAATAGCAATATGACGATCAGCAAAATCAGCCTCATCCATACGATGTGTACTAAATAAAACAGTTTTACCACTTTGAGCAAGCTTTTTCAAAGTACTTAAAAGCTCTCGTCGACTGTTTGCATCAAGGCCTGCCGAAGGCTCATCAAATAAAAGAACAGAACTGTCCATGGCAATGATACCGGCTATACTCAGCTTGCGTTTTTGTCCGCCAGAAAGCATTACTGAAGGCCTGTCTTTAAACTCTTTAAAAGGCAGACCTGCTATATCCATAGATTCTTGAACTTTTTGTACAAGCTCCCTGCTCGAAAACCCTTTATTTTTAGCTCCAAAGGCAACATCATCAGCTGCATATCTTTCAAAAATTGCAGCACCAGCATCCTGTAAAGCAAGAGCAGGTCTGTCATCACAGAACACTTTTCCCTTTGTACTCTGTAATAAGCCGGAAGCTATCTCCAGTAATGTTGATTTACCGCAACCAGAAGCTCCTGTTAAGGCAGTGAGGGAGCCTTTTTTTAAAGTAAGGTTTATTCCCTTTAATACTTCTGTATTTTCGTACTTAAAGTGAATATCTTCTAATACAAGACCATCAGCAGCATTTTTTAAATCAAATGCGCGGTCACTTTTTTGTACAGGTTCGCCAAACAGTTCTTTTACAAGACTGCTATTATCGCGAAACTGTTTCTGAGAACCATCAAATATAAGTTTTCCATTGTGCAGGGCAATGACATGATCAGCCCTGTAGGCTTCATCAATATCATGTGTTATATGTAAAATAGACTGTCCATGCTCATTGCTGTAATCAATAAACTCTAATAACTCTGAACGTGAAGCAGGGTCTAGCATCGAAGTAGCTTCATCAAGAATAAGCAAATCAGGACGTAAAGCGATAATACCGCTTAAAGCAAGTTTTTGAGTCTGTCCAAGAGACAAAGCATTTGACCTGTCCATAGCTCTGTCTAAAAGTCCTGTAACGGCAAGACTTTCAATAGTACGCTGTTCAATTTCTGCAGGAGTAAGTTTTAGATTTTCAGGTCCAAACTCAGTATCTCTAGATACTATACCTGACACTATCTGATCTTTTGGCGACTGAAAAACTATACCAGTACGTGCTCCGTCCTGCAATTTTACATGGCCTTGATATCCATCGATAAAGCCACAGATTATACGTGTAACAGTGCTCTTGCCAGAACCGTTTGAGCCTAATATAACTGCGTATTCGCCTTTTTGTACTGAAAAACTTACATTATCTAGAGCTTTAACATTTGAGTCAGGGTACTCAAATGAAACATTTTGTACCTGCAATAAGTCCATTGGGTTATACTACACTTTTTTATTTATAATAGCAAATCTTATAGCTACCATCCTGTGCAAAGCCACAGTTCGTATAAGCTTTTATCGCAGCTATATTTGTCTCCTTAACAAACAACGTTGGGCTCAGTTTTTTTTGAGTTAAATCATAGGAAACGTGCTGCATCAAAAATGTCGCATATCCTTTGCCTCTCTCTGAAATTAAAGTGTAAACACCACCTATATAAACGCTATTGATTCCTGTATATGATATGTTTGCCTTAGCGGTTATGCGCCCATCTGACATACAGGCATAGACTCTATGTTCCTTTACAGCAGTTTCAAGATTGTGACGACACAAAGTATGATTAACAGGAACTGCATTATAAATAACTTCTTCTTCTTCATACTTTAACTGCATAGGATAAAGTTCATCTATCATCTGCTCTGTACATTTTATGCATCTTTTTTTGTCTGTCGACTGAATATAATTTACAGGCAAAGCTGGTTTAAACTCCATAAGCTTATACTTTATTGCATAAGGAGCCGTGTACATAAAACAGTTCTGTACAGCTTTTTGTATAAGTTCGGTTCCATTAAGTTCACCAATTATACAAAATAGATTGCTGACTCCTATTTGCCTAAAAAAGCTTTCAACCGTCGCTAAAAGCTTATTGTTATACTGCGGTGTACTTAGGGGCAGACAGTGATTAACAACCCCGCCATGAGAATATGTAATTATACCGCATATTTCTTCATTATCGTTTAGCACAACATAAACAGGTACACTCTGAGATTTTATTTTACTGATAAGTGAGACACAAAACTTTTCGTACTTAACTAAAAAACTTAACAGAGGCTCTATAGATAATGATTTATATAAATTAATTTTCATATCAAAGCTGCACTTGGAGCAGGTTTTCCCAGATAGTTACCCTGTATATAATCACAACCGTTTTTTGCAAGATACTCAAGTTGCTCTGCATTTTCAATACCTTCGGCAATTACCTTCAAATCAAGCTGATGAGCCATGTCAATTATGGTCTTAACAAGATTCTTTTTTTCAGGAATTGTACCAATTGGATCTATAAATGACTTATCAATCTTTACTATATCTAATGGCAAAGTTCTCAAATAGTTTAATGACGAATATCTTGTACCAAAGTCATCAAGCGCAAGTTTTATACCCATGTTTTTTAGACTGCTAAGCACCTGCTTTGCAGTATCAGATGAAGACATAAATACACTTTCAGTTATTTCAAACTCAAGATAATCAGTATCAAACTGTGTATCTCTTATAACACTTTTTACCATATTAATAAACTCTGGATCACGAATCTGCATTACAGATATATTAATAGACAAAACTGGATGTACCTCATATGAATCATATATTTTCATATACTGTTCACAGGCACGTCTGAGCACAAACTCACCAATAGCAATTATTGCGCCATTTTCTTCTGCAAGGGGAATAAACTTACCTGGACCTACTTCACCTAAGTCAGGAGACTCCCATCTCACTAGTGCTTCATACCCCCTAAGCTTGCGTTCTGGTATTTTATACTGTGGCTGATACTCAACATAAAGCTGATTTTTTTCAATAGCTTCAAGAAGTTTATGCTCCATATCAATACGCTGATCAAGATTAATTTGCATTTCTTCATCAAAGAACATGTATTGATTTTTACCATGTGCTTTAGCTCTATACAAAGCAAGCTCCATCTGCCTCATAAGTTCAAGAGTCGATATACTATCCTTAGGATAATGAGCAATACCAAAGCTTGCTGTACAAATATAGTCCATATTTTTATATCTGAACGGAATAACTAGTACATCCCTTATTTTTTGGATAAACTCTTCAACTTCTCTGTTGTTACGGACATCTTCAAGGATAAATAAAAACTCATCTCCACCAAATCGTCCAAGGCTTTCTGCCGGAGTCAAAATCTTTTTTATATTATGGATTATCTCTAAAAGATACACATCACCTATTTGATGAGACAATGAGTCATTTATTTCTTTAAAACCATCTAAATCCATTAAAACAAGAGTAAAAGCCGCCTTGCGATCCAAACCTGAAATTAACTCTTCCATTTTTGCTATGCGGCTTTTACGATTAGGAAGCCCCGTAAGCTCATCGGTAAATACATTTGTCTGAAGTAATGAAAGATTTTTTTGCAACTGCCTTTTTTGTACCGAGAGAATTGTACAGAGGAGAACGGTTACCACACAAATTACAATAGTTGATAGATGTAGAAAAAACTCATGATGAACTATCATACTGCATACAAAACCAATACTTACAGCATTAAGGACAAGCTGTACATAATACCCTGACTTAACATTGATAAGGGTCAACTCGACACAGATTAAAAGCTGAATAATACCAATTATCGTACAAAAAAGACTCAGACCGTTTATACTGAAATTGCCTTTTAAAACTATATAGGGTGTAAAAAAATGCAGGCATATCATAACCCCGTATAAAAAAACAAACAAAAAGATTAAAACTAAATCCCTGCTTTTTTGGTTTGATACATCACTCATAAAACATCTCCGAGACAATCAGTCTCTTAATTATACATTATGATGTTGCCAGTGAAGTATAATCTTCTGTTTTATAGAGTCACGTTATGAAGCCACTTTCCGGATACTACCCGAGGAATTCCTGACAAAGTCTTTAATAACTGTTCAATTTCAAGACATAACATAATGGCAAATGGAGGTAAATTCCATACAAAGGCAGCAACTGCACCTAAAGGTAACGCCACAAGCCACATCCATCCGTTATCTATAATTGAAGAATATATTGTATCACCTCCACACCGGAGAATTCCTACAATAAGAAGCATATTAAAGGCTCTGAAAGGGTAAGTTACCATCAATATATATAACATGGATTTTGCTATAGCAATAATGCTTCGGTCAACATTAAACAGCAGCGGTAAAAGACATGATAAAGGAAACAGAAGACAGGAGCCTGCCAGTCCTAATAGCGGCAAAAACCATGAATATCTAAATGCATAAGCTTTTGTCCCTTCAATATCACCAGCTCCAATTTTTTTGCCCATTATAATTGATGATGCATTACCCATACCGATAAAAAATACCCAGGTAAGCTGACTTATGGTATTAGTAATACTAAATGCGGCAAAAGCATCTGTGCCTGTATGTGCATATATTGAGTTCTGTACAGTAATACCTAACCCCCAGCAGCTTTCACTTATGATTACTGGTATACTTATTTTTATAAATCGGGCAATAAACTTTTTATCAAAGCTGAGGTATTCCTTCATTGTGCCGCAGGACTCATATTTTGAGCTGTAAGACCACAGTACTGTAATAAATAGCTCAACCAGACGTGAAATAAGTGTTGCAAGTGCCGCACCAATAACTCCAAAGGCAGGTACAGGACCAATGCCAAATATTAAAAGCCAGTTAAATAATCCATTAAGGCCAAATGATATTATCGTACTGACCATTGGAAGTTTAACATGTTCTGTGCTTCGAAAGCTCATTTGAAGAGCAAAGCTTACAGCCATCATTGGATAACTAAAAACTACGATACGCAGGTAATCTGCGGCAATTTGTATTACTTCAATGTCATTTGTGTAAAGACTGATTAATACATCAGGTACAAAGACCCCACCTGCAAAAAAAACAAGGGATGTAGTAACAGCTCCGCAAAGCATAATACCAAGAGATTTACGGATGCCTGCAATATTACGGCTGCCCCAGTACTGAGCAATAAATATCGATCCGCCTGAACAGATACCAAAAAGTACCATATTAAGCATAAAAAATATCTGATTACCCAAACCAACTGCAGCGATTTCAGTAGCACCAAGCTGCCCTACCATAACGGTATCCAGCATATTTACAAAAGTTTGCATAAGATTTTGCAAAATGATAGGAACTGCTATTGTGAAAAGAATTTTATAAAAGCCTTTGTATGTTTGTTTTTTATCAGTCATAGATAACTGACTATATCATATTAAATACATAATTACTAATGGATAAAACAAAGGCAGGCTTCGGACAAAATCTATACTGAGCCATAATAAGATACGGCTTAGATTTTTTCGAACCTGCCTTAAGTACAATTTTATATACTAGTTACGGAATGAATGGATTGGAGCTGGTATGCGACCACCTCTGTTGATAAAATCAGCACATCCAAACTTACTTACCGGCAATACAGGACATCCGCCTAAAAGACCTCCGAACTCTACCCAATCACCAGCTTTAGTACCAGGTGCAGGTATAAGACGTATTGCGGTTGTTTTATTGTTTACCATCCCAATAGCAAACTCATCAGCCATAATACCACTTATTGTAGTTGCAGGAGTATCCCCAGGAATTGCAATCATATCAAGACCTACAGAACATACAGTTGTCATTGCTTCAAGCTTTTCGAGACAGATTGACCCCTGTTTTACAGCATTAATCATACCTTCATCTTCAGAAACTGGGATAAATGCACCGCTTAAACCACCAACGTTAGTTGAAGCCATAACACCACCCTTTTTAACCATATCAGTAAGCATTGCAAGTGCAGCTGTTGTACCAGGTGCACCACATCCTTCAATACCAATTTCTTCAATGATACGTGCAACTGAATCCCCAACAGCAGGAGTTGGAGCAAGTGAAAGGTCAAGAATACCAAAGGCAGTATCAAGACGTTTTGCTGCCTCACTACCTACAAGCTGTCCCATACGGGTGATCTTAAATGCCATCTTTTTGATACCATCTGCAAGTTCATTTATCGGCTTACCCTTATACTCTTTTGCAGCAGCCAAAATAACGCCAGGCCCTGAAACACCTACATTTATAACGGAATCCCCTTCTCCAGGTCCATGGAATGCACCTGCCATAAACGGATTATCTTCAGGAGCATTACAAAATACAACAAGCTTTGAACAACCGTTTACAGCACAGTCCTTTGACCTCTCAGCTGTCTGCTTAATAATTTCGCCCATAAGCTTAACGGCATCCATGTTTATACCATTTTTTGTAGTTCCTACGTTTACTGATGAACAAACAAAATCTGTTGTAGCAAGAGCTTCAGGTATTGACTCCATAAGAATACGATCAGCTTCTGTGATCCCCTTTTGAACAAGAGCACTAAAACCACCGATAAAGTTTACACCAAGTTCTTTAGCACAGCGATCAAGAGTCTTACAGTAATCAACATAGCTTTTTGCATTGCTGGCACCAGCAACCAATGCAATAGGTGTAACTGAGATTCGTTTATTTATAATTGGAACACCAAATTCTTTTTCAATATCTTGTCCTACTTTTACAAGATTACCAGCTTTGCGCATGATTTTTTCATAAATCTTATCACATGCGCGTTTTGGATCTTCACAAGCACAATCCAAAAGAGAGATACCCATTGTTATAGTTCGGATATCCAGCTTTTGCCTCATAAACATGTTAACAGTTTCTTCAATTTCTACAGGGGAAAAGAGCATTATTTTACCTCGTTACCTAAATATATTAAAAATTACTTTTATGTGCAAACACACAACAGATTTGTTATCTTGACTGTACATAATTCATTATTTATTATAATCATAAGATTAAACTATCCCCCTCAGAGGTAAATTATGGCTTCAAATGAAATAAACACAAAATCAGCAGAATCACTTGCTGCTGAAAAACAGGCAAAGTTTGATAAGCTTCCTATCGCTGTGCAGATGCTCATTGGTCTTGCTGCTCTTTTAGCTATTGCTATCGTTGGTTTTGCCGCAGTTTATGCAATCGACTTCCTTCTCTTAGATTTCGATCCAATTGGTAAACTTTTCAGCGCAATATTCTAATATAACTAAATAACGAAAGGTCATCTTTAACAGATGACCTTTTTTTATTTATCATCCTGCCCGCCACAAATTATTCTATACATAGTGTCTTCTCCAGGACAAAGTTCCATAATGTGCTTTTCACATGGTAAAACTTCTGTTACATCATGAGTTACATGTAAAAGAGTTGTTGTACCGGTTGCTGCAACAGCTTCAAGCAGATTTAAAATTTTCTGCCGATACTGTCCATCAAGCCCATGACATGGTTCATCCAAAATAAGCACCCGCGGTTGCTTTACCGCAGCCCTCACAATTAACACAGCTCTCTGCTCACCATAGCTTAGAGATGAAAACATTTCATTTCCACGGCCTTTAAAACCGGCAAGACTAAGCCATTTATCTGCTGCATTTTTTTCCATATCAGTCTTTGGCTCATATAAGCCGATAGAATCATGAAAACCAGAGATAATAACATCTTCCAATGTAACACTTGTAAGCATACGATACTCAACATGCAGCCTGTAGCTTACAATACCAAGCTTCTTTTTTATATCCCAGATAGTTTCTCCGGTGCCTCGTTTACGCCCAAAAAGCCACACATCGTTACAAAATACCTGAGGGTTATCCCCTGTGATAAGCTCTAATAAAGTTGTTTTTCCGCTGCCGTTAGGACCTCTGATGAGCCAATGCTCACCAGGAAGTACTGACCAGTTTAGGTTTCTTAAAACTTTATGATCGCTCCATCCCACATTTACATCATTCATTTGTATAAGGGTTTCTTCGCCAGCAATATGTTGTTCATGTAAATATCTTGTGTCACTTTTCAACTCGTTGTAGGCATTTATCAAAGATGCTTTTTCTTCAATACGGGAGTCCGACAGTAATAAGTCTCTTCTTTTTAATTCCTGTTCGTACTCTGATTTTGTACCATTAAAACTTATACTATTATCTGTAAACTCCACTACATTTGTTATAGTTTCCGGAATTTCAGTATACCGCTCCATACACAGTATTACCCTTACACACTGCTCTTTATCATCAAAATTATGCTGCCGTGCTGCAATTGCCGAAAAAAAATCAAGAAGAATAGCTCTACTGTTTACATCAAGACCTGCAAATGGATCACTTAAAATTAAAAGTCTTTTTCCTGATAAAAGGGCTCGACACAATAAAATACGGCGAATTTCACCTGTAGACATATATCTTAAACCGCGGTCCAGAATGTGCTCTACACCACACAACTTAACTTCAGGTAATGTTTCAAGTCTGGCTGCAATTGCTGGTAACGGATCATGACGATGTTTTACATCAGGTCCTCCCAAAACTTCACATATAAACCGACGCCCCGTACGCCCCTCATCAATGCGGTCCATATATTCTGTCTCATCGTATTTTCGTTCTTCTTCAATTATTGAGGCAGCTTTTTCAAGTGACACAATCTCTGTTGATTTCATAAAGACAGACTTATGATTAAAAGACGGAAAAACTTCCTTTTCACCGCAAAGGGCTTGTAAAAAGGATTCCTTACCCCCTCCGTTTGCTCCTGTCACTAGCCATGCTTCGCCAGTCTTCATAGTCCACGTAATGTTATTTAATAATGTATTATGAATATCTCCAATGGCACAGTCATTAAATGAAATAAGATTGTCACTCATACAAATGAGTATACTTCAAAAATACTGCAAAGGTCTATAAATACTAAATGTTTATTTGATTCCCAAAATACTATCAACAGCACCTCGTATCTGAAGTGCTGTATCACTTCCCTTAAAGGCAAGTTTTTCAACAAAACCAACTTCATAACTACCAAGTGCGTTACCAGCAGCATGAGATGTAAAACCATTAACGTAAGGCCCTGTCGTAAGAACAATTTCAGGTACAAGACCAATACCAAGCCCAAGCTTTACTAAGGCCATAATAGCTTCATTACCTTCTGTTTCTGCTGCAATTAAAGGCTGCACATTACGACTTGACACCCACAAGTCAAACCGATCCCTTGCAAGACCTGATTTGGGCAATATCAGAGGTACTGATGAAACTATATCCTGAGGACTTCCGCTGACGTTTTCATATGCACCGCCTGTTGCAGCTGCAAAAATAAGAGGAGTTTTAAGAACAGGAACAGCAATTAAGTCTGTTATGCCACCTTCAGGTATAGCTGCTACAGCAAGCTCTGCTCTACCTTCTCTAATGGCTCCAATTGCCCCTGCGGGATCTCCTGTTTCAATTGACAGATGTATATCAGGATATTTTTCAGATAATTCTTTTAAGAAAGGTGGCATAACACTATAACAGGCTGTAACCGAAGCATACACATGTAACGTTCCTGTAATAGTATTTGTTTTATGTGCAAGTGTATTTGTAAGGGTTTCACGCTCTTCAAGGCATTTTTTTGCAAACACGGCAAAATCTCTGCCATACTTTGTAAGTACAACACCTTTGCAATCACGCTCCAAAAGTTGTACCCCAGTCTCGCTTTCAAGACGGGCAATAAGACGGCTTAAAGCTGACGGGCTTAGATTTATTTTTGAAGAAGTACGGGCAAAGTGAAGAGTCTGTGACAATACTACAAATGCTTTGAGTTCATAAAAATCCATAACTAATACTACTTTATTATAAAGGTATAAACCATAACTATAAACAGTATAACAAACTTTACTGCATTACGTCTAAAAGCCTATAATATGCTGCAAGTAAGCTTATTACACTTTATAAAGTTACCTGATTACCTTAGAATAAAGTATTATTATGGGAAAAAACTCTTAAAAGGATTTATAATATAATTAAGAATGGATTAATATGTCATAATGATTAAGTCGAAAATCTAAATGGAGGATTTAATGAAAAAAGCACTCTTACTCTCAGGACTTACATTACTTACAACAAGCACTTTTGCATTTGATACAGACTCTAAGATACAGCCTAAAGGTACTATCGCAGATTATACAAAAACAGAATATACAATTACCCAGAAATTTGGAGACTATTACAGAGCTCCAAAATCAAAGTTTGTACATACCTATGACAACAACGGACGCGAAGTTGAAGCATGCGAGTATACAAACAAAGACTCTTTAGTTGATAAGCTTGTATACACTTATGATGACGGCGGAAATCTAATGACAATCACCTGTCTTGATAATGATCAGAGAATATTATGGAAGATTGACTCTGCATATGATGAAAATGGAAATAAGATAGAAGAATCTGAATACAATGTCAGTGAACAGCTTGTAAACAAAACAATATGGAAAACTATTAATCCAAAGCAGACTGAAGAGTCTTATTACGATGCTGACGGAAATCTTCTTGAACGCATAATAACAAAACTTGATGATAAAGCCCGTATAAGTGAGGTAAATCAGTATAATCCGGAAGGAGCTCTCGAAGAAAAGAAGGTTTTCACCTACAATGATGCAGATAAACTTTCTGAAATTATTTATTTTAATGTTAACGGAGCAATGACAAAGCGCAACGTATACAGATTTGACTCAAGCTATACAATCACTGAGCTTCAGACTTACAACAAAGACAATAAACTTTCAGAACGTATCATTTACAAGTATGACGACAAAGGTAATACTATAAAAATAACAACATATAGTGTTGTTGATAAGTTTGGGTCGACATTAAATGAACTCACAGGTATATGCGAATATTCATATACTTATGGAGCAGGTAAACCATATACACCTTCACTACCTGTAACTGAGACTGCCCAACAGACTTCAGAACAGAAAGAAGGACCTGCATCAACAAACTAATATACAGCACATTTATTTGATACTTTTATTTTAGCTTTTATGTGCCGATACTTTTAATAAGTTAGGTTCATTTTTTAGGGGCGTTTTATGAAAACTATCGGTATAAAACTTGCAGACGGAACTTTTTACCCAATTCTTGAAGAAGGTTCACCAAAGCAGCGTATGCTGGATCTGACCACAGTAAAAGACAATCAGACCAAAGTACAGATTGATTTATACCGTTCAGAAAATGGAACAATGGATGATGCCGAGTATGTAGATACTCTTGAAGTATCGACTCTTAATCCTCATCCAAATGGAGAACCTGAATTACATTTATCAGTTGGCATTGACGAAAACAACGAGCTTAAAGCTGAAGTTGTAGACAGTGAAACTGGCACAAAAAGTGAAACGCAAGTGAATCTTATAACACGCTCCTCACAAGACAGATTGCAGCCTAATGATTTTGAACTTGCTGATTTCGAACTACCCTCTATTGCTGAAGATGTTACACCTGAACAGGACAACAATAATGAGCAGGATAACACGACAGCAGATGATCACTTACAAACTGTTGTGGATAGTCTGTCAGAGGGTAATCCATTAGATATTACCCCTGAAACAATTGAAAATATTGAACCACACACAGAAACAGAAAGTGATCTTACTGAGTTTGATACAGAAGAACCTTTCAGCTTTGACTCATTTACAAAAGATGACACGCTTCAGCAGCCATCCCAAATCACATCAGATGACGATACAACAGTTGTAGAGCAGAAAGCTGATGAAGATTTTGATATCCAGGACACAACAGAAGAATCTGTTGAAAATATAGAAACAGAACAGATACTAGAAGATAGTCAACCAGTTTCAGATAATGATGGTTTTGTAGATGTACCTGTAGACTCATTTGATACTGAAACATTTAATCTTCCTGACATAGATAGTCTTGCACTTGATAATGAAAGTGACACAGATGAAATACCTCAGGATATTACACCTCCAGAACTCAATGAAGAAGATTTTGGTGTATCAGATCTTAGTGGCCTTGATATTAGCGATGAAGAAGGTAAAGACCTTTCTGCAGAAGATTTTGATTTAGACAAAACTGAAACATCAGACGAACCTGTTAGTGCCGACACCACAGACTTTGATTTAGATTTACCTTCACTAGATTTAACAGAAAATGATCAAAGTACTGACAATACTTTTGATTTACCAGATTTTGGAACTATTGATACAGATGTTTCACAGAACGATGAAGCACAGATAGAAACAGATTCCTTTGACTTACCAGATTTTGATACTGATTCAGATACAAATCAAGATGACCCATTAAGTGAACAAACTTTCAGTCTCCCTGACTTTGATGACATAAAAATAGATGATACGGATTCAAAACCCGAAGTAAGTGGTATATCGAGTCTTTTCGATGACTCAACATTTGATGATCCTCTGTTTAACACAGCTTCAACTGATAACTTTACTGCAAAGTTTAATACAGATGACTTAGATATACCACCTGCTCCTGTTGCTGCATCAGGTTCTGCATTTGATTTTTCAGATCTTTATGATAAGGATACTTTGGCAGGAGATCATGCAACACCTTACGATGATGAAGACGACGAGGACAGTTCAAGAACAAGACTTCCGGTTTTAATATGTGTTTTATGTGCAATAATTTGTCTCATAGCAACAGCAATGATACTGTTTGTATTCCCATCAAAATACAATGTGTTAAAACAAAAATCGACAGAACAGTCATCATCACATCAACAAGTCTCAGAAGAACAGACTGCCGTAGCTCAGCTTCCAGATACACAAAATAGTGTTGAGATTACAGTTACACCAATTGAAACAGCAGAGACACAGGGTGAAAAGGTTAAAGCTCCTGAAGCACAGGAAGATAAAATTATTATCTCACCTACTCCAGATGTTGTACCTGTACCAAAACCACCTGTTACAGAAGCTGCGAAAAAGAAAGATGTTAAATACCATATTAAATGGGGCGACACACTTTGGGATCTTGCAGACTCATATTACAAAAACCCATGGCGTTATCCTAAGATTGCAAACTACAATCATATAAAAAATCCTGACCTGATTATTTCTGGTACAGACATTCTTATCCCAGTTGAGTAACATATTGAAGATTTCAACTTTAAACAGCCGCCAGTTTATTCTGACGGCTGTTTTAGCATTACAACTTTTTACCTCATGTCAAAACTCTGCGACATCATCACCTCAACAGCAGTTTAAGAGTGACTCAACATATTACATGGCCTTGAAAGCCATCGACCAGAACAATACAAGTGATGCTATCCGACTTTTCACACAAGGCAGTAAAAAAGGTTCGTACTATAATGCCAGACGTTGTGCAGAAGCTCTTACTCAGATTGGAACAACAAAACAAAAGACTGAAGCTTCAATTATTCTTGCAAATAAATATAACGACAATGATGCACTTTTAGTTGCATGCCGGCAGTTGTATAAAAATGGGGAATATATTGAGATAATTAATCTCACAAAAGACATTGATTTAAAGTCAGCTTCTGATGAACTTATAAGATTACGAATTGAAAGCCTTTTACAGCGCAATGACTACCAATTTGAGCAGGAGTTTTATAACTGGATAATCACAAAACCTTTATCAAAAGAACACTCTGCTATATACCAGATATATCTTACATATAAACTTCAAAAGTTTTATGAACATCAGAACGATATAAAAAATCAGCTCAAAAAAAATGCTGAGTATAAGGTTTTGGAGATGACACTTGCTCCAAAGGGACAAATTGAGCAGATTCCTGATATCGAACAGATAAAAAATGATATCGATAACACTTATATTGAAATGCCGGTTACTGATACACAAAAAATCATTGATTTTAGAGTAAAAGTGTTCCGAAAGGATTATCCAGCAGCTTTTGCAGCAATAGACTCCATTACAGACATCTACAAAAACAAAGGAACATATATTGATTCACTGGTGTTGTCAGATATTGGTAAAGCCTGTTTATATGGCTCAAACGAGTTTTACAATACAGCAAAAAAACTTGATGATTTAAATGACCTTGCTGAGTCACAAGACAAGTTTTATTTGTATTTTTATGCTGCACGACTTTACGACAAAGCCGGAAAGTATTTTACTCTGGCATCAAACAGATTTAAATCTGCAATGGCTATTACAAATGACGAAAAGCAATACGACAATAGTCTATGGTATTTATTAAATCTACAGATTAAGTATTCTGAAAATGAAGTCATCGCTACTCTGCAAAAATACAGTAACACATGGCACGACAGTGAGTACTTTGATGACTTTTTCGAATCCTTATCAGTTTTACTGCTTGCAAATAAAAAGTGGCAGACTTTTTACAATGTATGGTCTATAACTCAAGACACAGCTTCAGCTTATACATCATCGCGTTTTGCTTACATAGCCGGACGACTTGTCGAAGAAGGTCTTGCTCTTGGTAAAGATGAAATAAAAACCCGTACTGCTGTAAACTGCTATACAAAGATTTTATCAGGCTCTGGCTCTCTGTATTACAAGATATGTGCCATTGAGCGCTTAAATATTGTTGACCCCCAGACTTTATACTATGTGCTATATTCTAATGGTGCTGAAAATGAAGAAAAACCAAATGCAGATGCATTGTCTTTATTAAAAGGATACAGTGCCTTCGGATTTCCACAAAAGATTTATCCTGAGTGGCTTGCATTACGTAAATCCCTTGATACGCAAACAAGTATGTACTCAGCACAGTTTTTAAATGAATGTGGAAATTACGACAACACATATAAACTTCAAAGCCTGCGAATTGCAAGCCGTGCCAGAGAAAACGCTAAAGGCAGGTATGATCCTGAACTTTTAAAACTTGCTTTTCCGAGACATTATAACAAATACGTATCAAAATACTGTAGTGAAAATGATGTACCAGAGTACCTGATGTATGCCCTTATAAGATCTGAAAGTTTCTTTGATGCAAATGTTTCAAGCAAGGCAGGAGCACAGGGGCTTACTCAATTAATGGAAGGAACAGCCAATGACGAAGCCCGTAAACTTAAGATTGATAACTACGATATTCTTGATCCAGAAATCAATATTGCTATAGGCACCCATTATCTTAAGTCTTTAATAGACAGATCAGATGGATCTGCAATACAGGCATTATTTGCTTACAATGCTGGTCTCAGGCATGTCCGTAACTGGATAAAATCTGCAAAGAGAGACTTAGATATAAATGATAATTTTGCAAATGATTTATTTTTAGAGATATTACCATTTGAAGAAACCCGGGAATACGGTCGCAAAGTTATATCAGCTGCAGTTATATATGCCTGGCTATACTATGGTAAAACACCAGTGCAGACAGTAAAAGAGTTAATGAGATAATCCTTTATATAAAAAACAATTAATTACAACTTTTTTTTATAGTCAAAACTCACAGATTTGTATATCTTTTATGCATAAAACAGGAGAAAAACTATGGCCAATGAACAGTTAGAAGCAACAGTTAAAGAAGCTTTAGATTTATTCCGTCCTCAGTTACAGGCTGACGGCGGTGATATGGAATATATCTGTCTTGATGAGCAGAATAGAGTACACTTACGTCTTACAGGTGCTTGTGGCAGCTGCCCAATGGCACTTATGACATTAAAGATGGGTATCGAACGTTATCTGAAAGATGCATGCCCTGAAATCACAGAAGTTGTTCAGGAACAGTAATTGCCAAACAGATACTTACCTGTAAGTCAATCTGATCTTGCTGAAAGAGGTATTGATCAGCTTGACTTTGTTTTTGTAAGCGGAGATGCTTACGTTGATCATGCAACCTTTGCACCAGCACTTTTAGGAAGACTACTTGAGTCGCACGGTTATACAGTGGGAGTAATTCCTCAGCCAGACTGGCGTACAGCAGAAAGCTTTAAGGTATTAGGACGACCTAAACTTGGCTTTTTGGTTTCTGGCGGTGCAATGGACAGCATGGTTTCAAACTACACAGCTAATAACAAACCTCGCTCCGAAGATGTTTATGCACATGGCGGTGTTGCAGGCCACAGACCAGACAGAGCAATCATTACATATTGTGCGAAGATACGCGAAGCCTATAAAGGTGTAAATGTCCTTATAGGTGGTATTGAAGCATCTTTACGTCGTACAACCCATTATGACTACTGGTCAAACAATATCAGACGTTCGATTTTATTAGACAGCAAGGCTGATATTTTAATGTACGGTATGGGAGAGCATTCTATAATTGAGATTGCACAACTTTTAAAACAGGGAATTGCAGCAAAAGATATCCGTGGAGTCAGAGGAACTGTATGGTATACAAGTCATACAGAAGATTTACCTCCATACACACAGGCACTCACAGAGTTTAAACCTCCAAAGAAGACGGAAAATGAGTCTTTTGATGCACTATTTAATCCTCCTGTTTCAGGGGCCGGTGTACCAGAAAATGTAGCATTAATGCTACCATCTTTTAATGAAATATCAAAAAACACACCGGAGGCAAAACAGCTTTTTGCCCGCTCATATCTTGCACAGGAGCAAAATGCTGATGCTATTAACGGCCATGTTCTCATTGAGCCTGTTGATAACCGCTATGTTGTGCAGGAAAAGGCCAGCATGCCTTTAACTACACAAGAATTTGATGCAATATATGAGCTGCCTTTTACCCGTCGATGGCATCCTATGTATGATAAACAGGCCGAAAACGGTAAAACAGGAGTCCCTGCTATAAGTGAAGTGCAATTTTCACTTGTAAGCTCAAGAGGGTGCTTTGGGGCCTGTAGTTTTTGTGCAATTACGTTTCATCAGGGACGCCGTATCCAGGCCAGAAGTCACGAAAGTCTTTTGCGCGAAGCAAAGCTTATAACAAAAGACCCAGCTTTTAAAGGGTATATCCATGATGTAGGCGGTCCTACAGCAAACTTCCGCCATGATGCATGCAAGTTTCAATCAAAACGGGGTGCGTGCCCTCACAGAGACTGTATGGGAACAGAACCTTGTCCTAATGTTCAGGTTGATCATACTGAGTATGTTGAACTTTTGCGAAAGCTTAGAGCTGTTGACGGTGTAAAAAAAGTCTTTATCCGTAGCGGTATCCGTTTTGACTATCTTATGATGGACAAGGACAAGACATTTTTTAAGGAACTTATACTCCATCATATAAGTGGACAACTTAAAGTTGCCCCAGAACATGCAAACAATAAAGTACTTACTCTTATGCACAAATCAAGTCATAAGGTGTATGAAGCTTTTGCAGAAGAATATGCTAAGCTAAATAAAGAACTGGGTAAAAAGCAGTACTGCATCCCTTATTATATTTGTTCCCATCCTGGAGCAGGATTAAAGGAAGCTATTGACGTGGCCCTGTATCTTAAAAAGACAGGTTTTGTTCCAGATCAGGTACAGGACTTTTACCCTACTCCAGGGGGACTTTCAACATGTATGTACTACACTGGATTAAATCCTCACAAAGTACACAGAGACGGCAGTCTTGAAGAAGTATATGTTGCCCGTGGAGCACACGAGCGCAGACTGCAAAGAGCATTGTTGCAGTTTAACAGGCGTGAAAATCAGGCACTGGTGCGTGAAGCCCTGCAAAAAGCAGGTAGACCTGATTTAATTAAAATTCTCAAATAAATAATGGGACATTATATCCCTTTAGTAAGGAGCCTATTGTGGTTATCGAAAGCAATAAAGTGGTAAAGATCCACTACACACTTAAGGACAAGGATGGTAACGTTCTTGATACATCTAATGGTGGCGATCCATTAGAATATATGCACGGATATAACACTCTTATCCCTGGTCTTGAGCGCCAGCTTAACGGCCACCAGACTGGTGATAAAGTTAGTGCAGTTGTAGAACCTGCAGAAGGTTATGGCGAATATGACGAATCATTAATTGCAGCAGTACCAAGAGACCGCTTTGATGCTGATTTTCCAATTGAAGTTGGACAGCAGTTTCAGGCAGACACTGCAACAGGTCCAATGCTTGTAAAGGTTACAAAGGTTACTGATAATGAAATTACAGTTGATGGTAACCACGAGCTTGCTGGTAAAACCTTGTACTTTGATGTAGAAGTTATTTCAGTACGCGACGCTACTGAAGAAGAGCTTTCACAAAGCCAGGGCGGTTGCGGCGGTGGTTGTGACTGCGGAGGCAGCTGTGGTGAAGACGGCTGCGGCGACGGTGGTTGCGGCGGTTGTGGTGGCAACTGCGGCTGCTAATCTAAGGCGCTTACAATTGTCTGCATGTTAATATCACTTGCAGCATTACCAATACATACTTCAATGTCACTGAGAGCTTTGTACTTTTCAACGCGCTCAGCATAAAAGTCATGAAATATTGCCCTCACATCGTCAACGGTGCGAGGGTTTTTATTTTTTATATATGCTGGAAGATTTAACAATTCTCCAGTGTCTGAATAATTAATTTCTTTTATAATCCTGTTACAGGCAACTGATTCTTCAACATTTAAAAAGACAAACTTGCCAATCTGTTTTAATAAAGCAAGAGCCTTTTGGTTATTACAAATACCACCACCTGTTGCAATTACAAGGTTACAGTCCATCTTACACAGATAATCGCAGGCTTCGGCCTCTGCATCCATAAAAGCTTGCTGACTTTGTTCAGTATATATTTGACGTGGAGTTTTACCAGTAAGTTTTTTTACTACATCATCTGTATCAAAAAAAGGATAATTATAATACTTAGACAAAAGGCGTCCCTGTGTTGATTTTCCACAGTGCTTTATGCCCATTAAGACAATCACTTTATGCATGGATAGAATTATACAATAAAGACAGTATAGTTTACAACGAACTATTTTTGCATTATTCTTTTATAAAATGAACGTATACGCTTTGTTTGGCATTAATTTTATACCGTTGATTACGGTGTTTTTAATTTTTTGTGTACTGATAAGAGGCCTTAAAGTCAGATATGCAGTATTATCCTGTATACTTGGTCTTGCAGCAGTTTTTCCTACTTCGTTTTTACAGTATTTTGTTTTAAGTTTACCAGTTTTTAATACAAACACTTTTGAGTCAGTTTTGGTAACAGCTATCGTCTTTAATGGTCTAATCGAAGAGACTGTTAAACTTTTTTTACTGTGTCTTTTACCACAAAAAAAGATGACTCTCGGTATGTTTTTCTGCTGCTGCATCTTAAGTGGTCTTACAACAGGAAGCTTCGAATCAGTTATATATATAATCAAAAAGCTTCAGGAGCTCAATTTACAGACTCCATTACAGCAGCTTGTTAAACTAATAATGATGCGATCATTTTCATCTGTTTTGATACATACTTTTTGTGCAGCTTTAAGCGGTCTGTATTTATGGATGTTTAAGCACAAGCAAAATCATTTTATACCTTTTGTTTATGCTGTTCTCTTACATGGTATATATAATTTTTTTGCTGGTTTCACATCAGATTACAGGCTCTTGAGTATTGTAGCTATTTTATTTGCTATCCTTGAGTGCCGAATCTGGTATAAAAACATAAAATATCCAGAAAATTTATAAAAAACCATATATATTTATTGACAAAAATAAAATCATATTATATTATACTTACATTCAGTACGACGCGGGGTAGAGCAGATGGCAGCTCGTCGGGCTCATAACCCGGAGGCCGCAGGTTCAAGTCCTGCCCCCGCTATAACAGACCACTCAGAAATGAGTGGTTTTTTGTTTTTAAACGGAGTTAAATGAACTTCGATGAACAAATAAGCTAGAATTAGTGGTATTCTGCCTCGGATATCTTAAATATAACACTATTTTTCCCAAAAGACAAATTAAATGAATTCACCTGAATTCACTGAAATTCAGGATTTACTTAAACTTTTTACTTTAAGTTCGTGGGCGGTAGGTTTTTGGCCTACGGATTTTTCATAAATTGAAAGTGAGACTTCTGGCAATGTCTTGGTAATGTTCCGGCAATGTTGGGCAATGTCTTGGCAATGTTCGGCAATGGTTTAAATTATCCATCAGAACTAAAAACTCTTTTTTTTTTACATTTAACACCTATTATCACCTTTACTTTTGGTGTTAATAGGTGTTAAATATATATAAGAGGTTTAATATGGCAGATATTAAAGAATTAGAAGAACAAATAGCAAAACTTCCCATTGGATACATTACAGAAAAGGTTATAAACGAAAAAAAATATTACTGTCAGCAATGGAAAGAAAACGGAAAGTCAAAAAGCCGCTATATTTCCGAAGAAGAAGCAAATACTCTCAAACCTCAGATTGAAGAAAGAAAAAAACTTCAGAAAGAATTGAAAGCTTTAAAAAAGACTCTGCCCGATCCCGTTTCTGAAGAAACAGAAGAAGAAACTCCAGAACCAGAATTCAAAATGTCAGCACTCTTTGGAGAAGCCCTTTTAAAGATGGCACAGACAGCAAGTCAGTATGAACGAAGAGACTGTTTTTCTAAGATTCAGGATTTCTTAAAGACCCCAGCTGCCGATATAGTTTGTCTTGTTTTTGGTCTCCGCAGAACCGGAAAGACAACCCTTCTGAAACAGCTTGTTCTTGCCATGAATGAAGAAGAACAAAAATCAGCCATCTATATAAAAGCATCAACAGAAAACACAATTGAAGAATTGAATGCAGATTTGAAGCTTGCAAACAAACTCAAATATAAATATGTCCTTATTGATGAAATTACACTTATTGAAAAATTCATCGATAATGCTGCCCTTCTTTCGGATGTGTATGCAGTTCAGGGAATGAAAATTGTTTTATCTGGTACAGATTCCCTGGGCTTCTGGTTTGCTCAGAACGAAGAACTGTATGACCGAGCAGTTACTATTCATACAACCTTTGTGCCTTTCCGAGAATATTCCCGCCTTCTAAAAATCGATGATATTGATGAGTACATCCGTTATGGCGGAACTCTGAAGGCTGGTGAAACTAATTTTGAGGATACCGATGCAAATGCGTTTGACGCCTCTTTCCGTACTGATGAATCTACACGCCGTTACATCGACACTGCAATTGCACAGAACATCCAGCATTCCCTTAAATGCTATGACAGGGGAAATCATTTCCGCAATCTGATAGACCTGTACAAAAAAGACGAGCTCACAAACGCCATCAACAGAATTATTGAAGATATGAATCAGGCCTTTACGGTTGATGTTATCACAAGGGATTTTAAATCCAGCGATTTAGGCTCTGCAAAAGACCTGCTCCGTCGGGAAAAAGAAGAAACAAAGCGCACAGATTTTCTGGATACCTTTGATGCAAGTGAAGTTACAAAAAAACTTATGGACATTCTGAAAATCCGCAACAAGGAAAGACAGACTATAGAAATCGAAGATGTTCATATTCAGGAAATTACCGAATATTTAAAGGCTCTGGATTTACTTGAAATCGTTTACACAGAAAATATCCCTATCAGCAACAAAAAACAGGAACGGATAATCTTTACCCAGAGTGGAATGCGATTCTGCCAGGCACAAGTGCTTGTTTATTCTCTGATGCAGGATGAAGTTTTCGGTTCTTTGACTGGAGAATTACGCGATATTATCACAGAGAAAATCCTTGAAGATGTCCGTGGACGAATGCTTGAAGATATTGTCTTTCTGGAGACTAAGCGCACTTACGGTTCAAAGCGCAATGTCTTTAAGCTCAAATTTGCTTCCGGTGAATTTGATATGGTCATTCAGGACAAGCAAAATAAGCAATGCGAGATTTTTGAAATCAAGCACAGTAAGGAACCATTCCCTGCTCAGTACCGTCATATTAATGATGAAGAAAAGATTTCTCTTACAGAAGCTCAATTCGGCAAGGTTGTACGAAAATGCGTACTCTATCGCGGAGAATCAGAGATGCTGGAAAACGGCGTTGAGTATAAAAATGTGGAAGAGTTTTTGAAGGGGTTGCAAAAATAGCCCGATACTTCGGCGATAACTCCTTTTTTTAGGCACTTATCGCCAAACTATACAGCGTTTTTTTAGTTTTCGATAAAACTGATGGACATTATAAATGCACTTTCGATTTTTACCTTTAAACTTCAGATTTGTGCTATAATGTTCTGTTCGAGCTATAGTTGAAAATTATTTTTCCATGGTGTCATTTTTTTGACACCATTATGTAGTACAATAGAATTATAAAATGGAATTTGATAAGAAGGGTGGAATCAAATGGCAACAAATGATGTGCTTATTAAAAAAGTTGGCAGCAATATTCAGGAAAAAGCAGCTTTAATCTGGAATGTGGCAAATACGCTTGTCGGTCTTTATAAACCGCATGAATATGGCCTTGTCATTCTGCCGATGTGTCTTATCAAGCGTTTCCATGACTGCCTTTTGCCGACTCAAAAGCAAGTTTTAGAGATGGCAGAAAAAGTAAAGGATTTGCAGGTAAAAGAAGGATTCCTTACAAAAGCATCCGGCTATCAGTTTTATAACACTAGCAAATTTACATTTGAAACACTCCTTGCAGATAGTGCAAATATTGCAGATAACTTTGAAGATTATTTAAATGGTTTTTCTGACAATGTAAAAGACATCCTTCACCGTATGAAGTTTGAAGACCAGATAAAGACAATGAAAGAAGGAAAGGTTCTTTATCAGGTTATAAGCGATTTTAATTCTGTAAAAGCCGATATGAGCCCAGAGAAAATTAGTGCTGTTGATATGGGCTACATCTTCGAAAATCTTGTACAGCGTTTTTCAGAAAGTTATGACGAAGAAGCCGGAGCACACTTTACCAGCCGCGATATTATTTATCTAATGTGCGATCTTCTTGTAAACAGCGACAAAAATGCTTTTGCTTCTGACGGAATCAACAAGACCGTTTACGATATGACAATGGGTACAAGCCAGATGCTTACTTGTATGGAAGAACGCTTGAAACAGTTCGACAAAGAGGCGGTTGTTACAAGTTTTGGGCAGGAATTCAATCCTTTTACATTCGGCATTGCAAAAGCCGATATGCTGATTCGTGGCGGAGATCCGAACAATATGCAGTTTGGAGACACTCTCAACGATGATAAATTCGCTGATTATCATTTTGATTATATTATCAGTAATCCACCTTTTGGAATCGACTGGAAAAAAGAATCTGATGACATTGAAGAAGAAAACAAGAAAGGTTCTGCAGGCCGCTTTGGAGTAGGACTTCCGCCAAAAAGTGACGGACAGCTTTTGTTCATGCTCAATGGCGTTGCAAAGTTAAAAGACCCGAACGAAAATAAAACTGGTGGACGAATGGCAATCATTCAGAACGGTTCTAGTCTTTTCTCTGGCGATGCTGGAAGCGGTCAGAGTGAAATCCGTCGTTATTTAATTGAAAACGACTGGCTTGATGCAATCGTTCAGCTTCCAAATGATTCTTTCTACAACACTGGAATTGCAACATACATCTGGATTATCACAAAAGACAAAGAAGAAAAGAGACTTGGCAAAGTTCAGCTGATAGACGCATCTAATTGTTATGAAAGCCGCCGTAAGAATATTGGTAACAAGCGTGTTGATATTACGGACAGTGCAAGAAATCTTATACTCAAAGCTTATGATGAATATTCAGAGAATAAAATCTACGAAGAAACAACAGAAAGCGGCTCAAAACTCGTCTGCAAGTCAAAAGTTCTGGATAGTGTTGATTTAGGCTACAATAAAATCACAGTTGAAAGTCCTCTACTTGATGAAAACGGAAATCCTGTAAAGGATAAGAAAGGCAAAATTCAGGCAGACAGCGACAAACGTGACTATGAAAATGTTCCGCTCGACCAGGACATAGACAAATACTTTGAGCGTGAAGTTCTTCCATATAATAAAGATGCCTGGATAGATAAGTCTAAAACAAAGATTGGCTACGAGATTCCTTTTACCCGAACCTTCTATGAATACAAACAGCTTGAAAAGGCAGAAGATATAGCTGCCCGCATAGAAGCGCACGAAAAAAGCCTTATGAAAAAACTTCATAATCTGTTTGGGGATAAATAGAGGGGAATACAGAATGGCAAAAATTACTGTTCAGAATCCAAATTCTAAAGGGGTCGAATTCGACCACTTTAGAAAACACGAAAATGTAGAAGACAGAAAACTGCTGTCTGACGGAGCTGATAGATGAAGCAAAGCGGCATCGATTGGATTGGGGAAATTCCTGATGATTGGAAAACACGACAAATAAGATATTTGTTTTCTCTGCGCGATGAAAGAAACTATAAACCTCTTTCAGAAGTCAATCTAATTTCAGTCTATACAGATAAAGGTGTTCTTCAACATAGTGATATTGAACAAACAACAGGAAACAAGGCACAAAATGCAGACGGCTACAAGCATGTCTACAAAAATGATTTAGTTGTAAATATTATTCTTTGTTGGATGGGTGCATTAGGAATTTCTGATTTTGACGGAGTAACTAGCCCTGCTTATGATGTTTACGCTCCAAAAGATTTAAATACAATCTTGCCAAAATATTATCATTATCTGTTTAGAACTCCACAATTTAACGGAAAGTGTTATACAGAAGGGCGTGGTATTATGCAGATGAGATGGAGAACATACTCGTCTGAGTTTAAATCTATAAAAGTTCCTCTTCCTCCAAAAGCCACACAAGAACGCATAGCCGAATACCTCGACAAAAAAGTTTCCGACATTGATTCCATAATCGAAGAATCAAAACAATCCATAGAAGAATACAAAGCATGGAAACAGTCCGTAATCTTTGAAGCCGTAACAGGCAAATTAAAAGATGAAAAGATTTCTGATAAATGGGATTTTATAAAAATAAAATATGTTGCTGAATATAATACAGAAACTCTTCCAGAAAATACGAAAGATGATTTCAATTTCAATTATATAGATATTGGTTCTGTAAAATTTGGAGAAGGAATAACAAACTTTCAAAACTTAAATTTCAAAGATGCTCCTTCAAGGGCAAGAAGAATTGTAAAAAAAGATGATGTTATAATTTCTTCTGTTCGTACGTATCTGCGAGCAATTGCAAAGATTGAAGAATCTGATATTCCACAAATAGCATCAACAGGTTTTGTAGTATTTTCGTCTTTGCCTCAAAAGATTTTACCGCGATTTTTATTTTATGCAATCTCATCTGAAAGTTTTGTTGGAAAGGTTGAAGCAGACTCTGTTGGTATAAGTTATCCTGCTATTAATGCAAGTCAGATTGCAGATTTTAAAATTCCTCTTCCCCCGCTTTCCGAACAAAAATCCATCGCAAAAATGCTCGATTCAAAATGCGCGCAAATCGACAGTCTTATCGCCGAAAAAGAATCACTTATAGAAGATTTAACAGAGTACAAGAAATCACTCATTTTTGAAGTAGTCACTGGAAAAAGGAGAATATAAAAAATGGAATGGCTATCTAAAATATTTGAATGGTTGAAATTACCAATTAAAATTATTGTTTTTATTGCGTTGATGTCTGGTATTTTTTTAATATTGCCAGATAATTTAATATTAAAACTAAAATTAACAGAGTTTCTAAACATTGCAGGTAAATACATAGGACCCATATTTACTGTTTCGATTTGTTTTTGTGTTTTTAC
>JAZUGE010000004.1:0-12154 GCA_045641045.1 Treponema sp. | reverse complement strand
AGTATATTGTTATTTTAACCATAGCCTGTAAGATGTATAGCATACTCTTATAAAAACTATGGTTTTAATCAAAAAATTTGTTAAAACAAAGCACTCAGGCCAGCATTCGTATATACCAAAACTAACGAGTATTAGTACTGTAGCTATAGTCCAGTATGTTCTAAAAATTTTTTTATATTTTTCTGTAAATAAGAAAAAGCTTGCTATCACATTCAGCGGAAAAAGCCAGATAAAATTAAAATTGCAGGTCAAAATATACTGGTTGCTGAATAAATCAAAGTATACAATCAAAATACCAATTAGTCCTGAAACAAAAAGTAGTATCATGTCAAATGTTATCACTGATTTTTCAAGCTGAAACATTATATTGCTTTTTTTTACGTAAAAAATCTCAAAAACAGTAAATGAAAAAATAATAGAAGCAATTACAATCAGTGGTACGTGATTTAAAGGATTATTATAATCAACAGGAGTGCTTTCAATTATATATGGCAGGTACCCAGGTACAATTAAACCAATGTTATCAGAAAAATGACTGTCTGCCCTAAACCCCATCATTAAATAAGACATACTCATTACAAACGGATTGTCTTCAAAAATGTGATATAAATAACTAAAGGCATTTAAGTTTCCTGTAAATACATTAAGATGATATAGTTCAGGTATAACTATGTCATATATCCTTGAAGAGCCATTTTTCATTACAAAATCATATTCGTAACTGAGTTGTCTGGTATTAATGAGATTTCGAACCCGACTATATATATTTGCTTTTTGACAATAGGTCAAATCAAGAACTATTTCCTGCCAGTCTCGGTTTTTGTTTTCTTTTTCATAAAGAATAAATGGAAAAAATCTTGTATGAGTAATATAGGCTGTATTTTTTTTAAAGACCATGTTCCATACAAAACTAAATCCATCTCTGGCTTCCATCTGCGAAAAATCAAATATCTCATCTATATTATCTTTTTTGTCATAGATGCGAAGATAAGTTTTTCCAAAGCGGCTATTAAGGGTGTTTCCATTTTTAAATACTATAAGAGATATTACTGCATCTTCATTTAAATATAGTTTTAGAGGCGTCGCCCACAGATTAAAACAAAGAGAAAATAAAACTACAAAGCACCCTAAAATCTTTTTTAACATTTCATTTTGCCATAAAAAAAAGTGTGAAGATATTATCTTCACACTTTAAATTATGCATCAAAAATTAATTATTCACCAATGTAATTGAGAACATTGTTGAAAGCAATATCCTTTACAATCTTTGTAAGCATCTTCATATCAGCTGGGTACTCGCCGTTTTCAACCCATCCACCAATGAGATTACAGAGAATACGACGGAAATACTCGTGACGTGAGTATGAAAGGAATGAGCGAGAGTCAGTAAGCATACCAACAAATGTAGGGATCATACCGAGATTTCCCAAAACTCTGAGCTGCTGTTCCATACCATCTCTATGATCACAGAACCACCAGCCTGAACCAAGCTGAATTTTACCCTTGATTCCGCCACCCTGGAAACAACCCATGATTGTACCAATTGAGTAGTAATCCTTAGGGTTAAGAGTATAAAGAATAGTCTTTGGTGTGCCACCTGCAGCTTCAATAAGAGAAAGAAGTCCTGCAAGGTTTTCAGCTAATGGCTTATCGTGTGAACCGTCAAAGCCTGTATCTGGACCGAGCTTTGCAAACATAGCTTTATTGTTATCGCGAATAGCGTTCATGTGCCACTGCTGAACAATACCACGTTCTGCATATGCACGACCAAGGGCAACGAGAACCTTTGTCTTGTATGCTTCAGCTTCAGCTTCACTGATTGACTCACCGTTTAATGCACGTGCAACAACTGCATCGATGTTTGCATCTGTATCTACTTTGCATGGTGGGTACTCAAGAGCATGGTCTGATGCCTTACATCCGTTCTCGATAAAGAAATCAAGTCTCTTAATAAGAGCTTTGATAACATCATCTGATGTTTTGATTGTAATACCGCTTACTTCTGAAAGCTTTTCGATATATCCCTTAAATGTAGGAAGATTAATATTTACAGCTTTATCTGGACGATATGAAGGGCGAACCTTTGTCTTAATTTTACCAATAGGTGCTGTACCTTCTGCAATTGCCTTGTGATATTCGAGGCTGTCGATAGGATCATCTGTTGTACCTACAGCATATACATGGAACTTTTCAAAGATACCTTTAACTGAAAGCTCTTCAGTCTGGAGCATAGCGTTTGCTTTTTCCCAGATACGTGGAGCTGATTCAACTGTAAGAGGTTCTGTTATACCAAAGTATCTCTGGAGCTCAAGGTGTGTCCAGTGGTAAAGTGGGTTACCAATAAGGTGTTCGATTGTCTCTGCCCACTTAAGGAACTTTTCGTAATCACTTTTGTCACCTGTGATGTAATCTTCTGTTACACCGTAAGTTCTCATCTGACGCCACTTGTAATGGTCTCCACCAAGCCAGATTTCTGTAAGATTTTTAAACTTTTTGTTTTCAGCTATCTGAGCAGGAATAAGGTGGCAGTGATAGTCCCAAAGAGGTTCATCTTTACATGCATTGAACAGGTCCTGAGCAGTCTTTGTCTCAAGGAGGAAGTTCTCATCCATAAATGCTTTCATTATAATCTCCATTAAATGAGCCCAAAACAGGGCGTACTTACGAAAAATCTTATCACGATTTTTTTTAAAAGTATAGTAAGTTGCTATTAATACCATAATTCTTTTAAAATTATCAAAACAATATCGTATAAATCCTGAAATCTTATGTTATTATTTAAATGATTTTATTACGGAGGAAACTCATGCTTAATTTTAATTATTATGCACCAACTAAAGTTGTTTTCGGTAAAGATACTGAAACAAAAGCCGGAGAATTAATTAAAAGCTATGGTTGTAAAAAAGTTTTAATACACTATGGTGGTCAATCAGCTAAAAAGTCTGGTCTTTTAGATAAAGTTATTAAATCTGTAAAGGATGCTGGTCTTGATTATATTGAACTGGGAGGTGTTGTTCCTAATCCACGGTTAAGTCTTGTACAAAAGGGTATTGATATCTGTAAAGCACAGGGAGTTGATTTTGTACTTGCTGTAGGCGGTGGATCTGTTATTGACAGTGCAAAAGGTATAAGCATGGGAGCTGTGACAGATACACCTGTATGGGACTTTTACATTGGTAAAGCAAAATCAACTGGTTGTCTTCCTGTAGGAGCTGTCCTTACTCTTGCAGCTGCCGGAAGTGAAATGTCATCTTCTTCAGTAATTACAAATGAAGATGGAGACATAAAGAGGGGATTGAACAATGACTATTATCGTCCTAAGTTTGCAATTATGAACCCTGAGCTTACATATTCTCTACCTGACTATCAGACTTTTTCAGGTTGTACAGACATTATCATGCATACACTTGAACGCTATTTTGCAAAGGATAAGGACCACTCAATGATGGTCGATTCAATTGCTGTAGGTGTTGTAAAGACAATTCTTTATTATGGACGTATCCTTGTTAAAAAACCTCGGGACTATACTGCAAGAGCAGAAGTTATGTGGGCAGGAAGCTTAAGTCACAATACATTAACAGGACCTTGGGGTAATGGAGACTGGACAAGTCATCAGCTTGAACACGAACTTAGTGGTATGTTTGATGTAACTCATGGTGCAGGTTTAGCTGCAATTTGGGCTACATGGGCTCGTTATGTATATAAAGAAGACCTTAATCGCTTTGTAAGCTTTGCTGTTGATATGATGGGTGTTCCACAGCCAGCAAATCCTAGTGAAAAAGAAAATGTTGCTTTAGCAGGTATTGATGCTCTTGAACAGTTCTTCAGGGACATTAAAATGCCTGTCAGCATTAGAGAGCTTGGTGTTACTCTTGACGATGATACATTTTCAAAGCTTGCATATAAAGCAAGTTTTGAAAATACACGAACATTAGGTGCAATAAAAAAGCTTACAATAGACGATATGGAAGCTATTTACCGTAAAGCATACTAGTTTTTTTCATAGCCCTGCGGTTACGATTTGTAATCAGTGCGTTATAAAAAACTTAAAAAAGGCTGTCTTACTTATGGTTTCATAAGTAGGGCAGCCTTTTCTTGTTTTATATTAGGTTTACTTATTTTACACTAACAAGTTCAACATCAAAAGCGATATATGCACCACCAGCAATACCAGCCTGAGGTACACCGCGTGATCCATATGCTAATTCTGGAGGAATTACCATCTTACGCTTTTCACCAACTTTCATATCCTGAACCATAATATCAAAACCAGGAATCATTTCGCCAGCACCTGTTGTAAATGAGAGACCTTCATGACTCTGTGGATAAAAACCTTTTGATGCATCAAAGATTGTTCCGTCCTGTAAGTATCCCTTATATTCAACAAATACTTTTTTATTTTTACCACACACGTCACCTTTACCTTCAGTAAGTACTTTGTAGTAAATTCCGTTTGGATTTTTTTCACAACCTTTAACAAAAGATTCAAGTTCATGAGCTTTTTTTTCAGCATTAATCTTTTCAACTTCTTTAGAAAGTTTATCAAACTCTGCCTGTGTGGCTGTAAACTTTTTAGCTTCGTCTCCCTGACGAACGATTGTTATTTTAACAATTGTATCGTTCTGAGCAACTGCATTTACTACCTTCTGACTATCTGCATTTACTACCTGACCAAAGATTGTATGCTTGTGATTAAGCCAATCTGTAGGAACATGAGTAATAAAGAACTGACTACCGTTTGTATTTGCACCACTGTTTGCCATTGCAAGATATCCAGGCTTATCAAATACGAGCTCATCAACAAATTCATCTGCAAACTTATATCCAGGTCCACCTGTACCGTTACCTTTTGGATCTCCACCCTGAATCATAAAGTCTGAAATTACACGGTGAAACTTTAATCCATCATAAAATGGTTTACCTTTTGCAGCATCTAAAGTACCTTCTGCAAGACCAACAAAGTTTGTTACTGTAAGTGGTGTCTGTTTATAGAAGAGCTCTAATACAATTGAACCCTTTGATGTTTCCATAATTGCAAAAACACCATCTTTTCCTTCAATAGCTTTTAATTCTTTATCCATAGTGTTACATCCTCCATATGAAATAGCCAACATTGCCATAAACATTACAAGAAAGAACTTTTTCATTAGTTTTCTCCCCATTTTTATTATTAAAACTGATTTGTAAACCACTTATATATTGCACCTACACGATTGTTTAGTGATTTTTTTATACGTCCCTGCAATAAAGGAACATCAATGTATTTTGCCTCAACTACTACATAAACAAGATAATTTTCATCATCATATTCAGTTACAACAAAATTAATTTTAACATTATTGCTTTTAGCAGCCTTTACAGGTCCATATCTCAAAGGTTCTTCATTTGAGATACTCAAAAATACTTCGTTATCAGTCTGTTTATAATCAAGACGATAAATACCAACACCAAAGGAGTTGTCATCCAGTAAACAGTAAGCTCTATAACCATCTGCGCTGCCTTCTGTATTATCTGGTATTGGATTTTTGTCTTTAACAGAATCAATCAGGTAAGCCTTATGATAAAGAGTTTCCCATTTTTGATCTCCGTTAGACCAATATTCCATACCTTTCATTTTACTTATGCATCTGATTATTTTACCTGCATTATCAATTGAGATATTACAGTTTTGTGGGTTAGAGCTATTTTGACGTAATGTTTCTTTTTTTAATAAATACAGGTTTTCAGAAACAAAGGTAGGTTCTTTTTCGCTATCCCATACCTTTGAAACTTGTTGTGCAAGAGGTGAGTGAGGAGCCATTGAAAAATCACACTTTTCATCATCAACAAATATTTTCTGAATGTGCTGCTCCGCTCTTAAGTCCTTTAAGAGACTGTCACTGATAATATTAGTCTGTGTAAATGCTAGACAACATATACTAGATAACATACAAATTAAACACAGTTTTAATAATCTCATAACAGTCTCTCCTTATTTGACTTAGAACTTGCCCTTATAAATTACACGAACCTGCTTATATAAGCCGTCCCCTTCGCTCTTTGTTTCAACATCTGGAATATCGTTTAGTGTTGTATGAATAAGACGACGTTCAAACGGATTCATTGGTTCAAGCAAAATTGAAGCTCTTGTTGTACGTACTCTGTCAGCTGTTGTATATGCAAGATGAACAAGATTTTCTTCTCTGCGTACACGATAGTTCTCTGTATCAAGAATAATACGAACATCTTCTTTACCAAGCTTTCCGGCATAAACATTTACCAACAGCTGCATTGAGTCAAGATTTTTTCCCTTACGTCCAATTAAGATTGAAGAAGATGAAGAAGTAAGTTTAATGCCAATCTTCTTTTCTTCACGGAACATAATCTCAACTGTTACTTCGTATCCCATTTTTGTAATCATTTCTGTTACAAACTCTGTGAGTTTTTGTTCAAACTCATCTTGTGGGAGAGGATTTGTTAAAATTGTTTTCTTTGAATTTGATGCACTGATTGTACCTTCAAACTCATTTGAGTCTGATTCTTCAGTATGAACTCTAATCTTTACATACCCCTTCTTAAAAAGAGTTGTCTTTTGTGATTCAAGAATTTCAACATCAAACTGATCGCGTTCAAGACCTAAATCAGAAGCTGCTTTTTCGATAGCCTCTTTTTCGTTTTTTCCTTCGTATTCGTATACCATTGTATAAGTCCTTATTGCTTATCGCTTAATTTTTGCTTTTACAGTTGTTGCCTGAGGTGCATTCTTCTTCATAATACGATTAATCCAAAGCTGCTGTACAAGCTGAATCAAGTTACTTACTGTCCAATAAAGTAAAAGTCCTGATGGAGCATTATAGAACAGAAAGAAGAACATGATTGGCATACCATACATCATCATTTTCATCTGATTAGCTGCCTGTCCCGCTGTTGTACCGCCATTGCCTGTTACTTTACCAAATAAAAGCTGAGAAACTACATAAATAACAGGTAAAGCACGCAACTGATTACCAAAAAGTGGCAGATTAAAACTTAATGTATAAACACTGTCACCAACAGAAAGATCATCAATCCAGCCATGTATAAACTCAGATCCTCTGAACTCAAAGTAGTTGTTAAACAGATTATACATAGCAAAAAGAATTATAAACTGAATAAGCATTGGTAAACATCCACTCATTGGATTGTAGCCAACTTCTTTATAAAGCTTTGCTGTTTCCTGCTGAAGCTTTTGAGGATTCTCCTTATACTTTTCCTGTAAAGCCTGCATGCGTGGCTGCAATACAGACATTTTCTGCGTTCCCATAAGGCTCTTTTTTGTAACTGGATAAAGGACAAGCTTTAAAAGCACTGTCATAAGGATAATTGCAAGACCCCAGTTAGGAAGAACCTTATGAATAAGCTCCATAATGATTTTAAGAATTGCTTCAATAGGACTTAATATACCAGATGTCTGTAAGCTTTCATTAAAATGTACACCACCAAGCTGCCATTTATTCTTTTCAGCAATGTTATAAGAGTTTAATTCCTTTTCGTTACGTGGACCTACATAGAAATAATATGTATCGTTTACTCGTTTTTCTGTAATAGCTTTTCGTGCAATACTTATCTGAGCATTTGCATAATCTCTTGTTTGAACGAGAGTATTATACTCAGCACCAGCTATTTTTGTGGAATCGACTGGATAAGCAATTATTTCAAAATATTTTCCGGCAAGAGCAGCCCATGTAAAAGGCCTATCATATACAGATGTTTTACCAGAAGAGAGATTATTTTTTTTCTTTTTACCATCTGAATATGAAATAAATGTACGGCTCTCATATCGGTTTACTTTTGGATCAAAATGAGGACCTACCTGAGGAGATGTCCTGATTACGTAAGATGTCCCGTTAAAATCAAGTCCTTTAAAGCTTTCGTCTCCATCAATTGTAACATCAAGCTTAAATGCATAATCTCCATCTTTAAATGTATATTTTTTTACTAAAGTAAAGTTACTTGTAGTACCATCAGCATTTGAAACAGTAAATGTTTTATAAAAACCTATTGTTTTATCGTCAAACTGTTTAGTTTCAAAAACCTGGTCAATTATTTTGTTAGAATACTTGCCAAGGGTAAGTGAAAATGCTGTATTTGCTTCAGTAACATTATCAGCCATTTCAATTCCGCGACCAGTATCGCTATCTCGTTGTTTAAGCAATTCATAACTTACAATATCACCACCGCGATTTGTAAAAACCACATTAACTAAATCTGTTGTAATTGTAAATTTTTGCTCAGAAATAAGTTGAGATGAAGTATCAGTTTCATAAACTGATTTAAGTTCTGGTATTTCATTAACTAAAGTCTGTTCATCAGATTGCTGAGTAATTTCTGCTGCTTGCTCTACTGCTTGTGGCTGGACATTATTTGGATATAGATATGTCTGAAGAGCCATAAATCCAACAAGAACAACAGTAGACAGACCAATTGCCCACATTGTATTCTTTTCCATTTTTTTCTCCATTGATAAATTAGACTACGGCACAGGATCATAACCACCTGGATGATATGGATTACATTTGAGAATACGCTTAAAAGTTAGTGATGAACCTTTAATTGGTCCGTATTTTTTCAATGCCTCAATCCCATAATGTGAGCATGTTGGATAAAACCTGCAGCACGATGGAAACATTGGAGAAATACATATCTGGTAAAATCGGATAACAGAACACAAAAAATGTGTAATTACGTTCTTTATAATTCTTTTAATAATCCGGCTTTTTGACACAATGTACGAAATTGAACACACCGTGAGTGGAACGAATCATTTTCGGCATCAGGATATACTAAAAAAAGTAAATCATAACCGGTGTTCAGGTATGCTTTTAAATTACGATAGGATTCACGACTAAACCGCTTTGAGCGATTCCGCTGAACTGCATTACCGTACCCACGGGGAAGAGGAAAACCAATTCTGTTATAATCAAGATTATTTGGCAAAACAAACAGCTTTGCCCCAGAAACGCTGACCTTTTGCCCGTTTTTAAACAGATTCTTGATTTCTAAAGGATGTTTTACCCGTTCGATACGGGTAAAACATTTAGACTCTGACAAGCCTGTTTTCATTTTTTAGAAATTAAAATCAGTAAGGTTTCTTTTCGTCTGAAACTGTGAGTTTTGCACGACCCTTTGCACGACGGCGTGCAAGTACCTTACGTCCGCCCTTTGTTGCCATACGAGCGCGGAAACCAAATTTTCTATTTCTCTTAACTTTGCTTGGTTGATATGTTCTTTTCATAATGAACATGTCTCCTTATTTATAAGAAATTGTCTCCAATTTCTCAGATTTTAACTATAGTGCATGAAACTATAACAAATTTATTTATTTTTGGTCAACATATCACTTCTAAATTGATCAAAAATTTTCTTTAACTCATCAGGAATTTCTTTTTTTTCAGACTTTCCTTCGTTATTTTGTTCTAACTCAACATTTTGAAGCATCTTTTCCTGTTTTTCAATCTGTTGCTGCATATGTTTTTTTACATTTTCATTATACTCTTTTTTATCTATATGCTTTATCTTATAATCAGTTCCCTTCATTCTAAACATAAGAGATTGAATATTAAGCTCAGGGCAACCTTTTTTTAATCCTCTTAACACATAAGGTTTATACATCTGAAGCATCTGAAGCCAACCTGGATGATCTGCTTCAATCAGCAAAGTTCCACGCTTATAATCAATAAGCTTTGTATGTGCTAAAATATGATTACCAACAGGACGTTCATCTTCAATCTGGTTTGTCGGCATTTGTTTTATCGATCCTATTACATACTGCCATGTTTTTAAAAGCTTATTACTTTTGGCTAAATCCTCATCTGTAATATTATTAAATAACGAACTTATTTTTTCTCCTAATGAACTAATATCTTCATCTCTGTTCATTCCATGTTCCTTTGCTTATATTAAAAACTTTTGTTGTAGATCTTTTATATCGCTCATATGGTTCACCAGGCAAAAAAGTACAGAACAATTGGTCATACTCCGGCAAAAGAGAAGTTACACTTTGTCTTTTATCAGGATCAAGCTCTAATAAAACATCATCCATCAAGAGCACAGGTTTTTTGTCTACATTTTGTGCATAAAAAATGGCCTGACCTACTCTAAGTAATATCGCAGCCAACCTACGTTGTCCTGTAGATGCAGTAGGAATAAAGTTAGTACCATTTCTTATAAACTTTATACGATCCCTATGAGGGCCACTCATTGTGGTCATCATAACTTTGTCCATATCACGTTTTTCAGACAATACTTTCAATGTCTGTTCTTCACCTGGAATCATATTATCAATATATTTCCAGGATGGATCATACTTTATAGAGACTCCATCAATACCTGTAATCTGCTCATAAAGTTTACCAAATATCTGATTAAACTGAAAAATTGAGTTTCGACGTTTTTTTTCGATTTCTAATCCGTTTTGAACAAGTTGTAAATCAAAGACATCAAGCATTGAGTAATCATGATCTTTAAGCATCATGTTACGACTTTTCAATATTTTACGATAGTTACGTAAGATATCAAGATAAAGAACATCATACATTGAAAGACACTGATCTATAAAAAAACGTCTTTTTTCAGGTTCCCCTGTAATAAACTCTAAATCATCATGATTAAACAGTATACAGGGCATCGTGTTTATAAGTTCTTTGCGGTCTTTTATAGCTTTTCCGTTCTTTTCAATTCGCTTTTTTCCGTTTTGAGAAGAAATAAATATACTGCTTGTAGTACCATTTTCTTCACGATATAAAGTTTTTAGAGTAAAGAAATCTTTATCCTTAGTTATAATCTCACTGTCCGCTCTTGTTCTAAAAGAACTTCCATAAGCTGAATAATAAATTGATTCGAGTAGATTACTTTTACCTTGTCCGTTATCACCAACAAAATAGACCTCCTTTGCCAGAAGGTCTATTGTTGTGTTTTTTAGGTTTCTAAAGTTATTGAATGATATTGATAATACTGACATTAAGCCATCTGCATTGGCATTATAATGTGGAAGTAATCTTCTGCAGGTTCTGGTCGAAGAGTTACAGCCCTCATAGCCTCTGAATACTCAAAAGTAATATTTTCACTGTTTATCACTTTAAGAGGTTCTTCAATATAGCGGATATTCATTGCAAGTGTTATAGGTTCTTCAGCAAACTCACAAGGAATATCTACATTTGCATCACCTAAATCTGAAACTTGTGAACTTAAATTTAAAACTCCTGGTTCAAGATGTAAAAAGATTCTACCTGCCTTTTTATCAACCATGAGAGATGCTTGTTTTAAAGCATTTACCATATCGCTTTTTAATACTGTAAATTTATACTTTTGTGATTCTGGAATAACTCTATTGTAATTTGGAAACTGTCCATCTAATAAAGTTGATGTAAATTCATAATTTGCATACTTTATAAAAATCATTTTCTCCACAATAGCAATTGAGATGTTACCTTCATCAGAGCTATGACGAGATATAATATTTAATATTTTTGGATGTACAATTGCCGATGATAAGTCTGATATTTCAGCAAGTAATGATTTAGAACAATATGCAAGTCTTCGTCCATCAGTTGCGACCAGAACAAGATTTGAATCTTTTTTTTCAAAAAATACACCGTTCATAAAATAACGTGTTTCATCATCACTAACAGCAAATGAAGTTTGTGCTGTCATTGATTTAAATTCTTTTAACGGAATATCAAAGAAAGGAACTTTTTCTGCTTCAGTAATGTCAGGAAACTTTTCAGTAGACATGCATTTTAGTTTATATTCAACTTTTTTTAGAGTGTGTCTAATTACAGCTGTAGCCTGTCCATCTTTTTCCTTTAAATTAAACTCAATTTCTCCTTCAGGTATAGAAGAAAGAATACGCATGAACATGTCACAGTAAACTGTTGTAGATCCGTTACTATCTACATCTACAGGTATTTTTGTAATAAAGCTATTTTTTATATCTGTAGCTTTTATTGTTAATGAATTGTTTTCAGCAATAAAAAGAACATTAGAAAGTATTGTAAGTGTACTTTTATTTGAAATGATTTCCTGTGCAATTGAAATTTCGTTAATCATTGCATTACGGTCAAATGTAAATTTCATCTATAGCTCCTCAGGATGTTATCCACTTATTTAATCTTTATCTAAATTTTAAATTTAGTAA
>JAZUGE010000003.1:0-23020 GCA_045641045.1 Treponema sp. | reverse complement strand
AATGATGTTTCAGTTACTCAAGATAGCCATAAAATATCAATGGCAGATGATGTTGATCATATTGTAAAATCAAATAAGTTCGCAAAGCCTACACGAAGAGGAAAGGAAATCTTAAAAGCAATAGCATTATCAATAAAATCTGTAATTGATAACTCTGTTTTTGATAATTGGAAACCGAATTCAGATCCTCGAAAAATTGATACTGATTATTTTAATTATTATAAAGTACCGGTTTGGATAGGAAATAGAGGCTATAAAGTAATACTTGAATGTGCTGTATTAAAAAAGAGCACTTCCACAGTTGCCACCCCTTTGGGGAGTCACCTGATAACACATTGAGACTGTGAAAATCTCCTCGTCTCTCGAGTTTCACTTTAATAAAAGAAAAAATCAATTAATTATAAGTTCCTTCTCCAGACTGTTTTTCAAAAAATATTTTTCGATAGTGTCTGCAACTTTTATAATATACTGATAGTCAACTTTTGCCATAGTACTTTCATCAAGATGTGCACTTAAATACTCTGCAGCTCTTGTATCTAAAAATAGTCTGGAGCAGATAAGATAGCTTACAGTCTCAGCTTCTATTTCGCGCATACTGTGGCCTATAAACTTTCTTCCCTTGATTTTTATTGTTTCTATCTTTTTTTCTCCGTTCTTTGTTCTGATTGCCCTAGTAAGAACTCTGTTTCCAAGATGGCCTAAGAATAGATGTCCAAGCTCATGCATTATAGTTTTAAGATGTTCTTCATCTGTAGCCTTTTCATGCAAAACAATAACCGGAGCTGCTTCACTATAAATATCAGCTTTTATATATCCACCATAATTGAAACGTAAAAACTCATCGCGTATAGGGATTTTCCAGGATTTAGCAGTGTTATATACGTGCTCTAACACCCAATCCTTAACATGGCCTTCAACTTGAAATACTCCACCCTGTATGCCTTTTTGTATAATATACTCAGGACTCTCCAAACCTTCAGTATCATAAATATCATAGGCAAGTCCACAAGGTCCAAAGGGTAAAAGAATAATATAGGGACGTGCATCTTCTTTTACAGTTCTGCCAAACTCCCTTTTCCAAAAACCTTTGGTCCCAAAAAATTCAACGTCTTTATTCTGAATATATACAAGCATTGCATTGTAATGAGAGTAATAAGTAAACTTTGCGATAAACTTAAAAAATTTATAAAATCTTTAGAGTTTTTAAACTGCAGACTGCGGTTAAAAAGCTCATTAATCGACTGTTTGTCGGATTCAAAATCTAATTGTGGCTCAAAACTTTCTGACATATTTTATAAATTTTATTATCTATTATTAACAAACAAAATGCTAGAACAAAACTAAAGAATTCACAAAACAGTTTCATCATCCTTATATACATCTGAAATCTGATACATATGTCCAAAATGATTTGTAAAGCGCTTTAAATCTTCAAAGCTGATACTAACTGAAGCAGTGTTTCGCAAAGGATGAATTATTACATTTTGTCCTTCAAAATTTTTGTCATACAAAACCTTAACACAACACTCTTTATCAAACATGATGCATAAAGGAGTTACAGAACCAGGTGTTATGTTTAAGTATTTTAAAAGCTCTTCTGCATTACAAAAGCTTAATCTTCCATACCCAAAAGCTTGCGCAATCTTTTTTAAGTCTGCCCTTTTATGCAAACCCAAACTCACAAGACCATAGTTATTGTTTTTATCTTTAACAAAAAGATTTTTCACATCCACGCCCTCTAAGTTTATAACAACATCCTTTGAGTCTTCTTCACTAAAAATTGCCTTATGTTCCTGAATCTCGTACTTTATATTTAAGTCTGTTAAAATTTGTAATACACTTTCCATTTTTTATCTTTATAAACGCTATCTGATAAAATGAGTCCTTACTAAAGTCGAAGTGTCCGGTAACTCAATCCCGCTTTTTTTACCTGCTTCAATACATTTTAGTAACCAGGCCATATGCTTTGCAAGGTTAGTCATTGTCTGCATTCCTTCACCGTCCTGCATAACTTCACCAATACTTCTGCCATATACAATATTCCAGTATGAAGATCCTGGTACAGGCATCTGAGCTATACCAAAGTACTTATTTAAGCAGTCGTATGAAGCTGAACTTCCTCCTCGACGAGCAACTGTAACTGCAGCCCCAGGCTTATATTTAAAAACCTCAGAACTTGAGTAAAAAACTCTATCCAAAAATGAAAGAATACGACCACTTGGATGAGCATAATAAACCGGAGTTCCAAAAATAAAACCGTCCGCACTTTTTGCCTTTGCAATAAAAGTATTTACTTCATCGTCAGCAAAAACACAGCCGTTTTCGTTACACTGTCCGCAGCCAATACAGTCCCTTACAGCTTTACTGCCAGTCTGAAAAATCTCATAATCGATGCCTTCAGCTACAAGTTCCTTACCTATTTCGGACAAAGCTAAAAATGTATTACCATTAGCTTTTGCACTACCGTTTAACATTAAAACTTTCATTTTCATCTCCTATCAGAGCTTATATCCTGTATTAATATTTATTTTACTGATTTTTTCCATTTCGTCATCAATCAGTCAAACAGTAATGCTAAATCTTTTTTAATAAACAATGAGATATGTATATAAAGAAAAAAAGCATATACAGCGCATCTTCTTAAATAAATAATGCCTATATATGCCATATTGATAAAGATTAAAGATTAATTGTTTTAGGAGCAGTTGTAAAACTTGAAATAGTTGCTGTTGCGTTTTTAAAGTAGAACACTTCAGTATTATCATCTGTTGCCGAATACATCTTTTTTAAATCCGGATAGTTGTTAAGCATATCTTCCTTTGCTTCAACTCTGTCATCACTAACAAGTTCTCCACAAAGTCTAAGCCATGCCTGTCCATTAAAACAGCAAAGTTCTGCTTTTGGATTATTATGAATCTGTTTTGATACATCCTTTACTTTTCCAGTCTGAATATAAAGTTTACCATCATAAATGTTAATTGTTCCAAAAGGACGAACATGTGGTTGACCTGAGCCATCAACTGTAGCAAGGTAATATGTACCACATTTTTTTATAAAATCAAATACTTCGTTCATAGTCTGGTTTACTCCTTAGTATAAAGTTTACAACCCATCATAAAAAAAATAAACCGCCGTAATTGAGAATTATTTTCAATTCACGGCGGCCTTATTAGTTACTAAACAATAAAAATATTTTTATTTTGCAGTACCAAAAATCTGAACTGTACCAATTGTTGGAGACTTACCTACAGCAATTGTAGTTTCATCCCCTGCATAACCATATAATGCTACACGGATAACTGCAGTCTCGCCTTCAGCAAGGTCTTCTTCAACAAAGTAAGTCTTTTTGTTGCTGCGAGCCTTTTTTGAAGTATCATTTGAAAGCTCTGTTACCTTTGAACCTCTGATAATTGAAACTAAACAAGCAACATTACCAGTACCGTGATTACCAAATGATACACTCATTGTATCAAGTGTAAGAGCTTTTTTTGCTGTGATTGGTAAATCTACATAAACAGTGTTTTTGCCTTCAACAGCCTTTGTAAAACCTGCATATGTTACTCCACCATCAGAAAAACTTGAGTTATACTTTGAAGCATTGTTTGACCATACAGCACCGTTAACTGGCTTTGAAAGAACAGCATTATTAACTGTTGCAACTTCGTCATTATCTGTAGAACCTGCATAAGGAGCATTTGAAGCTTCAGTACTGTCAATCCAGCTTAATGTTACAGCCTTTGGATCAACTTTATTGATAAGAACCTTAAACTCACCGCAAACATGGTTAGTATCTCTTGAAGTTGCTCTTACAACGATTGGAGTATCTTCAGTACATGCATTTGTCTTAAGAACACCAAACTCTGAAATTGAAGCAGCTTTCTCATCTGAAACTGACCATACATAATCTTTGTTTGTTGGCAAAAGTGGATTAAGAACGGCTGTAAACTGCTGCTTTTTCTTTGAAGCAATTTCAGTAATTGTATCTCCGTCTTTTTTAGCATCAAGTGTAATAGACGCTACAGGAACAAAATTAATCTTTGGATCTGACTCAACAACAATCTTTGAAATATATGTTTCTTCACAGGCTGTAATTGTTACAGTACTGTTCTTTTGATAAACAAGATACTCCTTTTCGTTTTCGTTAAGCTTTGAACCGTTATTTAAGTTAACTATGGCTTCGCCCTGGCTTCCAGCTTTAATCTCAGCCTTACCCTTAAATAAACCGTATACTGTTACAGCACTCTTATCCTTTACCTTAAACGAAATTGTACTGCCAGCGTTCCCAACAATAGTCTTTACTTCCTCACCAGAAGCTTCGCTATAATTTACAAAACCATTTACAGAAAGATCTTTATAGTCTGCAATGTCATTAGCAAAGTCATATACGGTAACCTTAGCTTCTTTTTCCCCTGAAGCAAGCTGCTTTGATTTATCCTTTGTTACAGTCCATCCATTTGCTTTAACAAGGGCATCAACATCCCAGTTACCTGCATAGTCTTTACGGAAAGCATTACGCTGATGATCAAAGTAACGGTTCAAAATAGAATTACGTCCACTATACTCTGCATCAATTTCCTTTTGTGTAAGAACATCATCTCTGTCTTTTGAAGAGATAGGATTTCCCTCTTTATCTTTTATTGTTGAAAGGGTCTTTTCGTCTATCTTCCATCCTAAAACTGTTCTTTTTACACCAGAAGCTGTAAGAGGTTTTTCTTTCCACAATACAGGGTTTACATCTGGGATTGAACAGTTAATATATGCAACCTGATTGTAGTAACCGTCGTTCCAAGGGGTGCGGGCAAGGTATGTCATTGATGGCTTTTCGCTTGTAATGTTTGAGTTTAAGATAACAAGTCCCTTACCAGATCTAGTACCGTAGTTCATACGTGGAGCACCTATGATAGCTTCTGTTGAAGGCTTTTCATCATATAATGCTTTAATTTCACAGTTTTCAAATAAAGCTACAACGCCTTTAGCTTCCATCCAGATAAAGTCTGTATCACCTTCAACATAACAGCCATAAAACCATGACTTACCTGTTGTACGCAGTGTATCCTGATGAGACTTAAATGCACAGTTAAAAGCTGCAAGATTACCAGTTGAGTCAAAACCAATAGTTTCAGCCTGAGTATTTGAACCTTTTCCAGTTAAGCGGCTATATGTGTTCATCATAGTGAGGTTTTCGAGAGTGATGTTAGCATTTCCTTCAATCTCAAAAATACATCGACCGTTCTGAGCTGAAGCAGATCTCTTCTGCTTCCATAAGTCTCCGTCATTAGCTTCACTGATTATAACATCGCTTCCATATTTATTTGTCGACTGTCCAGAAATTGTAATATCAGCGTCACCCTTATAATAAAGGACTTCGTTGTATGTACCAGGAGCAAGAGTTATTTTGTAAGAGCCTTTACCCTCACAAGCATCAAGAGCTGCCTGAATAGTATCGTATTCCTTCTGTGTCTTTGAGCTGTCAGTCAAAGTAATTTTGTTTGCAAACGCAGCAGACCCCATAAGGGCGCAAGCTGTAAGCATTACAGAGAACTTTGTAAGTTTCATATTTCCTCCACTTTATGAAATATTCTTTCTATAATTTATATTGTATTTTCACTTTCGACGATTAACAAATAACTTTTCCGACACCTATTATGATATTAATGTAGTTATAAAAGCTCTTCAATTTTATCTAAAATTAATTGATCGGCTGGCAACCAGGCAACAGAATATAAAGTTTCCTTACTCACCCATTTAGCTTCAGCATGTTCAAGAAGTTTCAGATCTCCTGAAACAATAGTACATAAAATACAATGCATTGTCAGATGAAAGGATGGATAATCATAATCTACAACACCAATAATTTTTTCAGCTTTTACTTCTGTATCAAGTTCTTCCCGTATTTCACGAACTATGCACTGTTCTGCAGTTTCACCTTCCTCAAGTTTTCCACCAGGAATTTCCCATCCGCCTTTAAAGTCACCGTAACCACGTTGAGTTACAAATATTTCTTTTATTCCGTTATTTTCACGCAAAATAATTGCGCCAGACACTATTACTTGTTTCATGTAGATTTTAAACTCCTTATAAAATTTACAAACGAGCATTCTTTCAGTTATAGCTACAGAAGATCTAACATGCTGTCTAAATATACTTTTTCGCGAACTTTAAGGTGATATTCACTTTTTGTCATATAATAAAGCAAAAACTCAAGGACAATAGCACTACCAAGTCCTCTTCCTTCAATCTTAAAATTTGAAAATCCCAAGGGCAGATATTTTTCAACAATATCCTTTGTTCCAATGAATAAAGGTCCTTCCATTGCCTTTGAAAACACGTAACCGCCTTTACTTTCAGGAGCCGTACAGATGTGATCTTCACATTCTTCACCAAGATTTTTTAGACTAACATTTTCATAACACTTTTTGCGATCTTTACACCCAGGCCAGCACCCTTCATTACACAAAAACTCAATCTTATCCTTTTCCTTATCACTCATTGTCTCAAAAAGATTAAAGGCTTTATTAAGGCGAAAATCCGGTACAACATAACTAAACTCACTGCGGTTAACTTCGCACATAAGTTCTGCAAAATCAGTGATAACCTTTGTTGTAGATGACACATAGTAAAAGGCTGGGTATTTTTTTTGTAAATACTCCAAAAGAATATCTGAATATATAATCACCCCACTTTTTGCCTTTGACGAATTTTCAAATATCGAACACAGCCTGTTGCATTTGCGATCGGTCAAATGTTCTTTATTTAAAAGACTGTTACTAAAAGTCAAACGTGGTGAAATATTATATTGATTTAAAAGGTCTAAAACCTTGCCGCACTCGTTATCTCCAAAGCCTACTCTACCCCCACCCCATATACAGTCTGAAGGAGAACCATAAATTGAACCTATATCACACCAGTCATAAAAATACTCAGGATGTTCAAAAAACAAAGGTACAAAGATACTGTATAAATCATAAAACTCAAAAAGCCCTGGCAGGTGATAATGAGCCTTTTTTGTGCATTTTTCCATACATGTAGAATAAACTAAATGCTTTTACTCCACAATCCCGCCTTTTTTTCACCCTTTCATGGACCATAAATACTTACCTAAGTCCACTTTGTAATCACACACAACTACCCCTTCAATTTCAAGCATTTTTGCCTGTACAAAAATACCGCCAAGTCCAAAGTTTTTACCCATATGCCCTTTACTGTCCACTACTCTGTGACATGGAACAAGATCAGTTATATCATAGCAAGTACAGTCTCCTTTATAGCCTGCTTTAGCTGCAAGGGCAACAAAAGGATAAGGATTTTTGTGCATAGCGTTTCCCACGACACGACTTAAGTTTTTATTTCCCAACGCACAGGCTATCTGGCCATATGTACATACCTTTCCTTCAGGAATTCTTTTTACTATTTCGTATATTTTAAGCTCTAAATCTGTCATTTATGGTAGTATTATACCATGACAAACGATTTGAGCTACATTGCTATAGATTTTGAAACAGCAAATACTTATCAAAACAGTGCCTGTTCAATAGGACTTGTGCGTTTTATAAACGGAATAGAGCAGGACAGCGTACATTCACTTATTAAGCCCGCAAAAATGTATTTTATCAAAGAGTGGACAGAGCAAATCCATCACATAAGCTATAAAGATGTTCAGGATAAACCATATTTTAACCAGGTATGGGAAAGTTTAATTGAACCCTTTATTAATCAAAGCCCTTCACTGCCATTTGTTGCCCACAACGCCTCTTTTGATATGGGAGTCATAAAAGGCTGCTGCACTCACTACAATATGCCGATTCCAAATCTTAAATACTTTGACTCGCTTAAAATTGCCCGCAAAACATGGCTTGAACTGAAAAGCCACCGCCTTACCTTTTTGGGAAACTATTTCAACATTGAATATGAAGCCCACGATGCTCTTGAGGATGCAAGAACCTGTGGTAAACTTATAAAAATTGCAGCAGAAAACTGGGGAGTATCTGATATTGAAAGTCTTCTTAACTGCTGTAACCTAAGTTTAAAATCACTTGAGGAACTATAAAACTTATAAATATCTTTCTTTATAATACAATGTTTGTACGGTATAATTGACTTAAAACTTGGTATTTATGGTTTTGCAGTCTAAAACTCAAGCCTATAATAATCATCTACATTTGAAATAGTATAATAGAGCATGTTTGTTACAGTTTATCGAATATTTATTATCATCTGCTTTTTGTTTTTTGTTGGAGCCAGTTTTGGATGGCTTTTAGAGCTGTTTTTCAGAAGATATATTTCAAAAGCAAATCCAGAACGAAAATGGCTTAATCCAGGCTTTTTAACAGGACCTTATCTGCCCCTTTATGGCTTTGGTGTTATTGCCCTCTTTATACTAAGCTTGTTTGAAAAAACAATTGTGAAGTATGATACAGGCGGCCCTCTCCACTGGATTATAATGTTTACTGTGATGTCCTTTATTATGACTTTAATTGAGTATATTGCAGGTATTATTTTTATCAAGGGTATGAACATTAAACTTTGGGACTATACTGAAGAAAAGTTCAATATCCATGGAATTATCTGCTTAAAATTTTCAATCATCTGGGGCGTATTAAGTATTTTATATTACTTTTTTGTCTATCCAAAATTAACCATTCTTGTAGAGTGGTTTGTACAACATCCATTTTTTAGTTTCAGTGTCGGAACTATTTTTGGTATTTTTATAATTGATGTTATAGTCTCTCTGAACCTTGGAGTTGTTTTAAGGCAAAAGGCAAAAATGATTGATGAAAAGTTTGCAGTTATAGATTATAAAAGGATTCAGTTTTTAACTAGAGCAAAGTTTTTTTCAATTCATAACAGACGTAGCTTAGTAGAACGTCTGGATAAAATTGAAGAGTTTGTAAAACGCAGACCTGATAAAGCTTAAAAATAACCTATATAAGACTTTGTTATGGTACTGTTCACAACTTAAATACCCTTTTACAATAAACTATCCATGGATGATTCATTAGATTTTTTTATTAAGCTTTTAAACTCACAAAACACTCAGGTTATCTTTCTATCTAAGCCTTATGAAAACATAAGTGAAATTGACTATAATTTTCGTAGGCTTATTACCGGAGATGAAAAAAAATACTTAAAAATAATAGAATGGATTAAATCAATAAAAGATCCGTCAATCATATATGTGACTCAGGACAAATACATGTTTAACTATGTTATTTTGAAAATAAAAGATGAGTCATATATGAGCATTGGTCCTGTTCTTTTTGAAAAACCTTCTGAAGACTTTATCTTTAATAAGCTGTTTCTTAACTTGTCTCACGAAAACCTGAAAAAAGAGCTTATTGCTTTTTATAATGATATTCCTTACTTTGAAAACCGCGAACGCTTTTACTCTCTTTTATCATTTTTACTCCCTGACATATTAAAGCGTGAACTTACAATCCACTTTACAGATGCATCTTCAATTGATGATGACATACATGTAAATCAGGAATCTGATTACATGAGTAATCCTGATTCGCCTGAGATTACAATGATAAAAAAACGGTATGAAATTGAAAACCAGTTACTTGATGCAGTACAAAACGGAGACAATGAAAAAGCTGTACAGTTTTACAGAGTTATGATGCAGCAAAAATTTGACCAGCGAAATCCAAATATAATCCGCAATGTAAAAAACTATCTTATTGTTTTTAATACGCTCCTTCGAAAAACCGTTGAACTTTCAGGCATACATCCTTATTACATAAATAAAACATCCATGCTTATAGGAAACAGTATTGAAGGCTGTACAAGCATTCTTCAACTAAACAACCTGTCCCTTACCATGATAAAAGAGTATTGCAATCTTGTACGCAATCATAAAAGTGCTGGATATAGCGAGCATGTGCAGAAAATAATCGATTATATTGATTTTCATTTTAATGAGTTTATTGTTTTACAGGACTTATCAGATTTAACAGGTTTAAACGCAACATACTTATCTGCCCTTTTTTCAAAACAGACAGGTAAACCTATAACCTACTATATAAACAAGGTAAAAATTGACCATGCATTGCCATTATTAAAAAATACTACAAAAAGTATTGAAGAAATATCTGCTTATTGCGGCTTTGAAGACATGAACTATTTTGCAAGAATATTCAGAAAATACACAGGAAAAAGCCCGACAGCCTGGCGTAAACAACATTTACACCAGGACTAAGGTTAGAACTGTTTATTTATAATCAAAATCAGGGATATTATGCCAGCGTTCTTTAAAATAATGGGCAACGAGCTTTGGCTTTCGATCTCTGGTAAAGATACCTTTTTTGTTTCCCTGGACTCTTAACATACCTTGACTGGTTGCAAAGTCTGCAAAGTTCCATACCTGCTCACCAATAATAAACTTATACGAGTCAAATACTTCGTTATTCTTTTTGTAGTACTCCAATTGATACTCCTCTGTATACATAACAGGTGTTGTATCATGAAATCCCATAACAGTATCTGCACCATATTCAGTAAACATAAGTGGCTTTCCTACAGTCTGCCAGTAGTCCAGTTCTTCTCTAAGTTTTTTCATAGCACCATCGATATCAGGACTTCCGTTATACCATCCGTAATATCTGTTAAGACAAATTACATCACTAAGCTTACTTGTGACATCATCCTGTGGTTTACCACCAACTGATACACTGATAAGTGTGCAAGGTCGTTTTTGTGGATCAAGTTTACGGGCAAGATCAAATAATGGAGCAAAATACTCATAAGCAGCATCCCCAAATGAATCTGGCTCATTTGCAATTGACCACATTACAACACAGGCATGATTTTTATCGCGTGTAATTAAATCTGTAATAACATCTTTATGATGCTCAAAGGTTTTAACTCCATATTCTTTATCAAAAGTTGTAACCTTTTGACCGTTAAAGTTAGCACCACCACCAAAGGCGTAGTTTACGCCAACAGCTGTAGTTTCATCAATGACAACAATACCCTCTCGGTCACACTGTCTCATCATCTCTTCACTATATGGATAGTGGCTTGTTCTAAAACTGTTTGCACCCTGCCATTTCATAAGTGAAATGTCCTTTGTGTTCATTGCAAGGTTTATGCCACGTCCATTTGGAAAAGTATCTTCATGTTTACCATAGCCTTTGAAGTAAAAAGCCTTACCGTTAATTAAGAACTTACCGTCCTTAACCTCAACTGTACGTATACCATAAGGAAGTGTATAAACATCTTTATCATAAGTAAAACGCACGTTATAAAGATAAGCATTTAATGGCTGCCACAATTTAACATCTTTAACAACTAGTTTACCAGTCAAACCCTCTGCACTGCAAACAAGGTTGTTATCCTCATCAAAGACTTCAACTTTACATGAAGGATTTTTGTCGTCACAAGTTCCTGTAACCTTGTAGCTGATAACAGCTTCATTTTCACAGACAGTATTTGTCAATTCAACATCTTCAATACTGCATAAAGGTCGGGTATATATGTGTACAGGTCTAATAATACCTGCGTAGTTAAAAAAGTCAAAATTAGGAAGATTATGGCTGCTCACTCCATGAAACATATTTCCACCATTACTTGGTGGTGTTCCTACAGGCAGTGTAGTATTGTCAATAAAGTTATTAACTGCAACTGTCAAAAGATTATAATCTTGTTTTATAAAGTCATTTATCTCAACTTCAAATGGCAAAAATCCACCCTTATGTTCACAAATCAGTTTGTCATTGAGATACACTTTTGCATACTGAGCTACTGCATCAAAACGCAGTATCACACGTTCACTCTCAAACAATGCTTTCGGAACGGTTATTTCCCTCTGATAAAAAACCCAGCCATAAAAGTCCCTAAACTCAACACCTTCTTTTAAATCATTAAAAGCAGCAGGTACAGGCATTGTTGTACAATCAGTTAAAGGTTTTTCATACCATTTTTCATCAAATCCCTTATTGTCTTTATCTTGCCTAAAACTCCAGATACCATTTAAGTCCATTACAAGTCTTGATGATGTGTTAATAGGAAATAACATAAATCCTCCATAAATATTAAAACGAAATAAAAGCGGCTTAATAGCCGCTTTTATCATAAGTACCCTTACTAATTACATTGCAAACTGCAAGCCAACTGGGAGTCTGAAGCGATGAACTGTATCATCACCACTGATTCCTGAGTCATAATACTCATACTGAATACCGTATTCAAAGTATCCAAAGTAGCGTGCAAGCTTTTGTCTTACAGTTGGTGTAACTGTATATGTTTTTGCTGTTCCAGTAGCAGATTCCTTTACTAAAAGTTCGTTTGTTATACCAACACCTGTTCGACCGATAAAGTACATTGCATTAAGCCCCATATCAACGTTTGTATATGTGTTGTTTTTACGTTCCTGAGATACTGCAGTTGAGTTACCGTTAAACCACTTGGCACCTGCATATACATTTGCCTTTTCGTTACGGCCGTCTCTCCATGTATATTTAGCACCACCAGCAATCTCAGTACCGCCATTGTGATAAGCCCAGTCTGGATAAATTGTTGTTGTAAGTTCTGCTTCAAGATTTTCAACAGCATCAAGACGGAACCCAAGATTTAACCAGTCCTGATCTACATTGTTTGAATCTCTTTCAGCAAACTTATACTGAGCCTTAATCATACCAATCTGTGGCAGTTTATAACCAGCAGCAATCTGTGTTCCCTTATACACAGATTCAGCTGATGTGTAAGGTGTGCCGAACCATGTCGCTGTTTCATTTGCAGAACCATCCCATGTATCAACACCAGCAGCAAGAATAAGATTGTCATATTGATATAATGCATGAATACCAGCTAAAATCTCAAACTTTTTAAACATATCGTTAATAAGTCTGAAGCCTGAGATATTGTTCTGGCTTTCAAAAGTCTTTGTTGTACGTAATGTGTCTTCAGCGATGTGACCAACCTTTAATGTAAGCCCAGGTAATACTTTTCCCCATACATAAGCATTATCCCCAACACAAACAGGAGCATTATAGTATCCTTCAGTATACCCCTTACCAGTTAAGTAAGATGGTGTATAAGGATTACCAGCATAGTACTTACCCTGGTTAAGAGAGTTAAAACCCTGGTAGTTAACATCAAAAGCAAAACCCATTTTTTCGTCAGGATCAATTCCTGTAAAGCTAACTCCTACTCTTCCTAAAGGGGCAAATGTTGGATACATTCCAACAGTATCATCATTAGCAGCATCTTTTGAACCTGCAGAACTATGGTTCCACATATTCATACCCATCTGAGCCCACATACTTGTTTTAATTTCAGCAAACGAATGACAAGCAAATACTGCAAATGCAGCTGTTAATGCAACTAATTTCTTCATAAAAAAATCCATCCTTTTTTTGTACAAAGCATTGGCCTATGCATTGCACTATTTGTTAAAACTAGTTCTTAAGTAACTGTACTATTAGTATTCTACGTCAGATTTAGATATGCATTAGACTAATTTTTTGTTTTACTAGCATGATTTTCACAAAAAAGCTGCTAGAAGAAAAGTATACTTCTAGCAGTCTGAAATCAATAACATCAGATCTTTTTTATAGGGTTCAGATTAATGTCCAGTACCTTAAAATAATTATCTAAAAACTTAATATCCCATTCATCTATTTCTTCACCCTTTGCGTTTTCAACAGCATTTTCCAAAACCATTCGAAGCTCTCTTGTATTACCAGTCCACTCATGATCTAAAAGTTTGTTCCAGGCAGCTGAAGACAGACTCTTATTTGTATCTCGAAGGAAATAATTTACTATTACTGGTATATCTTCCTTACGTTCAGACAATGGCGGAATGCAAATTATATTAGCATCAATTCTGTACAATAAGTCCTGGCGAAACTTTTTTTCTTTAACCAGTATGGACAGGTTCTTATTTGTAATAAAAATCAATCGCGATGTACATTTTTTTACTTTACTTGATCCAACAGCCATAAAACGTTTTTCTTCTGTTAAAGTCAAAAATGTACCCTGAGCTTTTAATGATAAGTCCGCAATGTCATCAAAAACAACAGTATTATTGCTGGCAGTATCCAGGTAACCATCCATTTTTACAGCCCCTGTATAGGCACCTGCTATAACACCAAATAGCTGAGATGTAAAAAGCTCGTCAGACAGGTAGTCACAATTAACAAGCAATGGCTCATTATTGTGCTTTTTACACTTGGACAGATTATGTATTAGTTTTGAAACTAAAGTCTTGCCGGCTCCTGTCGGCCCTACAATTAAAACTATTTTGTCATTACATGCAGCAGTCCTGATCTGCTTATTAATCAGTTTTGCTATATCACTCTTTCCAGGAAATATATTGTGAGCAATAAAATCTCTGTCAAATCTTCTTTGTAAAAGTTCTGTCACGTCTTTTACAAAATTACCACAATAGTCCACAAGTTCATAATCATTTTTGTTTTCGATGATTTTAAAGATACAATCTGGCGTATAATACTTTTTAGCCTCCTCAAAGCTCCCATCAGAACACTGGTGACTTAAGATTATTATATCCACGTCATCAGTTACAGGTGCACTGATGTCTCGTACCATTACAAAAGCTTTTTTGTATGTATCACAAATAATTCTTTCAGCAATTTCATTACAACTAGTATATAAACTGATTCCTAGCATTTTATCATATCTCCATTTATTTTTTTTTCACACATTAGCAATACGCAATCAGCCTCTTTTTATCCAGCTTTTTTTAGACATAAACTGAATAAAATCAACAGACGAAAAGATAAACTGTATTATTTGTATTTAAAACAATTAATCTTTATGCTTTTTGTTTGAGAAAATTAATCTTGTAACTGACTTTTTGTATATTAAATAAAGCTTCTATGATTTTTTTTTGTAAAATAAAGGAGGGGAATTAAGATGAGAAACAAACATAAATGATTTTATGTCTTTTAATCTGCAGGATGTAATTTTAATCGCGAGTGTAAGCATATTTTCCTCCATAGCTTGAAAATGAACATCTTAAAAATGTCTTTAGCTATAGTCTATATCCACATTTTTAATATTACAACTTTAAAAATTACAAATTGTTATATTTGTCTATACCCGTAAAATGACTGCGTTTTACTTTTGTAAAAGGTTAAGCCTTTGGTTTTCCAGCCATCAAGTCCAAGACCAGCTTTATTACTTAATCTACTTAAAAACTGTTCTCGTGAGTAGGAACGTTCAAAGGCGATGCTTGACTGTAATAAAGTCAATTCTCCATTTTCGTCTTTTAATAATAAACTGTGAATGCCAGGTATAAAATCCATTGCATCAGTCATTTGCTCCCATTTGTCAAAGATGCAGATATTAACTGTAAGCTCATTAATTTCATTAGTTTTTATAAAAGGATAACGAGGATCTTTGCCTGCCATCTGGGCACAATATTTTACAGCATCATACAAATCTTTTTCCTGTACACCACGGTATAAAGAAAGACACCCTCTGTCTATACCATTGTTCATAAACCTAACTGCAACACCAATAGCATTTTCATTTAATGCATCCTGATCAACACTATCGTACCTGGCACTATCTATAGTTTTCTCTAAAGATGAAAAGGCTTCTGTAATCAACTTGTCTTTCATTGAAGCGGTAACCATGTTTTTATTTTCTTTCATAGCCTTTAAAATACCTGCTGTTTCACTCGTTAAAGGTTCACACTCTTTTTTTAAAAGGTTTTCCTTTACCTCAAAAGGCATCGATATCCACAAATAACTCCCTTTTCCAAAACAGTAAGGCTTTGATTTATACTTTTTAAAATCTTTCATCCAGCTTTGCCAGGCCTTTTTATCATCAAGACTTTCCATAGTAGTTTCAAAGCTTTCAAAATCTACATACCAGCTGCTTTTTACATTGTATTCTGCAAGAAATATATTAAACCTGTTCCACATATCAAAAGGAGTCTTTTGATATGTGGAACTTAGTGAAACAGTTAAAAGCTCAGGCTTTATACCGTTTATCCAGTGAGTAAGCTCCTTTACAAACTGTTCAGGATGGTTTCCGCCATCTTTTACAAAAAAATCAAAATCAATAGTAAAAACTGTGTTTTTTTTAATTCTAATCGTTTTGAGATCGTTCCAGTCACATATCTTTACCATCGAAATAATTCTTTCTTTTTCTTCCGGAAGATACGATGCAAGGTTTCTGGTAAGCCAGGCAAGTCTTGAGTTTTTATTTGGTAAAAGCATTGTGTGTCCAGAAACCCAGAAAACCTGATTTATAAAACCCTTTTGGATAAGATGACCAACCCAGTTATAGCTTGTAACCGGTGTTTGATTTTGGTTTATATCATTGTGATAGTCTATCAAAACTAAATCTACTGCACCTTTTTTTTGTGCATACTGCATAATCCAGTTATATGAACATACATGCCTGTCACTTACATATACCTTTGTCCGGCTGCATGAAAAAAGGGGCAGAAAAAAAATAACAAATAAAAAGTATAATAAATATCGCTGAAAAACTTTTTTAATGTTCATTTTATAGTTAATATACATTATAGAATATGTTTGATATATTCTAACAGGGAGTTTTAATGAAAAAAAGTTATCTATTACTTGTATTACTTTGTCTGTCTTTTACAGGTTGCAAAGATAAACAAAAAACAGCAATTCAGACCACTGATATATCAGCACATGAAACTGAAGTTCAAACAGTTAAACAAGAAAATCAACCAGAAGAAGAAGTACAGTCTGTATTTACATCTGATAATGAACTCAATCTTTCACAGTTTACTACACAAGCTCATGAAAAGTACCTGTCAGATCCCCTGATTTTCGATCAGATACCTGACCAGGGCATCACCGAAGGAAACACAGCTGTAGTAGGTAGCCGTGTCTGCAGAATATTTCCGAGAGAAAGCTTTGATTTTACTGATATAAATAGCGCAATAATAAAAGGTGACTATGACACAAATGCCACAGAGGTTCCTTTCGGCTCCCTTGTTCAGATTACAGGGCCAAAGCTCTTAAATGCTTCAGAGGATATTAATGATTACGGACAAAAAATGTTTGCCTTTGAAGAAAATTACAACTGGTTTTATCCTGCCCAATGGAACGGAATCCAGGGTTATATTTTTGGAGCTGATTTATATGGGCTTGGACGATCCCTTGAAGAAAATAAAATTTCAGCCCACTTATACAAAACAAACGGAAAATTTGAAAATTTTTACCCATATACAGGATATACGTCACTTAATCAAAATGTAGAGCAGTCCCTTGTAAACAATAAGCTTGCAGTTAAACTGGCCGAAAAAGAGAGATGGTCATATTACCCTGATGATATGGTCAGTAAATATCAGTCCATCCGAAACGATGCAACAATGTTTATTACCACAGATTTAATAAGCCATTGTCAGCACCTTATATTTGATAAGCTTTTACAGCATATTGAAGAAGAAGAATTTGTTCCTCGTCTTACAAACCTTTGCTCAGACTTTATTGAGTCTCTTAAAGGGGATGATGAAATAAGTGCTGCAGCAGTAGATTACTTTACAGTACCATATCTTTTATTAAAAAGTGCCCCAGTAAAGCAGTTTGATAGTCAGGATAGCTGGCGAAAAACTATTGTTTACAAAGAAACTGACATTACCGACTTATACAACTCTTCAAGTTCAAGAGTACAAGCCGATTACGACAGCGTAATAAGTGCATCAGGCGACTTTAGCCAGGTTCTTGAAGACAAAGAAGACTTTAGTCAGTACAAAGCCCGCGGTCATTACACAAAAAACGGTATTTTAACTGCATACTTTATGGCTCAAATGTGGTTTGGCCGCATTAACTGGGTCATTGCAGACGACTATCCTTCTTCTTCAAAAATGGCTCATGTAATAACATACATTATAGACACTGTTCATAAAAATCCTAAGCTTTACAACGACTGGAACTCATTATTTGAAAGTGTCACAGCATTAATCGGCGAAAGCGATGATGTGTCTTTTTCAGACATTTTACCATTATGGCAGCAGTTTGAAGGAGATAGAACAGATGCATTTTCCTTTATGAAAACCTGTCATGACAAATTAAGACCACCAAGAATAAGCTCTAATTCAGTATTTGATGGACCTCACGAAGGAGAAAGCCACAAAAGTCCTATGGGCTGGAGATTTATGGGACAGAGATTTGTATATGACTCATATATCCACAATGAGCTTTCAGCACCACGCCTTTTTGAAAGAGATTTTGTCTCAGGTCTCGATATACTAAAAGTATTTGGATCAAAAAGTGCTGATTATATTCTTTCTCAAAGTGAGTATGACAAAATCCCAGGTTTCAAGGATAAAATTACTGAACTTGAACAGCAGTTTAATAATGAAGATTCAGGCTTTTGGACAAAAAACTACTACAACACAGTCCTTTATCAGGTAAAAACACAGGCAAACTTTGCTCAAGGCTCACAGTTTTACTTTACTGAAAGCCCAGCATGGAACGTTAAAAGCTTAAATGCAGGGCTTGGAACCTGGGCAGAACTTAGACACGACACAATTCTTTATGCAAAGCAGTCATATGCTGAAAGAGCCGGCGATGGAGATTTTGATCCAACATTCAGAACAGAAAAGCTTCCGGTACCGGTAAATTATGTTGAACCTAACGTACCTTTCTGGGAAGGAAGCCTTTTAGGAGTTCAGATTCTGGAAAAAACACTGGATGCATATTCATTAATTGACAGTGAGGGCAAATATGCTTTACAGGCTTTAAAATCCATTTACGAAAAATGTCTGGTTATAGCACAAAAAGAAGCCCAGGATACAGATATCAGCGAAGATGAAAACAAATGGATACGCACAATACCTAATATTCTGGCAAAATATATCCTTTTATATACAGATGGCGACTGGTTTGAAGATAAGGACCAGTTTAAGATGGCCTGTATTGCCGATGTATTTACCAATACTGAACATGGTGTGTGTCTTGAAACTGGTGTCGGACGTCCTAATGAGCTTTATATACCCCTTAATGATAATCAGGGGGGAAAGCGCATTGCTATCGGTTATGGCTTCAGCTATTACGAGTTTTACCATCCAATGGGTGACAGACTTACTGATGAGCAGTGGAAAGCTATTGTATATGATGGTGATGATGATATGAGTAAATATATACCACACTGGGCCCAGTCATGCATCATAAAATAGCTGTTATAGCTTTTTGTACTTTACTTGCAGGCTGTACCCCTTATCAATCAAATAAAACAGACTCTCTTGATACCTGGGCAAGCCTAGGAGAAAGAGAACCTGATAATCTATACAGTGTTCCTGTCATAAATGAGATGGATAAAAAAGCATTTCCCTGGGCAGGCACTGTAAGTCATCATCTGCTTGCAGCTAAACAGATTGATCACTGGTTTTATAACATTGCACAAAGGCGAAAAGTAAAAAATTTTTTTATAATATGCCCTTCACACTACGGATTATCTACACAAGACTGGTCTGTCTCTGATGATACATGGAAAGTTTCAGACACAGGTTATGTAAAAAGTAATCTTTTAATAACAGATGAAATATGCAAAAAACTTAGGGTAGACTATGACAGACAGGTTTTTAGAGGAGAACACGGAGTTTCAACTCTAATTCCGTATATTAAAAAGTATTTTCCTAAGGCAAAGGTTGTAACCATTGCTTTATATGGCGAGCCACCCCTGAACCAGAGCAATGCACAAAAACTTACCGAAGCCCTTTTACCGTATTTTACAAATAAAGGCAAAAAAGATAACTTTCTGCTTATAAGTACAGATTTTGCCCATCACGGAAACCTTGAAGGAACAGTTTTTAAGGATACAAGATCCATGAGCTTTTTTGATAAACCTGATAAAACAACGTGGATATACTGCGGCTGTGATAACAGACCTGGCATATATGCCCTTGCTCATTTTTTATCAGATAAAACAAAGTCCAGCATTTTATATCATACAAACTCATACGAGCTTTCAGGTAAAGACGAAGACGAAATAACAAGTTACTTTTTCTCGTTCTTTTACGAGTAAAAAGTAACCTTTCAGTAATGCAAAAATGGGTTTCACAGTCTTAAAATAATAAGCTTCACAGGCGTAAAATAATAGGTTTCACAGACAGTGATATTATATATTCACAATCCATAAATAACTTATTTCACCATAAGTGAAGCTTTATATACAATGACTAATAATATACTTATTTTACAGCTGGTAACCCAGCATATAAGAGATTTTGCGTGCGATTTCGCACACGTTAGGTATTGCACTTTCCATAACTTCTTTACTGATAAAATTATCAAAAGCACTCATACTTACAGCTGCAACGATTTTACCGTCCCCATCCCTGATTGGACAGGCATTGCAGTTGTCTTTTAAAATCAGTTCTTCCCTGTCAGTTGCAAATCCGTCTTTGCGTACACTCTCCAATGTACGTAAAAACACATCCATATCTGTAATTGTATAGGGTGTATACTGTTTAAAACCTCCTGCTTTTTCAATCAAGTCAGATACAACACTGTCATCAAGTTCAGACAGTAAAACCTTACCCATACCTGATGCATGAAGAGGAACACTTTTTCCTGGCGTAAAATAAGTACGAGGAACTGTCTGGCTGTCAATTCGGTCAGTCTGAATCACTTCATCATTATATAAAACAGCAAGATTAACATTAGCCTGAGGATATTGATTCCACAGCATTTCCATATAAGGAAGAGCAGTTTTTCTTAATTCAATTGAGGACAAAGCCTTTCTAAAAAGACGGGTTACTTTTAGTGTAACTGTATAGGTACTGGTCTTTTCGTCTTTTGCAAGGTATCCGGAAGAAACTAAAGTAGTTAAAAGACGATAGGCCATATTTGTATTTAGGCCAAGACTGTTCATAACAGTCTGCACTGTAATAATATCATCGCTATTTGCTGCTAAATCCAATAAAGACAGGCATCTCTCTACAGATTTAACATTATACTTTTCATTTGAAGAATCCTGGTTCATCAAATCTATTTTACCAATTCTCCCGTTATTGTTCAAACAATAAAAAAAAATATAGATATATGTAAATAAATCACATATATCTATACATATCCTTATTTATTTTATCAAATCCATGTCTACAAGAATTTTTATAAGTTTTTCTTTTTGTTCCCCAGACAGCTCTCCAATAGGTTCAAGACACTTGCCCACATCAAAGCCTTCCATCATTAAACCTTCTTTTATGACTTCTGGGAAAGTACCCATATTGCAGGCAATACGTAAAGGAGCAAGCTTAAACTGAGCTTCAAGAGCTCCCTGCATATCACCGGCCTTAAACTTATTGTAAATATCACTGGCAAGCTTTGGAGCAACATTAGCACATGACGAAATTGCACCAGCTGCCCCACAGCATAAACCTGCAAAGATCAATGTATCCCTACCCAGCATAACACTAAAATCAGGATTTCCCCTTGTAAGTCTGATATACTCAGTAGAGTTTGTCATATCCCCTGTACTGTCTTTTACGCCAACTATGTTTTTTATTTCAGAAAGCTTTGCAACAGTTGCCGGCTCAATTGTAACATTTGTTTTTGGTTTGTTATTATACATAACAATTGGAAGACTAGTGTTTTCAGCAATTGTTTTATAATAAGCGTAAAGCTCATCCTGTGTCTGAGAAACAAACATAGGGGTCAAAACAGAAAGAGCATCTACCTTTGTTTCTTCAGCTATCTGAGCAAGCTTTACGCTGCCTCTTGTTGTAATGTGATTGGCACCGGCATATACAGGGACTCGGCCTTTTACTTCTTCTACAGTAATTTCAAGAATCCGTTTGTACAGTTCATCATCAACTGCATAAAACTCGCCTGTAGTTCCCATAGGGAAAATACCATGTACACCTTCTTCGATTAAATGATTAATCATCTGGCGGTATACAGTTTCATTAAAGCTCCCGTCCTTTTTAAAAGGTGTTATAATTGGAGGGACTACTCCGTATGGCTTAAACATAAGTTCTCCTTTTTAAAAAGAATGATTAAAGTGTGATACCTGCAATTTTTTCGTAGTACTGTGAAAGTGCACTGTGGTCTTCCTTTTGATGACCATCAGACTTTAATACCTGCATCATCTCCATAACCTGACTTGTTAATGGCATTGGAGAAGAAATTGCATGACCTGCATTTAAGGCATTAGTTAAATCTTTTATGTGAAGCTCGATTCTAAATCCAGGCTTAAAATTATGGTCAAGCATCATAGGAGCTTTTGCGTTCATAACTGTTGAACCTGCAAGTCCGCCTTTTATTGCTTCAAATACCTTTTGAGGGTCTGTACCGGCCTTTTTTGCAAGAGTTAATGCTTCACCAAGGACTGCAATGTTTACAGCAACAATCATCTGGTTTGCAAGCTTGGCAACGTTACCGCTGCCAAGATCTCCAACATATACAACACTTGAAGCCATGTTTAATAAAAGACTCTGATACTTATCAAAGGATTCTTTTTTACCACCAACCATAACAGATAAAGTACCGTCTATGGCTTTTGGTTCTCCACCTGATACTGGAGCATCAAGCATATCAATACCTTTTGAAGCTAGTTCCAGACCAATGCTCTTGCTTTCAACTGGATCAATTGAGCTCATATCAATTAAAATTGTATCCTTTTGAGCATGATTAATAATACCGTCAGCTCCTAAAGCAACTTCTCTAACCTGTGGCGAGTTTGGAACCATAGTAATAATAACGTTACATTCTTTACAAACACCTGCAACGCTGTCACTTGCCTTTGCACCAGCTTTTACAACTTCGTCTATCTTACTCTGATTGTGATCATATACTACAAGCTCATGACCTGCTTTAAGCAGGTTTTTGCTCATAGGACATCCCATTATACCAAGACCAATAAAACCAACTTTCATTTACTATACTCCTCAAAAAGGTAAGCCTCCCTTACATAAGGGAAAGGCTTACTTTCAAATTTTAATATAAAAGATTTGAGTCCTGTGCCTTTTTAATACCGGCATTTTCCCACTCTAATCCACCTAATTCATCAAAGCCCTTTAACCATGCAGCCCAGTTTTCTTTTGTAAGCTCCTTTGTTCCTGTTACAA
>JAZUGE010000002.1:0-130254 GCA_045641045.1 Treponema sp. | reverse complement strand
GTAAAGCTTCTGTCTTAGAGGAAATGATTTAGTAATAAATGCCAGTGGCCATAGTGGAGAGGCAATACCCGTTCCCATTCCGAACACGGAAGTCAAGCTCTCTAACGTCGATGATACTGCTTTAGCGGGAAAGTAGATAGCTGCTGGCTTTTTTCTTTTTAAACACATTAACGTCAGATCTTAGCGGGAAAGTAGATAGGGAGCGACGGCATTTATGCCGGCAAATTGCGAGTGAGCGAGCAATTTGAGCGAGTCTCGTTTTTGCCCCTGCAAAAACGGAGCGCTGGTTTTTTTTATTGACAACAGCTAAAACTTAATTTTTATTCGAAAAATAATGGAATACTAAGCAATCATACGTGAAGACTTAATACTAATATTTTGTTATGAAGGGTTATTAAAAGTAATAGATTTGATGCAATGAAGCGGTAACTCTGCAATTCACGGCGATACTTTTTGTTTTGCCTGTGATACCATTGCTCGTCAGTACAATGTTCCTGTTTTGTATAAGTTTGATGGGGCAGGCTGTGACAATGACATTAAGGTTATAAAAAATCTTATGATGAAGTGGCTTAAATAGATTCTAAAAAAAAGACTATAGCAAAATGCTATAGTCTTTTTTTATGAGTAATGCTGCTTATTTTTCAGCGATTACTTCAATTTCAACCAAAGCTCCCTTTGGAAGGGATGCAACTTCAACACAGCTTCGGGCAGGCTTTACTGTAAAGTATTTTTCATATACCGAGTTAAATACTGCAAAGTCCTGGATATGCTGTAAAAAACATGTAGTCTTTACAACCTTATCTAAAGATGAACCTGCTGCACATAAAACTGCCGACAGATTTTTAATGACCTGTTCAGTTTGTTCTTCGATGCTGGCGGATTCTATATTACCTGTAGTTGGGTTAATTGGTATCTGTCCTGATGTATAAATCAGATTACCGCTAACCATTGCCTGGGAATATGGTCCGATTGCAGCAGGTGCGTTTGATGTGGTAATAATTTCCATCTATTTAACCTGCTCTTTTCCCTTGTAATTGCGAAGTACGATAAGACATGTAAACATGAGTGCTAATCCTACAATCCAGCTTATAATAGCTGATGTTACAGTACCTAAGCCTTGTGTAAAACCTGCTACAATATAAGTTACAAACGAAATACCAGCAGTGAAAAGTGCGTAGTGAAACTGTGTTGAAACGTGTACAACGTGGTCACACTGTGCTCCGGCACTTGCCATGATTGTTGTATCAGATATTGGTGAAATATGGTCACCACAAACAGCACCTGCCATACATGCAGATATTGATATAATACGCAGGCTTCCTTCTGGGAAAGCTGCAATACAAATTGGAATCAAAATACCAAATGTACCCCATGAAGTACCAGTTGCAAATGCAAGGAAGCAGGCAATTATGAATATGATAGCAGGTAAAAAGTTTTTGAGACCTGCAGCACTGCCCTGAACAAGGTTTGCAACAAATTCTTTAGCACCAAGACTGTCTGTCATACCCTTTAATGTCCATGCAAGAGTCAGGATAAGAATAGCTGGAACCATTGCTTTAAAACCGTCAGGAACACATGACATACAGTCATTAAAGCTGATTATTTTGCGTGCACAGTAAAAAACAAGTGTAATGATGAAGGCTGCAAATGAACCTAATACAAGACCTACAGATGCATCACTTGCTGCAAATGCTTCGATAAAGTTCATGTAGCTTGCGTTTGCAATCATTGAACCTTCTTCTTCAATCATTTTTGTAAAAAAGCCGCCGCTGTAAATCATGCCAAGTACACAAAAAACGATTAAAAGACAAACAGGTAAAATAAGGTCAATAACTTTACCTTTTGTGTTTTCGTTTTCAGACTCGTCATCAGCATTGTCGCTCATAATTTGGAGAGCTTTTTCGTATTTGCTCATTTCACCAAACTCAAAGCGCATAAATACCATGCTGAACATCATAACTAATGTGAGTATTGCATAAAAGTTAAATGGTATAGCCTTACAAAATAATGCAATACCGTTTTCGCCTTCGCTGACAAAGCCGCTTACAGCAGCTGCCCATGAACTGATTGGAGCGATGATACAAACAGGAGCAGCAGTTGCATCAATAAGGTAGGCAAGCTTTGCTTTGCTTACTCCATATTTGTCAGTAACAGGCTTCATTACAGAACCAACTGTCAGACAGTTAAAATAGTCATCAATAAAAATTAAAATACCAAGGATTATTGTTGCACACTGTGCTCCAACCTTAGTTTTGATGTGCTTTTTTGCCCAATTACCAAAAGCTGCTGATCCTCCGGCTTTGTTCATTAAAGCTACCATGATACCTAATATTACAAGGAATATTAAAATACCTACGTTGTATGAGTCAGACAGAGAACCTGTCAGCCCGTCTGTAAATACATGTGTAAAAAAGCCTGTGAAACCAGTGCCTGCATCAAAAGCGTAAAAAGCGCCTCCAATCAAAATACCAATAAATAAAGAAGAATAAACTTCCTTTGTACATAGAGCCAGTGCAATAGCTACGATTGCTGGCAGTAAAGACCAGAATGTTCCTGTCATATATAATCCTTTTTATTTTTTTAAAGCTGTAAAATCTGTGTTTAATGGGTCTGTAATACCCTGAGATTCAAGGTGTTTTAATACATCAATTACATATCTTAACTCGTTAAGATTTTTAGCTGCACAATATGTTTTTATTTCAGCCAAAGCTTTTAAAGCCTGTTCATTTGTAATTGTCATAAGTTCTCCTTTTTTTGTTAATATGGATAAATTAATAAACTCTGCCTAAAGTCTATTATAATGATTAAATCTTTTCAAACATTTTTTATAAGAAAAATGAATAATTTTTAGAAAAAAGTGAAAAAAATTGCATATTTATTAATTACTGATACTTTTTTATTAGAGGTTTATTAGACTTGAATAATTGAATTAATTCATATACTATTAATATATAATTTGACAATTTATTAAAAAATGTCAGATAAGAGGTTTTTATGGCAAAGAAATATGCATTTTTATTCCCAGGACAAGGTGCTCAATACCAGGGGATGATGAAAGATGTTTGTGAGGCTTTTCCTGAAGCCCGCAAGGTAATTGATGACATATCAGCAATCACAGGTAAAGATATTGCTAAACTTCTTTGGGATACCGATCAGAGCGAATTAAATCGTAGTGATAACAGTCAGCTTGCTATAACAGCAGGTTCAATAGCAGTAATGGCAGCTCTTAAAACAAAGGGAATTACTCCATCAGCTTGTATGGGCTTTAGTTTAGGTGAGTTTCCTGCATTATATGCTGCCGGTCTTTTAAGTTTTGAAGAAGTTATAAAAGTTGTTTGCTCCCGTGGAGCAATTATGCAAAAGGTTTGTGAACAGATTGCTTGTGAAAATGAAGGTCATGCTCCTGGTATGACTGCTGTATTAGGATTACCACCTCAAAAGGTTGAAGAACTTTGTGCTGGTGTTGAAGGTGCCTATGCTGCAAACCTTAACAGTGTAAAGCAGACAGTTGTAAGTGGTACTTATGACGGCCTTACTGCTATTGAAGAAGCAGCTAAAGCTGCTGGTGCCCGCCGTTGTGTTCGTCTTGCTGTTGCAGGTCCTTTCCACAGTCCGCTTATGCAGAGAGCTGCTGATGAGTTTAAGGTTGCTCTTGAAAGCTACACATTTAAAGATCCTGAGATTACATTGTTTTCAAATGTAACAGGTAAAATGGTAACAGAAGGCTCACCTGCAAAGGCAAGTGCTGTAGATCATCTTACACATCCAGTTCGCTGGACTGAAGAAGAAGCTGTTCTTGCAGATCTTATTAAAGCTGATACAGATAATGAATGGGTTGTTCTTGAGATTGGACCAGGAAAAGTACTGAGTGGTCTTTGGGGACAGACAGAGTTTGGTGCAACTTTACCATGTACATCAGTTAATACAGTCGAAACTATCAACGGACTGTAATTGATTCTTAATATATATAAGGAAGAGTTATGTTACTTGAAAATAAAAAAGCTTTAGTTACAGGCTCATCACGTGGTATTGGTCGCGGTATAGTCGAAAAATACCTTTCTGAAGGCTGTGAGGTTTGGGGATTATGCTCAAAACCAAGTGCTGCTAAATCTGAGTTAGAAGCATTAGCTGCTCAGCACAATACAAAATTTCATGAAATTTGTGCTGATGTAGGTGACAGCGAACAGTTAACTGAAGTTGTAAAAGCTGCTTTGGCAGAAGCAGGTGGATTTGACGTACTTGTTAATAACGCAGGCATTACTCGTGATACTTTGAGCTTTAGAATGAAAAAAGCTGACTGGGATGATGTTCTTCGTATTAATCTTACAAGTGCTTTTCTTATCTGTCAGATTATTTCAAATGATATGATCCGAAAACGTTCAGGCTCGATCATTAATATGGCTAGTATCGTTGGCTTACACGGTGGTGCAGGACAGGTAAATTATGCTGCCAGTAAGGGCGGTCTTATTGCATATTCTAAATCTCTTTGCAAAGAAACTGGCAGTCGCGGCGTGCGTGTAAACGTAATTGCCCCAGGTTTTATCGATACTGATATGACTCAGGCTGTAAAAGAAGAAGTTCGCAAGACTTGGATTGAAGGCATTCCATTAAAGAGAGCTGGAACTCCAGAAGATGTTGCAAATGCAGCATTGTTCCTTGCAAGTGATTTAAGTACATATATTACAGGCCAGGTAATTGGCATTGACGGCGGCATGGGCTGCTAACTTAAAATTGGAGATAATAAAAATGCGTAGAGTAGTTGTTACAGGTTTAGGTTGTGTTTCACCTTTAGGAAATTCAGTTGAAGAAACTTGGGCTGCATTAAAAGCAGGTAAGAGCGGTATTGCAACAATAACACGTTATGATCCAGCTCCATTTAAAGTAAAGTATGTTGCTGAAGTAAAAAACTTTGATGCAACAAAGTATATGGATGCAAGTGCTGCCCGTAAAATGGCAACTTTTTCAAAATATGCAGTAGCTGCTTCAAAGATGGCACTTGATGATGCAGGTCTTACAGATAATAAGGAAGTTCTTGAAAACGCAGCTGTTTATCTTGGTGTTGGTATGGGTGGACTTGATACAACAGAAGAATCTATGACTTCATATATTAAGTCTGAAAAAACTCGTGTACCACCTATGACAGTACCAATGCTTATTCCAAATGAAGCAGCTGGTAACGTTTCAATGGTATTTGGTATTCACGGAGCTACACATACAGTTACAACTGCATGTGCCAGTGGTACAGATGCTATCGGTAATGCTTTTGATCAGGTTCGTAACGGTCGTTATGATGTAATTTTAGCCGGTGGTGCAGAATGCTGTACATGTGGCTTTGGTAACTTGAGTTTTAATGTTTTACATGCTCTTTCAAGCAAGTGGGCAGATGACCCTAGCAAGGCAAGCCGTCCTTTCGATAAAGACAGAGATGGCTTTGTAATGGGCGAAGGAGGTACAGTCCTTATTCTTGAAGAATATGAACATGCAAAGGCACGCGGTGCAAAAATATATGCAGAAGTTGCAGGTTATGGTGCATCAAGTGATGCTTATCACCTTACAGCTCCAAATCCAGATGGAATATGTGGTGCAAAGGCAATGACAACTGCTCTTAAAGATGCAGGTCTTAAGCCTGAAGATGTTACATACTACAATGCACATGGTACATCAACATCTAAAAATGATAGTGGTGAGACAAAGATGCTTCACATTGCATTTGGCGAAGCTGCTAAAAAACTTCATATTTCAAGTACAAAGAGTATGACAGGACACTGTCTTGGTAATGCAGGTTCTCTTGAAGCTATGGTTTGTATCAAGGCTATTGAAGACAGCTATATTCCTGCAACAATTAACCTTGATAACGTAGATGTTGAAGGTGGTTGTGACCTTGATTATACACCAAACAAAGGTCTTGAAATGCCAGTTGATGTTGCAATGAGCGGTAACTTTGGCTTTGGTGGCCACAATGGTATCCTCGTATTTAAGAAGGTAAAGTAATATGGCTTTTACTGATATCGAAACACTTTTGCCTCATCGTAAACCATTTTTGTTTGTTGACTCAATCGAAAGTTATGATGATAACGGTTGTGTTTGTACTCGTAAGTTTACTGAAGAAGATTTCTTTTTTAAGGGACATTTTCCTGAGTATCCTGTAGTACCTGGCGTTATTTTGATTGAGACTATGGCACAGGGCGGCGGTGCTGCTTTAAGTTTGCAGAAAAAGTTTGACGAAGGAAGTCTTTTCTTTTTAGCAACTGTAAACAATGTAAAGTTTAAGCATCAGGTACGTCCTGGTGACACTGTGCGTATGGAAATTGAAAACAAACGTGCAACAAAAAATATGGTTGTTCAGTCTGGTAAAGCTTATGTAGGGGATACCCTTTGTGCTCAGGCAGAATGGATGTGCCTTGTAGGTTCTGGTGAAAAAAAATAGGCATATTTATATAGAAGATATTTGCTAAAAAAAGGCTGGTGGCTGATAATTGAAGTGTGTTTCACAAATTATCTGGTCATCAGCCTTTTTTTATTTGATAATGGTCTTTTAGTGTTATAATGAGTTACCGGGAGTTTATTATCAAACAAATTATATCTGTTTTTTTTATACTGATTTTCTCATGCCTGTATGTTAGTGGGACAGAATATACATGGGACAACACTGTTGCAAACGGTAACTGGACTGACCCAAGCTGCTGGAGCCCAAATACAGGTTATCCAGGACAAAACTCGTCTGATACAGCTGTCATAACAGGTGAAGCAGTTGTAACTGTGGTGCTTGATGGAGACATTACTGTAACAAGCTTTACTACAGGATCGAAAGGTAATAACTCTGTTACAATAGATACTAATGGACATAAGCTTAATGTATCAGATACGGTGTATATACATCAGGCAAGTGCTGCAGTCAATGGTGCAACATTAAATATCGATGGTACTGGTTCAATTAAAACATATGCATTGGATTTTCCAAATAGTAATAATTTCAAGTATTATGTAAACATCTCGCAGAATGCTACATTAAGCATTACGACTACATTTTATGGAAATGGCGGAAGTAATACGCTTGAGTTTACCGGTAACGGAACTTTATATATACCTGCTTCAGGAGCGAATCTAGGATGGGGCGATTGTAGTGTAACCTATGCAAGTACGTTAAACAAAACAACAATAGGTTCTCCATCATATTATAATGTAACAAACAGCCAGATAGATAATAGTAGTGGTTTATATAGTTTAACTTTTACGTTAGAAAGATCAGACGGTGGAACTCAATCTGTAACTTATCCGGTGAGTATTTATGTAACTAAGGATTCAGTTTTTAAATTAGAATCTCAAGTAAATACTGTTACTTTTACAGGTCTTAATGGATCATATTTAAAAACAGGCGACTTGTCTATAAAACTTCCTAGCTCCTCTCAATCATATTCCTTTACATTGAGCTGGACCGATGTAAATGCGGGATACTCAATTGTATTTAATACTCCTGATAAGTTTACAACGTTGAAGACACTAGAGTATAACTGTTCGTATAAAGTATGGACTGGTACAAATAATACAAGCTGGACAGATGCTTCAAACTGGGATGGCGGAACTGTTCCTGCAAATGGTGAATATGTTCGTATAGATAAAAGAGATAATGGAAATTATCCAAAAATACCGAATGGAGCTGTGATAGGCAATATTCTTATTAATAATGATGCCAAATGTGAGATAGAAACTGGTGGTTTAGTAAGCATAAAGAGTATAACATGTACTGGTTCTGGTAAGTTTATAGGCGATAATGCTACCGTCATAATTACTGGTGATTATACGCATACTGCTTCATGCTTCTTCAATAATGTCATAGTTAATGGTTCTGTAACACTAGATGCTGAATTGACTTGTTCTCTCCTTTATGTGCAGGGTGATTTTAATTGTAATAATAAAAATTTAAACGTATCAAATGATTTTATTATTGTCGGGGCAAATTACAATGCTGATGATCCGATATATCCTGGTGTTGATAAAAGATATTCATATTATGATTCTTATGTAAATGCTCCATATTTACCAACTGTCAAGCAGGGGGCTTTGTCTTCTTCTGGAGCAACTATAAAAGTCGGTGGAAACTTGTATGTTAATGGTACTGATATAAGCGATGCGACTTTTGAGCTTCCCTCTTCTGATTCGTCTAGCCCTGTGTTTAACAGTTCTGATTGTGTTACAAAGTTTCAGTGGGGAGTACCTTATGCTGTTGTGTTTAACGGTTCTGTTTCAAATGTTACTGTAAACTGTAGTAGTGGCAGTGCATACATAATTGCTTCAAGTAATCTTCAGGCTGTGGATGATAACGGTAGTAATACAAACGTTAATTTTGATAGTCCTGAACTTACAGGAGCATCAGCTGTTTCCGACAGTATTATATGTCTAAAGTTTGCTGATTTTATCGAAAATAAAAATGATGAGATAAACAATGTTCTTAATATATCCTATGCTTCAGTTACTGATGGAGGGATATGGTGCAATGGTGGTAAAGTTCAGATAAAAGGGGATGCATATGTAGATAGTGCATGTACTCAGTCTGTGACTGGTCGTACTGGACTTAAAGAAATTTACATAAAATCTTCTTCTGTTAAGTGGAACACAGATGCTACAGGTTTTTCTTGTGGTACTATATATAGTAGTGATTCTTCTGGTTTTCATCATGATATTACAATAGATCTATCATTTATGGAGGGGCTTTTTTACGCTGAAAAAGGGCATACGATGGTTAGGGGGTATGGATTTGGGGCATATGAGTCATATAAAGATACAGGAGATGCTTCAGGACCAAAAATAGGCCACTCTTTTGCTATGGTGAATAATAGAAAGATTATTACTATTTTTACCGAGCCTATAGATGCTTCCTACATTGATGTTATTGTCTCTGACTGTAAGTTTGTAAAAATGTCAGATAAAAGTGACTATACAAGCCTAAACGTATTATCAGCAGTTTTCACAGATAAATCAGATACTTCAAAAGTAATGCTCACACTTGATAATGATATTTCTTTTGCTAATATTACAGATTTGTATCTTATGATTAATTTATCAGACGGTTTGAAAGACCGTTTTGGTAATAAGGCTGCTAAAGACATTTGTCATGCGATAAGTGATTTTGCTATAAATGCAGTTGATGTAATTTATGCAGCTTCTGGCGATGGCAGTGATGGTTGGAGTAATAATTATTTATCCAGAACCTATGATTTTTCACATACTTCTGATTTGTCAGAACGATTAAGGTGTGGTAATGATGTAATTATTCAGGCAATGGTAAGCTCTCCTTTTAGGGCTGTTCTTTATGGTGCAAAATCAAAGGATATACCAGATACAGCTCTTTCTTATGGTAGAGCGTGGTTTCCTGGTAGTTTTTGTTATCCGTCTGTGAACGGAGCAAGTATAGGAGCTAATAATCTTTATAATTACACTCTAAGACAATCTGTTTTCGATTTTGATAATGGTGATTGTTTTGAGTTTATATTTAAGATAACTGATAATGCTGGTAACGATTTTCGTATAAATCATGATGATAATAATGAAACTGCAGATATTCCATTATTTGCTGTAAATGTAGATGAAGTTGCTTTTAATGAAGGAAATTGTGACTCTCTCGATATCTGGTCCATTAATTTTGAAGCCATAAAGCATCAAAAGGGTGGTGTATCAATTTTAAACAATGTCATAAATGTAAATACGAGAGAACAGACGACTATTGAGGTTGACATGCCAAAGGATGGAAGGTTAAGTGTTTTTGTTATGACGTTAGACGGAAATATCGTAAAAACCCTTGTAAAGGGTACAGTCAGCAGCGGACTGCACTATTATCACTGGGATGGCACAAACAATAATGGTAAAGCATGTGCCAGAGGTTTGTATTTTGTCCGTGTTATTGCCAGTGGTATTGATGAAACTCGTAAAGTAATGTGCGTAAAGGACTGATTTCTTCAGATTTCTGATTTGGCATACCAATTTGTGTTACTTGACCATATTTAACTATTAGTTCATACTTGATTTTATGCCTTATGAAAGACAACATACAAGATTTGAAGACTTTGGCAAAGTTGACTGTGCTGAATTAAGTCCTGTCAACGGAGTACTTGAAGATATCAGCCTTAAAGGTTGTAAAGTTCATTATGATTTTCCTGTAGAGATAAACACTGAAAAAGACTATGAGCTTAAAATCAGACTTTCACGTTCAAATCTTGAACCACTTGTATTAATAGGTCATCCACAGTGGGTTAGTGCACAAGATCTCAGTATTGATGTAGGATTTCAGTTTTTACGTTCAAGAGACACCTTCAAATTAGAGTCCTATATTAAAAATCTCACCGACGAAATTAACGATTCAGATCAATAACATTTTTTTACGGATGTAATCATGTCAGTACAAATTGAACAGCTTAGTGGCAGTGCGTTTTTAGCATTTCCGGATTGTCGCAGTCTTTTGACTTCGGAGCTTGCACAAAGATTTAATTACGGCTCTATTGAAGATGCCGCAACAATTGCAGGTTCAACCTTTACAGCAAATAATGCAAAATGGTATGGAGAACTTTTATATACTCCTGATTTAACTGATGTAGTGCCATATTGGGCCCGGACAGTTATGCTGAAACCCTTTATCGTACATTTTGAGTCAATAAGAGAAGCCAGTAATGCATTGCGCAGCATACAGCGAAGCTGGGCTCCTTATCAGTACCAGTATTTTAGACGGGCTGAACTTATACAGGAAAAACTTCCTCATATCAACTTAAAGGTGCGAAAGTTTCCCTTTAATATACCTTCTTCACCAATAGGCCTTTATACTCTTATTGATGATAAAACAATGATAGCTTCGGCTGTAACTTCAAACTGTATACCTGCAGGTACCATTACCTTTGAGGAAGATCATATTAACCCTCCAAGCCGTGCTTACCTGAAAATACAGGAAGGCCTTACACTGGCTCATCATTATTTTAATGTTGATTTACCAGGTGAAGGGTCAAAATGTTTTGAAGCAGGAGCTTGCCCTGGTGGCTGGACTTGGGTTTTAAGACAGTTAGGTGCCGATGTATTTGCAGTTGACAGAGCAGAACTTGCACCTTCTCTAATGAATGACAGTCATGTTAAGTTTATGGCTCATGATGCTTTTACATTGAAACCAGAAGAAATTGGACAAGTTGACTGGGTATTTAGCGATGTAATTTGCTATCCATCCCGTTTATATGAGTGGATAAACACATGGCTTGATAGTGGTATGACTAAAAATATGATATGTACTATCAAAATGCAGGGGGGGATCGACTGGCCTTTAGTTGAAAAGTTTGCACAGATACCTGACAGTAAGGTTGTGCACTTAAATTACAACAAACATGAGCTTACCTGGATCCATGTTGCAGGCGGTAAAAAACAAATATCTGAATAAATATGAACAGCTGTCCCTGATGTAAAGCTCAGGGACAGTTTTTTTTTACTTTGTACTTGCTCTTTTTGTAAAGACAAAAGGGGAGTGTATAATGTGGGATGTTGGGGCAATATTTTGCTTTAGATTTATAAAAAGCTGTGCTGCCATCTGACCCATAACGTTCATCTGCTGGTTTACTGCTGTCATTGGAGGGTAAACGTATTCAGCAAAATCTGTGTTACTAAAGCAAAATAAACCAACTTCATCAGGTCTGTTTACATTATGTTCTGTTAAAACATAATTAAAACCTGCTGCTATTTTATCCTGTGTACAGAATACTAGAACAGGGTGTTCTCTTTTTATCTGTAAAAACTTTTCGGCAGCTTTTTTGCCTTCTTCAAAACCATATTCACATGAAATGATGTTTTTATCGGTAAAAATGACATTATACTTTTTGCACACTTCGCTGCATTGTCCAATCTTGATTTTCGAAGTCTGGTAATAATCAGGCCCAATAACAAAAACTTCTTTATAGTAGTTTTTGCAAAGTATTATATCTAAAGCCTCCCTTGTGGCAGTTTGTTCGTCACTTTGGATTGTGTAAATATTATCGTAATCGCCTAAAATGCCATTAATTAAGACTAAAGGAATATTTTTGCTTACTTCGCGCAGATAATCGGCATTTACATCCTGTAAAGGTCTGCTGCCTGCGATGATAATACCGTCTACCTGATTTTGAACCATAAGTTCAATAGCTTCTTTTTCAATTACAGGATCAAAGTTTGTAGATGAAATAAATATCTTATATTTGTTTTTACGGCACTCAGTCTCAATACCATTTATGATTTTTGAGCAGAATGAATCTCCAACGTCATTTACTAAAACACCAATGAGTTTCATGCTCATCTTGTTCATACCTCTGGCAAGAGCATTAGGTACGTAGTTGCGCATTTTCATTACAGCAAGTATTTTTTCACGGGTTTTTGCTTTTACTGTAGGGACATTGTTTATTACTCTTGAAACTGTTGCTACAGATACGTCACATTCCTTTGCTAAATCATAAATTGTATATGGCATTCTTTATTTCTCCAAAGCCTGATTTTCCTGGGTGTATGTAAATGGAGTTTCCTGATATACATAGTAGTTAAGCCAGTTAGAATAAAACAGGTGTGCTGTACTACGCCACTGGTTTTTTGGCTGTTTTTCAGGGTTGTTGTCAGGGTAATAGTTAACTGGAATGTTTATTTCAAGTCCCTTGTTCTTGTCACGCCAGTACTCATTTGATAAAGTTTCAGTATCATACTCAAGGTGTCCCATCATAAAAATTGAGCGGTTATCCTTTGATTTTATAAGAGTAACTTCATCTTCAAAGCTTTCTGCAAGGACTGTAAGGTCCTGTATTTTTTTTATGCTTTCACCGTCAACTGTTGTGTGACGCGATGTTGGCACCGGAAACTCATCATCAAAGCCTCTTAACAAAGGCTCACTCTGTACCATTTTGTGGTTAGGATAGATACCAAACCTTTTTGCATTTAATGCAGTTTTGTTTATGCCAAAGTTGTGGTATAAGCCTGCCTGGGCTCCCCAGCAGATATAAAGGGTACTAAATACATTATCCTTTGCATAATCCATAATTGCACAAAGGTCTGACCAGTAATCAACCTCTTCAAAAGGAAGCTGTTCTACAGGAGCACCTGTGATAATTAAACCATCCCACTTATGCTTAAAAATCTCACTTGAAGGAATGTAAAAACGGTCAAGATGTTCTTCAGATACATGAGAAGATACGTGTTTTTCCATCTGAACCAGTGAAATATCAATTTGTAATGGTGTATTACCTAAAAGACGCAAAAGCTGGGTTTCTGTTGCTTCTTTTGTAGGCATAAGATTAACTATGGCAATTTTAAGAGGACGAATATCCTGTGTCGCAGCACGGGACTCTGTCATAACAAATATATTTTCATTTTCAAGAATTGTTCTGGCTGGTAAATCTGACTGTATTTTAATTGGCATACTTTTAAGTATAGTAAATTAGAAGGTTTTTTGCTATATTATAAATATGTCATCATCAAAAGAGTGCCATCAGGCAGTAAAAAAGTTAAAGAGTCTGCAGTTTTCGCAGAAGCTTAATGTAAAAACTTACAGAGCAAAAGTTGAAAATACTTTTACATCTGTTTTTTTACCAAACAGGGTAGATTGCAATGAAAAAGAGCTAGGTGGAGTAAACTGTGACGTTATTGTACCTGAGCTTTTTGCATCTAATCGTGTACTTTTATATGTTCATGGAGGTTCTTTTGTTGCAGGATCAAAAGCATCCTGGCGAGCATTTTGTGCTGCAATAGCTAATGCTACTGCATGCCGTACCATAGTTCCGGAATATCGTCTTGCACCGGCTCATCCATACCCTTCAGCACTGGAGGATGTACAGGCTGTATTTAGAGCTTTATATACAGAAGAACAGGTCGCTTTAACATTGAAAAATGGTGGCGATGAAAGTGTAAAACCGGAAATCATTATTATGGCAGATGGCTCAGGTGCTTCAATTGCACTGGCATTGCTGTTCAGCTTAAAAGGTCTCTACAGACAATCTGTCAGCCGTCTTGTTTTATTAAGTCCCTGGCTTGATGTTTCATCTTCTTCAGCTGTGTTATCTTCAAAAAAATCACAGGATGAAGTTTTAACAGGTGAGTCAATTAATCGTTGTGCCGAGTACTATACATATCTTGAAAACAGGGACAGTTATCTTGTTTCGCCTTTAAAGGCTGATGAAAGTATGTTTAAGGATTTTCCTCCTGTGTACATACAGATGGGTGAACACGAGATATTACTTGAAGATGCTAAAAAGTTAAAAGCCATACTGGAGCAATCCGGAGGTCAATGTGTGCTTGACGTCTGGGAAGGCATGATGCATATGTTTCAGTTTGCTGATGAGTTTTTAAGTGAATCTCATCTTGCTGTAGAAAAAATTGGTAAGTTAATAACCGTTAAAGATGACGGAGAAGAGGTTAGCGACACAAATATACATCTGGTTCTTGAACAGAGCCTTTACACGGAAGCGTAATTTATGGAATTAGTATGCCCTGCAGGTAACATTGAAAAGCTGTCATATGCATATGCTTATGGTGCTGATACTGCTTACATTGGATTAAAAAGGTTCAGCTTGCGTATTAAAGCTGATAACTTTTACGAAGACGAATATAAACGAGTTATTGAACTTAAGAAAAAGTATCCTCAAAAAAGGTTGTTTTGTGCTTTAAACATAAGTTTTCATAATCATGACATTGAGCAGTTTATGAAAAACCTTGATTATTTTAAGGCTTATCCAATTGATGCCTTTATTGTACAGGATATTGGTATGGTTCCTCTTTTACAGAGGGAGTTTCCTAATGCACACCTGCATTTAAGTACTCAGGCAAGCTGCGTAAACTCTGAAGCTGTAAAAATGTACAAAAGCATGGGCTTTAAACGTGTTGTTTTAGGCCGTGAAACTTCACTTGATGAGATCCGTCAGATTAAAGATGCTGTTCCTGATGTGGAGCTTGAGTGCTTTGGTCATGGTGCTATGTGTATTGCATACTCCGGACGTTGTCTTATGAGTGCTTATCTTACAGGACGCAGTGCACAGTCAGGTTTTTGCAGTCAGCCATGCCGCTGGGACTACAATGTATTGATGGATCCAAAACGTATTGGACGAACCAGTCCTCTTAATTCTGAAGAAGCTGCTGCTATAGCTCAAAGCGGAGCTCTTGTTCTTGAAGAGCATCAAAGACCAGGAGAGTATTTTCCTGTATTTGAAGGTGAAAACTTTACAGCTGTTATGTCATCAAAAGACCTCTGCATGATTGATCATCTTAAGGATATGAAAGATGCAGGTGTTGATGCTGTTAAAGTTGAAGGCCGTATGAAAAGCGTATACTACGTTGCAATGGTTGCCCGTGCATATCGTAAGGCAATTGATGCCCTTGAAGGCAAAATACCAATGAGTGAAGCAGAACCTTTTATGAAGTCTCTTGATGAAGTAGCTCATCGTGAGTGTACAACAGGGTTTTATTATAACCGCGGTGATGCTGATAAAACTACAATAGGTGCCAGCGACAGCTCACATATTCTTGCAGGACAGTTATTTGATAAGTACAGTGCTGAAGATACTGATAAGATTTTTGAAGCAGGTAATAACCTTGTAAAATCTCATAACGACAGTCTTGAAGCTATGCACCCTGGTGCTCGTGCTGCAGCTGAACGTGATTATGCTGCTCATCCTGAAAAAGTTCCTCAATCTCCTGTAAAAAAGGATGGCTGGAAGCTTTATAAATACAACAGTCTTAACAAAACTGATTATGGTACTGAACTTGAAGTTGTAACTCCAGATGAGCTTGCAATAAAGATTAGTGCTTCTGACTATCAGTTTATTAATCCTGAAACAGGCGAAAAGCTTGCATGGGTTAATCCTGATCATAACTGTGCTTTATATACAAAGTATGATTTTGCCGATACTTCTCTTGTAAGGGTAAAGGACCCTGACTATAAAAGTGGTATTGTAAGAGATACCGGCAGATAGTTTAATTATAATTATTTTAGCCCTGCACTTAACATTTATGGAAAGTGCGGGGCTTTTTTTTATAACTGAAAGTTATCTTTATAAATTTCTGTTGTTTTTTTTTCATGCAGCTTTTTTTGTGCTACAGTGTAATATGTTAATCATAATTTTGAAGGACGTACGATATGAAGACGAAGATGCGTGTTAAAATTCTTGTACCGATTCTTATTATTCTGTTGCTGTCTTTTTCGATAATGTTTTTAGTCATTCACCGAAGCAGCAAGACTGCTATATCAGAGCAGATTAAGCTTGAGCTTCAAGCTTTGACTCACTCGTATAAGCTGTCTGTTGAAGACAAAAACGAACTTGAGCTTAGGACTTTGGAGATTATTGTCCGAAATGGTGATATTGAGGATCCTGATGTAAGTCTTTTTGATAAGCATCATTTTGTTACTTATATATTGGAGCGATGTGAACAGGTTTACTATGACATGGTGCTTGTTGATAAAAAGGGATATGGCTATGAGTACGAAGCTGAAAATGAGGAAGATATACATGATTACAGCTCAAAGCTTTGTGTTCAGCAGGCATTAAAAGGTGTTTACTACAGCGGCCCTACATACAGAGATCAAAACTCAAAGGGTGAAACTGTACTGAAGGTAGATTACGCATATCCTGTACGAGATCCAGATGATAATATAATTGGTGCCATTTACTCTACAATTAAAGGTTCTGAGTTGTGTGACATGGCATCTGAAATCAATATTAGTGAAAATGCCGAAATATTTCTTCTAGACCGAAGTACTGGTAATTTACTTGCAGCAAATGATATTGAAAAGGTTATATCAGGTGAAACAAACTTTTTACGCATAAGTAATAATGCTGAAGGGGATGTAAAGGAAGCTTTTAAGAGTCTTTTTGCAGGGGATAAGGGGTGTTTTGTAGGCTCTATCCGTGGAACTGAAACTATTATGGCTTATGAGACTATTGAAGGTTTGCCATGGTCTGTTTTAGTATTTGCCCCCTACAGTGACTTTCATAAATATGTTATTGCTCTTGAAAAATCTGTTGGTAAAGTTATTTTCCTTTCACTGCTTTTAACTCTCATTGTAGGCTATATTGTAGTATGTAAAATCATTGCTCCTCTGGCAAAGGTTAAGTCAGCCGTTGAAGACTTATCCAGCGGCAATGCTGATTTGACTAAAAAACTTAAGTCTACTACCCGTGATGAGATACATGATATTGTAGTTGGCATAAATACATTTACAGACAAGCTTGGCGGTATTGTAGGTAAAATTAAAAACTCAAAAGATACTTTAAGCGAAGCCGGTCAGTATCTTGGGGATATAAGCTCTGATACATCTGACTCAATAAAGCAGATTGTCAATAATATTGAAGATGTCAACAGTCAGATTATGAAGCAGACTGAAAGCGTTTCACAGACAGCAGGGGCCGTAAATGAAATTGCTTCAAACATCGAGTCTCTTGAGCGTATGATTGATACTCAGACTGCCGGTGTTACAGAGGCCAGTGCTGCCGTGGAAGAGATGATTGGTAATATTGCATCTGTAAATCAGAGTGTTGAAAAAATGGCAGAGTCTTTCCTTGTGCTTGAGCAAAATGCTCAAAACGGTAGTGCAAAGCAGGAAGGTGTTAATGAAAAGATTGCCAAAATTGAAGAGCAGTCAAAGACACTTCTTGATGCAAATACAGTCATTGCAAGTATTGCCGAACAGACAAATCTTTTGGCTATGAATGCTGCAATCGAAGCTGCTCACGCAGGAGAAGCCGGTAAAGGCTTTAGTGTTGTAGCTGACGAAATACGAAAGCTTTCTGAAACATCAACAGAACAGTCAAAGACAATTGGAGACCAGCTCAGTAAAATTCAAAAGCTTATTGAAGATGTTGTTGCAGCAAGTAACGAGTCAAGCGAAGCCTTTAATACTGTTGCATCAAAAATCCAGGAAACAGATGAACTTGTACGACAGATTAAGTCTGCTATGGATGAACAGCAGGAAGGTAGTAAGCAGATTGGTACTGCATTGCATGCTATGAACGACAGTACCCTTGAGGTTAAATCTGCAAGCTCTGAAATGTCAGAGGGAAACAAAGCTATCCTTGATGAGGTACGTATGCTGCAGGATGCAACCCTTACGATGCGTAAGAGTGTTGATGTAATGAGTGACAGTGCCCGCAAGGTTAGTGAAACTGAGTCGGCATTGATGGCAATTGTTGATAATATGAACAACAGTATCAATACTATTGGTACTGAAATTGATCAGTTTAAGGTTTAACAAAACTGGACTGCAAAAAAGCCGTCACTTTGTTGCAGTCCAGTTTGTTTTACCATAAAAAGTATGCAAACTATTCTTTTTTATCCTCAGCAGTAGCTGGGGATTTTTTTTTGTCCTTTTTGTCGATATAAGGCCGAGACTCCCACTCAACAAGTACACCGCGGTTTTCGATATTAGGGATACGCTGGTATGTAAGGCATGAGGCTTTATGTATCATAATGCCCTTGTTTTTACTTACATAACCTGTGATTAAGTCCCCTGGTTTTGGACAGCAGCAGCCGGCAAGTGTAAACTTCATGTTGTGAGTGTTTTCGATAATGACCTGACCTGTATAAAGAACAGAAGGTGTTGGTTGTGCACCGTTTTTGGCCCTGTGCTTTTTACGGTTTTCTTCCTGTATTGATTTTGAGTAATTATTTGCAGCAGCAGTTTCGGCAGCTTTTTTAGCCTCAGCGTCCTTATCATAAAAATCAGGGTCATTTGCTACAAGCCACGAGTGTATTTTTTGTCTTGCCTTTGATGTATGAACCATCTTAAGCTGGCTTTCTGTTGGGTGAGCCTGAGGATTTGTGATAATTTCGATAATCTGAGTGTTTTTTAGAGGGGATGTAATAGGGATAATTTTACCATCAGCCTTTGCACCCACAATTTTTTCGCCGACAGCACTGTGTACATGATAAGCAAAATCAATGGCATTGCTGCCTGCTGGCAGCTGCACTACATCACCTTTTGGAGTAAATACAAAAATTTCATCCCCTAAAAGCTCACCCTTAAGCTCTGCAAAAAATGTTTCATCATTTAAATGCTGGTCCTTAAGGTTTTGCAGCTGGTTAAAGATACCAAGGTTAGACACATCAACCTTATCGTGGTTTGTACCCTTTTTGTACAGCCAGTGTGAGGCAACACCATGCTCTGCCTGGTTATGCATTTCGGCAGTACGTATCTGTATTTCAAGTGGTTTACCCTCGCACATTACAGTTGTATGCAGAGACTGGTAGCCGTTTGACTTTGGCATTGCAATATAGTCTTTAAATCGGCCGTCCATTGGTTTCCATAATCCATGAACAATACCAATGATTGTGTAACACTCTGAGTTTGTTGTACAGATAATACGTAATGCTAAAAGGTCAAAAAGTTCGTCAGCACCTTTGTTGCGTTTACGCATTTTTTGGTATATGGAGTAAAAGTGTTTTGCTCTGCTTGTAATCTGAACTGAAATACCAAGCTTTTCGGCAGATTTATATATTGACTGTACAGCCTTATCAAGATAAGCCGAACGTTCTCCCTTTTTTTGTGCAACAATAGCCTTAATCTGCTGAAATACATCAGGGTTTGAGTACTTTAAGCTTAAGTCTTCCATTTCGCTTTTAACAGACTGCATACCAAGACGGTCCGCTAAAGGTGCCCATATGTCGATTACTTCGGCAGCAACAAGACGCTGTTTGCGCTCTTCAAGGCTTTTTAAGTTGCGCATACGGTCAAGGCGGTCACTGAGTTTGACTAATATAACTCTTACATCATCAATCATGGCAAAAAGCATTTTGCGAATGTTATCTGCCTGCTGAATTGTCTTTGAGTTTATTTTTAATCCTGTTATTTTTGATGTATCACTTACTATTTTTAAAACTGTTGGTCCAAAAACAGTTTCAACTTCTTTAGCTGAAACTCCTTCAATAGCTAGTATATTGTGCAACAGACCTGAAATTACACAATCCATGTCCATTTTTGACTGCGCCAGAAGAGATGCTACTCGCATTGGATGGAGAATATATGGCTTACCACAGGTACGCATAATATTACCTGTTTTTGAGACAAGATAAGTCCATGCTGTTCTAAAACGTTCACATTCTTCCTGAGTATATTCAGGGAATGTTTTGATAAATTCTTCAATAAGAACGTCAGGATTTGTTTCTGTGTTGTTTGTAATAATATCCAATGACATGCATACCCCCTGTATAAAGCAACTATAACATACATTTAAGATTTCAGACAATAAATAAGCACCTGTACTTTAAGGTTAATTAATATAATAAAAAGGTCAGGAATTTACATAATAATTGTCTGCAATAACTGATAAAAATAAATTACAATAGTAGTGAAACTAATTAAAAAGTAATTTGTTTATTTTTTGTTGTTAGGGTATTTTAAAAATTAAAGGAGTATATATGAAAAGACTAAAACAAATAATCTTTTCATGTGTCTTGTTATCAATCGGTTCTGCTGTGTGTTGTGCAGATGAGAATAACGGAGTATTAACACTTGATATAAATAAAGCTGTAGAGCTTGCCATTGAAAATAATGTTTCGCTGAAAGAAAGCCGCATTACACTTGCTGCTGCAAAAAGAAATCGTAATCATAGCTGGAACAGTGTAAGTCCAACAGCATCCTTAGGTGCTTCGTATGGTTTACCTGTGTCCGGGGACAAAAACTATGACAGTCAGTATTCGTTTACTGCAACAGTAAGCACATCTTTAACTGCAAATCTTTTTACATCAATGAGTGCTGCCCAAACTTCATATGAAGCAGGCATAATAACCTTTGAAGATGCAGTGCGCTCTCTTGAAAAATCTGTTCGTACTTCATTTTATGGACTTTTAACTGAAAAGGAAAATCTGGCTCTTCAAAAACGATATATGGAAAATGCCCGCCAGACTTATGTATCAAATAAGGCAAAATATGATCAGGGGCGTTTGAGTGAGCTTGATGTTTTAAGTGCTGAAACAACATATAAAGGTTATGTGCCAACGGTTGAAAACGCCAGCGTTACCTACGAAAACGATCTTGCTGGCTTTAATCAGCTTTTAGGTTTAGATATAAAACAAAAAGTTGAACTTAAAGGCAGCCTTGATGATGCTGTAAAGATAGGAGACATTAGTCTTGATGGTATTGAAATTAATAGTTCTGCAGTAAAAAAAGCAGAGCTTGCAGTTAACAGTGCAAAAACAGGTGTAATGGATAAAAGGTTTAGTGCATATTCTCCAAGCTTAAGTGCTTCTTTTAAGTATAGCGATACAACAACAGACAAAGCTTCTGTTTCGACAAATACAAACTCAAGCACTCTTACTTTGTCGGCAACAATCCCTTTGGACGGTGTTTTACCATGGTCAACTCGAAATGACAGCATTGATGCTGCAAAGGACAGCTTAAAAAAAGCAGAGCTTGAGCTTGATAATGCAAAGACATCAGTACAGTTAAGTATAGACAGTTCAATGCGCAGCATAAAGCAGAGTATGGCTGCAGTAAAAGCAAAGCAGTCAAACGTTGTTTTGGCTCAAAAAACATATGATATGACAAAGCAGGCCTATGACAGAGGTACAAAAGACTTACTGGCACTGCAAAACTCATTGAACTCACTTTTATCAGCTCAGCTTGCATTAAAAAATGAGTCTTACACACTGGTAAAAAATATTCTTACTCTTGAAAATACAATAGGTGTACCCTTCGGTACTTTTAGCATACAAAACTAAAAATAAAGGACAAAGTGCTGGCTCATGGCAAAAATGAGGCAGCGTACAAAAGGAGATTTGTAATGAAACTAAATAAATCACATATCATAGGGATAGTAATCATAGCTGTTACAGTTTTGTGTGTATCATATGTCTTAGTATCAGGGAAAAATAAAACAGGTGCAAAAGGTGTTAGCAAAGGCGGTCGTGGTGGCGGAAACACAGTTGTAAGTGTAAAAACTCAGCTTTTGGCTAAAACTGTTTTGCATGACTATGTTTCGACAAACGGCGAAGTTGAAAGTCAAAACAGTGTATCGGTTTTTCCTGATGTAGCAGGTAAAATCGTACGTACCGAAGTTATGCTCGGCTCAACTGTAAAAAAAGGTGATGTAGTTGCCTGGGTTGACCCAAGTACACCTGGTTCAAATTACAAAATAAGCCCTGTATATGCACCAATTTCAGGCAGTGTAATCAGTACACCTTTGAAAAACGGAACTACAGTGGGGACTTCAAGTACAATTACACAGGTTGGTGATATTAATAATCTTCAGGTAACAGCAGATATCCCTGAGCGATATGTGTCTTATTTAAAGATTGGATTAAAGGCTGATATCTGTGTTGAAGCATATCCGGGAGTTGTATTTAAAGCTACAGTAAGCAGGGTAAGTCCTGTTGTTGACTCTACAAGCCGTACAAAGCAGATTGTTCTTGTTTTTGATAAAAAAGACAGCCGCGTTAATGCTGGTATGTTTGCAAAAGTAGTGCTTTATATCCAGGACTTATCAGGTTATGTGACAATGCCATCAAGTGCAATTGTAAGCGTAAATGATGTAAACTATGCCTATGTTGTCAATGCAGATTCAACAGTTTCAAGGCGTGAAGTAAAGCTGGGCGGCAATGTAGATGGTATGGTTCAGCTTTTATCAGGCTGCAGTGAAGGCGAGACTGTTGTCGTTCAGGGGCAGACAAGCCTAGCCGACGGCAGCAGGATACAGGATATCACAAATGGTGTAAGCTCTCAGAAAAAAGGTGAGCAAAGCGAAAGCCCAAAGGGTAATGGAGGCAAAAAATGAGTGTAAGTAAAAGCACGTTAGAGCATCCTGTCCTTACTCTTATCGTATTTGCACTGCTTGGAGTAATGGGTATTTTTACGTTGCAGAATGTAGCAATAAGCCTTTTTCCGGATGTTGACAGTCCTTATCTTTCAGTAAGTACTTCATATACAAATGCGGGACCTGAGTCAGTTGAAAAATCGGTAACAAAGCTCCTTGAAGGCCAGCTTGTAAGCGTATCTGGCTTAAAAAAAATGACCAGTACGTCTCGTGAAGGCCGCAGTAGTATTTCACTTGAGTTTAATTACGGTACAGATCTTGATATAGCAACAAATAATGTCCGGGATAAAATAGACAGAGTAAACCGCAGTTTACCAGATGATGCAGGTTCACCAACTATATTTAAGATGGACAGTGACAGCATGCCTATTATGCGCATTGCAATACGAGGCAACCGCAGTCAGGATGATTTAAAAGTTATTGCAGAAGATACAGTTGTTGACCTGCTTGAGCAGACCGAAGGCGTTGCCGAAGCATCAACAATGGGTGGTCGCTCAAAAATCGTAAGAGTTGAAATAAGTCAAAACAGACTTGCCGCTTACGGTCTTACAATTACAAATGTATATAGTGCCCTTGCAAAGCAAAACCTTGAGCTTGGCGGCGGTAAAATTACTGAAGGCGTCACAGACTACAGTATCCGTACAACCGGTGAGTTTTCGAGTATCGATGATATAAATAATACCATCATTACTACTAAAAATGGTTATGTTGTTCGTCTCCGTGATATAGGAAATGCTGCAATGGGGTATGCAGATAAAACAAACGAAGTATATATAAACGGCGAAAGCGGTGTGTATATTTCAGTTACAAAGCAGTCTGGCAAAAACAGCGTAACTGTTGCAAATGCAGTATACAAAAAATTAAACGAAATACAGGAAATACTGCCATCTGATGTTACACTTGAAATCATCAGTGATACAACTGACTCAATACGTGATACCATAAATACACTTATAAAAAGTGCTTATGAAGGTCTTATCCTTGCAATAGTTATCCTCTTTTTGTTTTTGAAAAACTTTAAAAGTACAATCATCATTGCCATCAGTATACCTTTATCAATCATCATAACAATGCTTTGTATGAACTTTGCAGGCATTACGTTAAACATGATGACACTTACAGGTCTTATCCTTGGCGTTGGTATGATTGTAGATGCTTCAATCGTAATGATTGAAAACATATACGTTTACCGAAGCCGCGGTGCGAAGCCTAAAGTAGCTTCTGTATTAGGCTCAAGCGAAATGATAATGTCTGTAGTTTCTGGTAACTTAACTACAATCTGTGTATTTATACCGTTTTTATTTTTTATAAAAGATCTTGGTATGATGGGACAGATGTTTAAGGGCATTATCTTTACTGTAGTAATTGCCCTTGTAAGTTCCCTTTTTGTAGCGATATTTCTTGTTCCGGTTTTAGCAGGTAAGTTTTTGCCATTAACTAACCGCAACGAAAAGCCTGTTAAATTTAAGCCTTTGAAAAGGTTTTATGAGCTTTTAGATATCCCTCTTAATTTACTTACAAAGGTTTATCGCAAAGCCTTAAAGCAAGCCCTCAGACACAGGTTTATTGCATGTCTAGCCTGTGTATGTGCTTTAATAATATCAGTGGCATTTGCTACAACCTTAAACATCAACATGATGCCAAGTGGCAAAGATGACAGTGTTCAGGTAAATGTAACATTACCTATTGGTACAACATTAAAAGAAACAACTCAGGTAATGCAGACTTTAGAGCAGATTTGCCGGGACGAGGTAAAAGGCTATAAGACTCTCATTACAAGTATAGGTACTTCAAGTTCAAGCTACAGAGGCAGCGTTCAGATAAACCTGCCTCCAACAGCCCAGCAGATTGACTCTGCTAGCCAGATACAGACAAAGCTTCGTAAGCATTTTGCAGACTTTGCCGGAGCAAGATTAAACTTTAGCTCAGGTTTTTCAAGGCAGATGACAGGAAGCGACTTAAAAATAAAAGTAAGGTCAGACTCATTGGATGATGCCCTTGATATAGCATCCCAGCTGCGAGAGGTAATGGAAAGCATCAGCGATGTTGGCGAAGTAAGCATCGATACTGAAGAAGGGGTTCCTGAAGTTGAAGTAGATATAGACAGACAAAGAGCCTATGCCTTTGGTGTTGATATACAGACTGTAGCCAAAGAAATAAACTATGCAATTAACGGTGTTACAAGTACAACGTTCCGTGATAATGGTAAAGAATACAGTGTAAAGATAATGTATCAGCCAAGTGACAGACAAAAAGTTTTGGATCTTGAGCAGATATATGTAAACGGCTCTGGCGGTAAAGTTTGTGTTGCAAACTTTGCCACAGTAAAAAAAGGCCTGGGACCTGTATCAATCAGACGTGAAAATCAGAGTCGTGTTGTAAGTGTAAGTGCAAATATCCTTACAGACCGTAATGCCGGGGATGTTGAGCAGGATATAAAAGACGGTGTTGCAAAAACATTTATTGTTCCTGATAACGTAAACCTTGCATATGAAGGTACCTGGAAAACCATGAAAGAACAGGGTAATGCCTATGGTAAAATTATTCTTATGGCAATCCTTTTAGTATTTGGAGTAATGGCAGGTACTTACGAAAGCTTTAAGGCTCCTCTTATAAACCTTTGTACAATACCATTTTTAATTATTGGTGTTGTATTTATCTATAAAATTATCGCTCAGCCAATATCAATGATGAGTGCAGTAGGATTAATCATGCTTGTAGGTATTGTAGTTAATAATGGTATTATTCTTGTTGACTATACAAACCTTTTGATTGACCGGGGTATGAAGATGAAGGAAGCCTGCCTTGAAGCAGGTTCAAGCCGCCTGCGCCCTGTATTAATGACAACATTAACTACAATTTTAGGTATGCTGCCAATGTGTTTTGCCAACAGTGGTAGTGCCGGTATGGTTCAGCCAATTGGTGTTGCAGTTGTAGGCGGACTATCATCATCAACTTTTATTACGCTGTTTTTTATACCAGTGTTGTACTCCCTTGTTATGAAAGAAAAAACAATACACAAAAGTCATATAAAAGTTTTACTTGAAGAAAAACTTACAGCTAATGATTTATCAAAGGTTAGTCAGTATGTTGACTATATGGAAGGTGTTGAAGACAGTAAAGGGGATGAAGAATAATGTACAGAGCTGAGATTATAGCAAATCAGTCAGTTCAGGATGATATCACTGAAGTTTTAGAAGAACATATCCCTGACATTTTGTATACCATTGTGCCACTTGTAAAGGGAAGGGGGAGCAAGGACTATAAACTTGGAAGCTCTACCTGGCCTGAGACAAACTTTGTGCTTGTAAGCTATGTGGCTGACGAGGATAAAAATGTGGTTGAGTCTATTATAAAAGCTGTAAAGGCTAAGTTTAAGGACGAAGGTATAAAGCTTTTTTGGGTAAAGGCTGAAGACTGATAAAAAAAGGAGTATAACTAAAGTAAAACTTAAGTTATGCTCCTTTTTTGCTTTTACAGGCTGTCTGTAAATCTTTTAAAGGCAGCCCTTCCTTCTTCGCTGCATTTAAAAACACCTGCATGTTCAAGCACTTTCATAAACACAAGGCCGGTTTCTTTTTTTAATATATCATCAACTGTTTCTTTGCTGAATGAGCCATATTTTGCTTTAAGCTCTTGAGCCCACTGTGCATGCTTTGATAAAGTCTCATCGCTTTTAATGTCTTTACCACTGACAAGAGCTTGTTCAAGTTCTTTAAGCTCTGTTTTAAGGCGACTTGGTAAAATTGCAAGTCCCATAACTTCGATAAGGCCGATGTTTTCTTTTTTTATATGATGAAGCTCTGCGTGAGGGTGATATACACCTAACGGATGCTTTTGTGTAGTAATGTTATTACGCAATACAAGGTCTATCTCATAGTCATTTCCCCGTCGTCGGGCAATTGGAGTTATTGTGTTGTGGTCTTCTCCGTCAGTGTTGGCAAAGATAAAAGCTTTTTCGTCACTGTATCCTCTCCACTTTGTAAGGATATAATCGGCCGCCTGTATAAGGCTTTCTTTATCAGATGAAGTTATGCGTATAACTGACATTGGCCACTTAACAATACCCGCATTAATGTCTTCAAAGCCTGAAATTGTAATTTTAGACTCCACTGGTGCTTTTGCCATGGCAAACTCATAGCTTCCGCCCTGAAAGTGGTCGTGGGTCAAAATTGAGCCCCCAACAATAGGTAAGTCAGCATTGCTGCCTAAAATATAATGAGGAAACTGAGTTACAAAATCCAAAAGTCGCACAAAAGTTTGTCTGCAGATTTTCATTGGAGTATGCTTTTGGTTAAAAATGATACAGTGCTCGTTATAGTATACATAAGGAGAATACTGAAAACCCCAGTCTTCACCTGCAAGCTTTAATGGTATTATGCGGTGGTTGCCACGGGCGGCGTGGTTTATTCTTCCGGCATATCCTACGTTTTCAATACAAAGTAAGCACTGTGGGTAAGCAGAGCTTTTTATGTTACGAGCCTGGGCAATAGCTTTTGGATCTTTTTCGGGCTTTGAAAGATTAATTGTAATATCAAGGCTTCCAAACTCTGTTTCGGCCTGCCATTTTACGTCCTTACAAACCCTGTATCGTCTTATATAATCTGTGTCCTGGCTGAGCTTGTAAAAATAATCAGTGGCAAGCTTTGGGGATGATTTATAAAGATCAAAAAACTTTTTGATGATTTCACTAGGCCGTGCAACCATGCAGGACATAAGCTTTGTGTCAAATAAATCTTTATAGACTACACTGTCATTTTCAATAAGGTTATTTGAAACGGCGTAGTTAAGGATTTCATCAAGAATATCTTTAAGATCATCAGTTTTTACACAAGGCAGGTCCTGTGCCTGATTTTGGTTTTCAAAACCATCAAGGCCAAGCTGATTTAAAAGCATGTTTTTTACGTAGATGACGTCATCACTTTCTATTAAGCCTGTGGCAAGACCATAGGCTGCTAATCTATTTATGTTATCATATATTGTCATAAATACATTGTGTAACGACAAAGTGCAAAAGTCAATCAAAATGATAGTATTACTATCAGATACTTTGTAACCGGTATATTAGCATTGTACTACTTGACCACCATCAAAATAACAGTAAACTAAGAATAATAGAGAAATATTAATTTATGAAAAAACTTACTTTTCTTGAAATTTTTACTTACATTTTTTTATTGTCAGGCTGTTCATATATAACTGAAACTGACGTAAAAATCACAAACAGATCAAGTGTACCTGTTACTTTTACAATCGATGGCTACGGTGATGATTTGTATACTTTAGCAAGCGGGGAAGCAATGACTAAAGAATTATATACAGTTCCAAAGCTTACTTTTTCAGGCTCTCCCCGGGTAATAGCTGCCAGCGGTAATACAATAGTAAATATCGAAGATATGGCAAAGATTAAATACAGTATAACTGCCTTAAGCGGTACTGCTATTGACGAAGACCTTACTGTAATTGAAGCAAACGGCATGATGGGGGTAAGTCCATCTGATAAAGTTATTTTATCCCCTGTAAAAGTGGACGGCTCTGTCATTGGTACATATGTATATGTCTTTAATACTGAAAAAGAGTATGTATATTATAAAAACGAAGTTTATAAGCCTGTTTTTAGAGCATACCTTTCAAAAGAGTATGACAACGCTCTTTTAAATGAAGATGAACGCACTGATATGAGCTCCTACATTGTATGTACAGCTTTAAACGAATAGTAATCTATAGCTGAATCAGTGCTTATAGTTTTGTAAACTAGTCTTGTTTTGTTTTAGATTCCCTAGGTTTTTATTTAAAAACAAGACTGTCTAAAAAAGTTTTTCCGCCGACAAATTTTTATTTTTTCGGCGGGAAAATTAAATTTTCTCGCCGGAAAAATAAAAAAAATACCACCCTTTTATAAAATTACTTAACTTTCCTTGCTAAAAGATACTTATTGATTTAATATTTACCTTGTAAAGTAAAAATCAGTAAGGATAAAAGATGAAAAATATTATAGTAGTGCTGGCTATGATTTGTTCTTGTTTTGTTGTTTCCAGCTGTAAAAGTAAAGTGAGCACCGGTGTAAAAAAAGTTTACAAGATGCAGATAGGCCATGCTCAGCCTTTAGAAAATCCTCGGCATATTTCCCTTGAAGATTTTAAAAAACGTGTCGAAAAGCGTACCCATGGCGGGGTTGTTATCGAAATATACCCAGAAGGCCAGCTTGGCAATGAAAAGCAGATGATGGACCTGGTGGTTTCAGGTGAAATCCAGGGCTTTAGAGGTGGGCAGTTTGATTTTTTGCCAAAGCTTGCAATATTTTCCCTTCCATTTTTGACAGAAAATACAGATCAGATAGATCGTCTTTTAAGCTCTGATTTTGCAAGCCGCATAGCAAACAGTTCGTTAAATGCAGGACTTGTTGTATTAGGGCTGGGGGATGCCGGAGGGTACAGGCAGCTTTCAAATAATGTGAGGCAAATTACAAAACCTGAAGACGTTGCAGGTCTTAGCTTTCGTATAAATGGACTTGATACAACAGAGCGTACCCTAAAAGCTTTGGATGCCAGTGTAAAATACATACCTTACAATGATTTATATGTAGCTCTTAAAAATGGTGATGTAGATGGACAGGATAATCCTTGGGTAAATGATACAGGCATGTATTTTTACGAGGTGCAAAAATATTTTACTAAAATTGACTATCAGTTTCACCCTGATCCATTTTATGTAAATGCAAAGTGGTTTTATTCTTTACCGGAAGAATATCAAAAAATCATAAAAGAATGTACTGTTGATATGTTTAAGCTTAACAATAAGCTTATCGCCGATAAACAAAAAGATTCACTTGAAAAGATAAAGCAGCATTCAAATGTTTATGAGCTTAATGCTTTAGAAAGGCATGCATTTAAGACTTGTGCTCAAAGTGTTTATGACCAGTATATTAGTGAAGGTCTTTTAACTGAACAGGAGCTTGAGATTATGCAGGCTATAATAAACCATAAATAAAAAATTAAAACAGACCTTTATTATCTTTTGTAAGGTGAGGAGGTCTGTTTTTTTTATAAAAGGAGAAGGACTATGGACATTAAAAAAAGTTGTTTTGGAGCGCTTAGTGACGGTAGTACAGCTTCGCTGTATTGTCTTGATAATGGTCAGATGAAGGTGTGCCTTACCGATTATGGCTGTTCATTAACAAGTATTTTGGTTCCTGACGAAAAAAAAGGTTTTACCGATGTTTTGCTTGGCCACTCAACTTTACAGGGGTATATTGCAGACACAGTAGCTCATGGCGCTTTGATCGGACGCTTTGCAAACCGTATCGCAAAAGGTGAGTTTGTTCTTGATGGAATAAAGTATTTACTTGATAAAAATGATGGTAATAACTGTCTCCATGGCGGTTTTAAGAGGTACGAAAAACAGTTGTGGCAGTCTCAGTCTTTTGTCAATGAAAATGAGTGCGGTGTAATTTTTAAGCGTACAAGTTATGACGGAGAGCAGGGGTTTCCGGGTAATGTAGATTTTACAATCACTTACAGTCTGAATAAATTAAATGAAATTACTTTAGATTATAAGGCAGTAACTGATAAGGATACTCCTGTAAATATAACTAATCACTCCTACTTTAACCTGAAGGGGGACGGTGAAGTTACTGACCAGATGCTTACTTTATACTCAGACAGTTATCTTGAAGTAAATGATGAGCTTATACCTACCGGTAAGTTTATTGATGTAAAAAATACACCTTTTGATTTTACAAAGGAAAAGGCTATTGGACTGGATATTGGTAAAGTTGAGCCGGGGTATGACCACTGCTTTACTACAAAAAATCATAATACAGGTAAACATGATTTAGTAGAGTTTGCAGTTTTACGTGATCCTGTTTCAGGCCGCAAATTAAAGATGAAAACAAACCAGAGAGGGGTTCAGCTTTATACTGCAAATTACTTAGGTGGTACTCCTGGTAAAAACGGTGTGACATACAAAAAGCATGAAGCCGTTTGTCTTGAAAGTGAGTGCTTTCCAGACAGTATTAACAATAAAGAGTTTCCGTCGTGTGTGTTAAAAAAAGGTGAAGAGTATCACAGTGTTACTGTGTATGGCTTTGAGTTTTAATTAAAAAAAAGGCTTTCATTCCTGTAAGGCATAAAAATGCTTTTTTAGGAGTGGGAGCCTTTGTAAGTGTGACCTGTCCTTTATTTTGTCTTTATTATGTATCGCTTGTGAAAGTACATGTAAACTGATGCCATAGCAACTGACATTGCAGTTATTATAAATGATGTAACCAAGAACCCTGCATTACCAAGCTCAGGCATAGGAAGCTCAAGATACATAGAAATAAATACCCAGTTTTCGATAATAATCCACTGCATTACATAATATGCAGAGAGCATACTTGCAACGTATACTAAAAATTTGTTGATGCGATTTAAGCCTGTTGCCCAGAAATATAGGCGGGACAGTGAGTACCAGCACATAACAGAAGCAAGTGTTAAAACAGCTGCCGGAAAAGTCATGCGGCAGTCATTTTCAACAGTACCAAAAATAAGCAGAGGGTTGTAGTCAAGTAAAACCATTACTGAAATTGTGATGATTGTTACTACAACTGCAAATAATACGATAGTCTTATGATTTGTGTTTAATTTTGTAGTATTTGCATCCTTTTGAGCAACAAACTGTCCGATCCAGTAACCAAAAGCAGGAAAAATAATCCACTGAGTAAAGGCAAAGCAGCTTTCTTCATCAACCCAGATAAATCGTCCCAAAAAGGCATTTAAATAATAACCGTCTAACTCAAGCTCAGGCATTAAGCTTGTAATGATTGATAAAAGAGCAGCTATAAAAAGACCTATAACAGGCTTTATGTGAAAGCGTTTTAAAAAAGCAAGGTATAAAAAGGCAAGTCCTGCAAAATCAAAAATATCTGCCTGAAGTATAGTCCATATAAGATCTGGAATCGCTTCACTGTCGCCCAGGCAGGCTCCTAAAATGTCACCAGGACCAAGTCGGATAAAGTTTAACAAAACTCCGCCAATTAAAAAGAATAATCCACGTTTTGCAAGGGAAGATGCTGTTTTATGTCTTGATGATAGGTGAATGTTAAATCCAAGGCTTACCATAAATACTGCGGCTGTAAATGAACTGATGTACATAAGCCATATGTTGTCTGTATATACTTCAGGTCGCATAAATACCTGATGCTCGATATACTGAGCTTCTTCATATAAGTGAATAAATGGTAAAAGTAAAAGAGGCACTATACGTGCAATATCAAATTCATATAGTCGATTGTTCTGCATGAAAACAATCTAATTTATTTGACTGCACTTGCATAATGAAAAGATTGTTATACAGTGCCTTTATAACACTTAAAACAAAATATAATAATACAGAAGACTGTCTTTAAGATAATTTATACATTAGGTGTGTAGTCCTTAAAGTCCGGCATATTTTTTGCAAGATTTTGCATGCGTATATCTGTGTCAGATATTGTATCTGCAATACTTTTTAATTCTTCCTTTATATTTGGAGGCATTTCATAATCTTTTTTATAGTGCATCTGGTGCTCAAGGCTTGCCCAAAAGTCCATGGCAATGGTACGTACCTGAATTTCAACCGGGATATTGCGTTTTTCGTCACTAAAGCATACCCGCACTGTAACTATAATATGAAGGCTTCGGTATCCGCTTTGCTTTGGATTTTGTATATAGTCTTTTATTTCAAGGATATTTATGTCTTCAAGGTTTTTAAGAATCTCCAGAATATGATAAACATCACTTATAAAAGGACAGGTTATACGGATGCCTGCTATATCCATAAGCTTTGAAACCATGTTGTCCAATGTTATTTCATAGCCTTTGCGCTGCAGCTTTTCGGCAATGCTCATAGGTTCTTTTATGCGGCTTGATATTGTATTTATAGGATTACGCTGATGACGGGCTTCGTACTCGTCTTCTAAAATTTCAAACTGGGTTGTGAGCTGTTTTATTGCACTTTCGTACATCATTAAAAGGTGCTGGACCTGAAGGGCCATGTTAAATAAATCATCAGTCTTTTTAATCAGGCCCTTATTGTCATTAACAGCCTGTTTGATAATAAGTTCTTTGTCCATAAATTTAAAATACTAAAGGATAAGCTAAAAGTAAAATTAAAAAATGTAATATTTTGTAAACAGTTTTAGTTAAAAAAGTGGTTATAACAAATAATACCTTGTTAAAAACATTGACTGCTGAAATGTGGGATTTTATATTTTATGTAGGTTTAATTTAAAGCTATCTAAAGACAAATGGCTATACTTAGTATAATTGATAGGGGTAATTAGATGGATTTATATGATGATAATCAGGTAAGCTCTCACGATAATGATGAAAAAGAATATTATTTTGACTTTATTCAGTCTTATGAGGACTCTGGTTTTTCAAAGCGTGAAATTTTAGAGCAGCTTTGTGATGAGCTTGATTTATCAAGAGCAAAGGCAACACGCGTGTTAAAACAATATCTTGCCGAAAAGGATGACTACGACTATTCGGAAGAAGCAGACGATATAGTAGAAGACGATGACTATAGTGACGGTAATACTGAAGAATAGTCTAAAAAATCGACAAAAACTAAGATTTGTACTTGACGATAATTTATAATTATTGTATAAATTATTTGTTCATTTTTACGAAATCTTCTTAAGTGCTGAGGTTAAACACCCCTTCACCCAGAAGATTACCTAGTTTTGTTAATAAATGCCAGTGGCCATAGTGGAGAGGCAATACCCGTTCCCATTCCGAACACGGAAGTCAAGCTCTCTAACGTCGATGATACTGCTCACGCGGGAAAGTAGATAGCTGCTGGCTTTTTTTATTTTAAATCATATCTTTAATCCGCTTTATATTTTCAAAAGACTTTCTGTAAAAAATAATTATTAAAAAGATACTGCTCACGCGGGAAATAGGGAGCGGCAGGCGATAGCCTGTAAAATTGATGCGGTGCATCGATTTTAGCGAGTCTCCGTAGCGGCTGTGCCGCGTAGGGATAGCTGCTGGCTTTTTTTATTTTAAATCATATCTTTAATCCGCTTTATATTTTCAAAAGACTTTCTGTCAAATAATTATTAAAAAGATACTGCTTGCGAAATAATTTTAATACTATTTTAGTAAAAAATTAAAATAACTTTAGTTATTGTAGATATTTTTTACAATTTAATATTGTCTTAAAATAAAAAAGGGTATAGCTTAAATAACATATTGTTAATTTTTGGAGCGGGAGTGTATAGATTTATGAAAATCCAAAAAAAAGTATCGTCATTGGCTGTGCTGGTTTTATCAGCATCTCTTGTTTTTAATTTTGTATCATGTTCGTCAGACAGCAGCAGTTCATCTTCATTAAAGGATACACCAACACCAACAGAAACAGTTCCTACATCAAACAAAGCAACTGGTGTTGAAGCAATTAAAGCAAGTGATTTACCAGCAACAGAAGCAGTAAAAAATGTTAGCTCTTTAGCAGACGCTTTGTATGTAGTTAGAGCAATTTCCGATGCACAATATGATGAAATTGGTATTGATGCTGTTCAGTCTAACGTAAAAAAGTGGGCATTTGACTTAGTTAACGAGATTAAGTCTTCAGGTGATAGCGATGACGAAGTAAGTGCTATGATTAAAAACGATGGCAGCGTATCAAAGCCTGTAACTGTAATCAGCTTATACAAGGAAGAGTTCCCTGTTTTATACGGAAACGTAATGGAGTTTGCACAGGATGTTATGTCTGGTGAAAAAGCTTCATTAAAGATAAACTATAATAATCTTGGCTCAATTGAAGGTTTACCTGCAGGTTTTACAGGTGGTATATCAAAGCTTGCTTTAGATGTAACAGCTGGTATTACAACACCATCTGAAGAAGATCCTGCTTCATATTACAGTGCAACAGTAAACGTTAATAACATTGACGTTGCAGCTAATGTTGAAATTGATGTTACAAAATCTGTTGAGCTTTATAGAGAAAGAAAACTTTCTGATACTGAAAAAGAAATTCAGAAGTTGGAAGCAAATATTGCTGGATGGGAAGTAGCACTAGAAGCTGAAAATGCAAAAGAAAATCCTAACGAAGATTATATTAACAGCCTTAAAGATAACATTAACATGACAAGCTGGTATTTAGAGGATTGTAAAGATTCATTAGAGAACTTAGATGAATATGATTCAGCTCTTAAGAGTATTGCATTAAAGGCTGCAGTAAACGGTAACCTTTCAATTTATGCAGGAGATACAGATAACGACCTTAATATTGTTCCAGTTTCACCAGTAGAAATCCTCAAATGTATCTTAGGTGCAGTTGACGAAGCTGCTGTTAGCGGAAAACTTGCTTTAGGTGTTAGTGCTGGTGCTACAATCAGCTATGATGGATATGGTGCTAAGGTTATTGCAACAGGTAATATCGTATTTGACGGTTCATTAACACAAGCAGATGCAGAAAAGTTTATGGCTATTGACGAGGCTGCTAAACAGTACAGCAATGGCAAAATCAATTCTGCTGAATTTGATGATGTTATAAAGACAACTCTTAACTCATTACCATTTTCTATTGATGTAGATGTTGATTTCTATGATGATAACAACAATAAGACATTTACTTTATACAGTGCTGATTCACTTGGTTCAGTATATGAACTTATGCAGATATTGCCTAAGATTATTAAATAGTAATAAGTAACGTTTAATTGTTAGTGCCCCGTGTCTTTTAGTAGATGCGGGGCTTTTTTGTCGGTAAAAAACGTGGTAATTTTATCATATGGTTAAAAATATTATATTTGATATTGGCTCAGTTTTAGTAAGCTTTGATCCTGTAAAGGTGTTAAAGGCAATGAAGGTCCCTGTCAAAGCTATTGAAGAGGTTATCAAGCATACTGTTTTAGGTCCTTTATGGAAGGAGCTTGACAGAGGCTTAATTGAAAAAACAAAAGTTTTTGACAGTATGATACAAGATGTTCCGGTTGAGTATCAGGATTATGCCAGAGATTTTTTATATAATCACAGTTATGAAACTGTTGAAAGCTATGATTATTCGAAAGAATGGCTAAAAAGCCTTAAACAGCGAGGATATAACATATATCTTTTAACAAATTATCCTGACTGGCTTTTTGATGAGCATTACAAAAAAACTTTTACCTTTACAGATTATGTGGACGGTGAGGTAGTTTCGGGTAAGGTAAAGCTTATTAAGCCTGACCCTGCAATATATAAAGCTATTTTGCAAAAATACAGCTTACGGGCTGAAGAATGTGTTTTTATAGATGACCGTATCGAAAATGTAGAGGCTGCCTGTAAGCTTGGGATAAAAGGCATACACTTTACAAATATTAATGAGGTAAAAAATAAACTTAATGATGTCTTATCATAAACTGTTGACATTTAATAATTAAACAAATATAGTGACTTTATAAATATAAACTTAAATGGAGGTACCTAAGATTATGACATTTTCAGCTTTTAATCCCGTTTTTTCTAATCATGTCACAAATCTTAAAGGTACCACCCTTATATAAAAAGCTTTTATATTAATATAAGAGTAAATAAGCCGTGGTATACATTTTTGTAGCCACGGCTTTTTTTTATACATTTAATCACGTACCTTAAGGAGGGTAAAAATGGTTATCACAGAAAAAGTTGTTACATTAAAAGATGGTTCAACAGTTACTTTGCGAAGTCCTGTTATTGAAGATGCAAAAAATTATCTTATTCTTATTAATACAACTAATAATGAAACTCATTATATGTGTCGTTCAGCAAGTGAGACTGTTGCGCCTCAGGATATTACTGATAAAGACCTTAAGGACGAAGAGGAGTGGATTGCTTCAATTACAGCAAGTCCTGTAAATTTTAATGTTACTGCCTGGGCTGACGGTAAACTTGTAGGAAGCTGCGGTGTAACTGCAAAAAGCAGCAGACAAAAGCTTTGTCACAGATGCGGGTTTGGTATTGCCCTTACAAAAGACTTTTGTGATAAGGCTTTGGGCTCATTAATGCTTGAAACGTGCATTGAGCAGGCGAAAACGAACGGCTTTGAGATAATGGAACTTAGTGTATTTGATGATAACAGTCGGGCAAAGCACGTATACAGTAAGTTTGGCTTTACAGAGTGTGGACGGGTCAAAAAAGGATTTAAGTTATGCTCATCTACATATATTGATGAAGTTATGATGTGTTTATTCTTAAAGTAGAGGAGCTGAGCTATGTTATATATAAAAAAAGCAAACCTTACAGACTGTGTTGAGCAGTGGGAGTGCAGCCGCCTCATGCCTTTAGATGAGAATGGCTTTGAAAACTGTGATTACGATATTAGCTATGAGGATTTTTGTTCAAAAGCTTTGCCTCGGATGCTTGATGAAGAGCAGGGAATAAATTTACCTGAAGGTTATGTTCCTTGTACTCAGTACTATCTATGGCTTGATAAAAAGTGTATAGGTATTTTTCATTTCAGGCATTGCTTAAATGACTTTTTACGTAATGGTTCAGGTCATATCGGTTATGGCCTTTTAAAAGAATACCGGGGTAAAGGATACGGTACTATGGGGTTATACCTTATGGTTAAGGAAGCTTTTAAGATTATTAAGGAAGATGAAGTTTACTTAAGTGCCAATATTGATAACCCTGCATCTGTCAGTGTGCAAAAGCACTGTGGTGCTGTAGTTCATCACAGTGATGATAAAAAAGTTTATACTCGTATAAGCAAAAAGGCTTTGGCTGACAGTACATATTTTATCAATAAGTTTTATACAGATATCTGTAATGAAGATGAGCGTCTTTTACAAAGGGCAGGTAAGGTTGAGTATTATATTACAACAACTTTTATCGATAAGTACTTAAAAAGAGGTATGAAGCTCTTTGAAATAGGAAGCGGAACGGGACGATATAGTCTTCATTATGCTGATATGGGATATAGTGTAAATGCGCTGGAGCTTGTTGAACACAACATCGAAGTATGTAAGAGCCATATAAAAAAGAGTATGGATATTTGTGTAAAACAGGGTAACGCCCTTGATTTAAGTGGATACGATGACTGTAGTTTTGATTTTACTCTGGTACTTGGACCTGCTTATCATTTATATACTAAAGAGGACTTAAGCAAGGCAATAAGTGAAGCTCTTCGGGTAACTAAAAAAGGTGGCTATATTGCAGTGTCATATTTAACAAGTGACTCAATTGTTTTAGACGACTGGCCTTTGTTTTCAAGTCAGTTTATCAACGGAACAGGTTCTGCCTATGATGAACATTATAAAATCATCAATAAAAGCGAGGGATTATTTGCAGCATATTATATAGAAGAGTTTTTACAGATAATGAAAGGTTATCCTGTAAAGCTTTTGCATAACGTTGCAACAGACGGCTTGTCCCGTATCCTTAGAGACAGACTTGATGCTATGAGTGAACAGGAGTTTGAACTTTGGATAAAGTATAACCTTAGTATTTGTGAACGCAAAGACTTACAGGGGTACTCAAGTCACATGCTTTATTTAGGCCAAAAACTGTAATAATGTGCAAAGCCTTGACTCGATGTATTATTCCTGCATAAAGCTTACGTCATTTTGCGAGTCGATTACAGTCATTTTCACTGTAACAGATGACTCATTGTTGTTTGTTACAGTGGTATTAGCTTCTCCATAGGCAATGCGCATGTCATAAGAGTTATATGCCATAACAAAAACGGTGTATTTATCTTCGTCTAGTTGTGAAAAGGTTACAGTGCCAGCAGGTTTGACAAGGCTGTTATATACATAGGCATAGCTTTTAAATATTTTATCAAGGTACTGTGCATCGCTGTCGTTTTCATCAATATCAAAATCAGGGGTAAACTCATCATCTGTTATGACTTTGTATGTAGAGTCATTAAAAACTGCAACTTTATAATAACTGAGGTCTGAAGGGGCAGCTGCTCTTGCATTTAATGGGGGCAGTGTTATTGAAATTGCTGAAGCAGATACTTTGCTAAAAGTACATGCGACTACTGTCATTATGGATACAAAAGCTATTATAAGTATTTGGACAATGGAAAATGATTTTTTCATATATTACTCCTGTACCTAGGTTAATTGTAACGATGAAATTTTTCTGCGACAACAAAAACACAGACAGTTAAATAAAAAGTTATATTTTATAAAAGTATGTTTATTGCAGAATATACATAAATTTAGTATTCTAGCAGCTATGGACTTAATCAAAAAACTTGACGAACTTGCCGTCAGATATGAAGAACTTAACAAACTTATTCAGGATCCTGATTTAGTAAAAGATCCTAAAAAGTACAAAGACACAATGCGTGAGCATGGCTACTTAACAGATGTTATGGAGCTTAATGGCGAATACCGCAAAGTCCTTCAGGGCATACAGGATTCAAAAATCCTCATTACTGAAGAAGATGACCCTGAGATGAAGGAAATGGCTCGTGAAGAGCTAAAGTCTCTTGAAGAAAAACAGCCTCAGATAGAAGAACAAATTAAGCTCAAGCTTATTCCCCCTGATCCTCTGGATGAAAAGAACATTATTCTTGAAATTCGTTCGGCAGCTGGTGGTGATGAAGCTTCATTGTTTGTACGTGATATGTGGGAAATGTATATCCACCTTTGCGAACGCCGGGGCTGGAAGTATGAAAATATGGAAGCTCAGGAAACTGAAGTTGGTGGCTTTAACAAAATCGTAACATCAATTACAGGTAAGTTTGTTTACGGTACATTAAGATGGGAGTCTGGTGTTCACCGTGTACAGCGTGTTCCTGCAACTGAGTCTCAGGGGCGTTTACAGACATCTACTGTAACTGTAGCTGTTCTCCCTGAAGCTGAAGAAGCTGATATTAAAATTAATCCAGGTGATGTACGTGTTGATGTAATGCGTGCCGGTGGTCCTGGCGGACAGTGTGTAAATACAACTGACTCGGCTGTACGTCTTACTCATATTCCTACTGGTATTGTTGTAATTCAGCAGGATCAAAAGTCTCAGATTAAAAATAAAGAAAAGGCCTGGCAGGTACTGCGTGCAAGACTTTTTGACCTTGAACAGTCTAAGCTTGATGCAGAGAGGTCAAGTGCCCGCAAGAGTATGGTAGGTAACGGTGACCGTTCCGAAAAGATCCGTACTTATAACTACCCTCAGGACCGTATTACAGATCACCGTATTGGTCTGTCTGTTCATAACCTTCCTGGCTTTATGATGGGTAATATGGACGAAATGCTTGATGCCCTTAACGTATATGCTAAGGAAGAGCAGTTTAAAGATATTGCTGGTGATGAGTAATTAATGACAATTGGTCAGATACGCAGCAATGCAGTAAAAGCACTTGTTTCAAAAGATGTTGAGTCTTATGAGGCAGGTGCCTTTTTTATATTATCCCCAACTCCTCAGCTTGATGCAGATGTTATCATAGGACATTTTTTGCATTGTGACCGTACTTATATCATGTTTCATCGTGATGATGAGGTTGATGAGAAGCTTTGCAAAAAAATTTATGAAGCAATTGCTTTACGCCGTAAGGGGCTTCCTGTTGCTTATATTACCGGTTATAAAGAGTTTTATGGCTATGATTTTTATGTTACTCCTGATGTTTTGATACCAAAGCCTGATACAGAGCTTATGATTGACCTTGCTTTAGATACTGTGCGGGACAAAATGCTGTCTCACCCTGACAGGATACTGACTGTATGTGATATGTGTACAGGTTCTGGCTGTGTAGGGCTGTCTTTGCTAAAAGCTTTGGCTCAGCAGGATAATATTGATGATAATGATTTGCCAAAGCTTACGATGGTTGATATAAGCCAAAAAGCATTAGATGTTGCAAAACGTAATGCCGAAAATCTTTTAAGCAAAAATGCTTTGGATAGGGTAAGGTTAACACAAAGTAATTTATTTGATTTTGTGCCTTATACTTTTGATCTTATTGTAACAAATCCGCCTTATATCCCCCATGATCAGGCAAGAGAGCTTTTGCTTGACGGTCGTAGTGAGCCGCTTTTGGCATTGGACGGGGACGTGAGTGAAAGGGGAGACTTTAGCGGCAGTGATGATGGTTTAGCTTTAATACGACGGCTGATTCCGCAGCTTTATGAGCATTTATCTCCAAAAGGTAGGGTTATTATGGAAACCGGTGAGTATAATGCTGAAGAAACTGCTAAGCTAATGCGTACTCATGGTTTTAAAAATGTCCACATCGAAAAGGATATGAATGATATGCTTCGGGATGTAATAGGTGATAAGTAAAAAAAAGACGGCGTATGAATTGTTTTGCTATCTGAAGTGTACTTCACAAAACAATTCTTCACAGCCGTCTTTTTTTTAGGGATTATGCGCCCTGTGACTCACCGTCATCAGTAAATGTTACGTCTGTAAACTCTACTAATGTACCGCGGTTAGCAAACATACCAATGTACATATAGTCATTGTCCTTTGCTACAAAGTCAAAGTCTGTATGTGTGTATGTGTATGTTTTGCCTTTGTACTCAGTTGTTATATTTACAACCTGACCAAGTCTTTTGATTGTAAAGGTTGCTTCATCATCGGCAGCATACATACCACTTACTGTGTCACTAGTGTATGATAAAGCTGCTTCGCTGCTGCGGAAAAAGTTAATATTCATGCTTGCTTCAGCCTGATAGATACCTGCAGTTACATGGTTACCAAGTAATGTTTTATCATTTGCAGGCAGGTAACAGTTATCGCGGAGCATTAAACCAAAGCCGGCCTGTTTTGAAGAAGCTGATGCTGTTACTTTTGCTTTTGCTGTAAGGGTAAAGTTACGTGATACACTTACCTGACGAAATGCATAAGCAAAACCTTCTGAATTGCTTGAAAACTTACCTTTTGATTTTTCACAGCCAACCTTAAATGTACCTTCTGAAGTTTCTGTTGCATAGTAGCCGTTTGTGCTTGAACCGTCTGTACTAACAGCATCTGGTGTTCCACCTGTGTCCCCAAAAGCTGTTCCGTACCAACCTTCAGTAATTGTTGTAAAGTGTGCTACAGGACTGTAGTTTTGTAAATCAGGAGCTGTGTATGCACTCCACTTGTAATCTGGGTTTACAACAAGGGTATCAGCTTTTGTAGGTTCTGTAAGGGATGTTACATATGCTTTTAATGAACAGTCTGACTGTGAAATTGCTTTTGCAAAAAGATATGATACATACTTTGCACCGTAGATGTTTAAGTGTGTTGTATCAACTGACTCAACCTTTGGTGTTACTGTAACACCGTTATCTGTTGATGTACCTGATGTCATTGCATGAAAGTAAACAGCTTCATCGTAGCCTATTTCTTCATACTTTGCTTTTGTTAAAGAGGTTAAATCAACTGTCTGTATTGACTTTTCTTCACCAAGTTCAATTACAGCCTTGCTATAGTCACCATTGTCTGTGATGTGTGCATATGAGCCTGTGTAGTCGTTTTTGCTGTTTGCTCTTACAACTGGTGAACAGATAATAGGTGTTGCTCCTTTATCAAGGGCAATTTTACAGTAGTAGTTGTAAAGATTGTACTTAAATGAGCCTTCAGTATCTGTTGATAGCAAAGCTGAAGCAAAACGGGTTTCATCATCACTTTTTTCGTCATTGTGCCCAAAACCGATTACAAGGTAGTCGCCTTTTTTGATTGAGTTTTTAAGGGTTGTGTAGTTTTCTTCTAAAAGGAAACTCTTTGATGATCTGCCTGATAAAGCAAGATTGTTTACTTTGAGCTTACTTGAGAAGAACTTATCAAACTGTGTAGCGTATCCGTAGCGAGGATAGTAGTATGTGGCATCTGTTAAAGTGCCGTCAGCTTTGATGTAATCACATACAGTTGAATCTCCAACTACAAAAATAGTTGCCTCTTCAAGCTCTGTGTCTGTAGGTGTTCCAGTCTGCAAGCTGTCATCATCGGTATTTGTTGTCTGGTCTGCATTGTTTGAGTTTGTGTCTGAACCTGCATCCTGGCTACAGCTTATAAAGGCTGTTGCCATAAGTGCTGCAGCAAATGCTGTTACAACTTTTTTTCTTAAAATCATAAAATCTCCTTTTGATAAACTTTTATCAATATTAGTTAAGTAAACCCTCGATTGTTACATTTGCAATCATAAGCTGCTTACCTGTTGCTTCTGATGTGCCTTTGTTTGCAGGATAAATGCGCAGATAAATAGTTTCACCGTCATTTACAGGCATACCTAATGCTTCATCACTGCCAGTAGCCCCACCAATTGTAAATGTTGCAGTTGTATCCTTTGTCTGACCTTCGCCTGCAATTTCACATATTGGATCTGGGTTTGTAAAGTTTGCATCAGTTGTATAGTATGCAGACCATCTCATATATGAGCCGCCTGATGAACCTGCATCAAAACTGATTTTGTTTACTGTGAGGTTCATGCCTTCTACTGGTATTGCATACTCAATGTATACATCGTCCATCTTTACACCTGTATCATTTACTGGCCATGTGTTGCCTGTTGTATCAATTGTTACACGGGCAATACCGTTTTTTGAAGATGTTGAAACAAGTCCTGAAAGCTTTGCTGATCGTGGTGTTAAATCTTCAGAAGTTGATGAGCCTGTAGCATTATACTTAACTACATTGCTTTCTGTTACTGCCATTGGCCATGTTACTGTTACAGCTGAACCTGTTGTAGATTTTTCTTTACCTGAACCTGTGAGAGCAATCTGTAAAGCTGAGCCTTCGATTGATCCTGCAGGAGTATTACCAAAGTCAGGGGTTACTGAAGTGTGGGTTACAGTAAGGTTTCCGTTGTATGAAACAACCTCTAGAGGTGTAAACTTAACGTATACTTCAGTACCGATAAAGTCTGAGTCTGTTGATATATTAATGCTTGATGCATATTCTCCGTCTTCAGCTGTACTTACTTCATAACCTTCAGGAGCTGTTATTGTAGCTGTGCCTGAAGTGAGGTTAAATGCTGAAAGTTTAAAGCTTAATGTTTTTGAAGCATTGCTTAACAAACGGCCAAATGCAAGGGATGAAGCATCTATCATAAGACGGCTGTCACCTTCTTTTATATATGAAGTGAGATAGCCCTGTTCTTTAAGGTTTTGTGTTACGATTTTACCAAGTTCAAGCCCGCCTAATGTACGCTCATGTGTTGAGTCTCCATCAACGTAATAGTATTTTAACATACCAAGGTCATTGTATCTTTCAACAGACTCGGCACTTAACGAGGTAAGGTCAACATAAATTGCGTTATGCTTGAGGGCAACTGCTTCCATTGCTTTTGCATAGTCGCCGCGTTCCTTTGTTTCGCCTGAGAGGGCTGTCTGAAGGTTATGACGGCCTTTTTGTGTGATTTTGCCATCGCTGCCGATATAAGCTCTTACAAATGGCGAAACAAGTACAGGTACTGCTCCAAGTTCACGAGCTTCAACAACGTAGCGTTCCATATAGTCGTAAAATGTACCGGCTATTGTTCCGTTCTGGTTTGTATCAGCAAATGTAAAGCTTGCTCCGTACTCATCAATTGCTGCGTCTCCGCCGTCTCGAGTGCGCTCATCATTGTGTCCAAATGATAAAAGTACGATTGTTTTTTTACCTGCTGCTTTGTTTTCTTCAAGAATTGTCTTAACTTTTGGCCATCTGCTGCTTTCGTTGTAAAACTTGCGGCTTGATCTGCCTCCATTAGAAATTGATGTATTAACAGTTACTTTTGATGAATCAAAAAACTGAGAAATTGCCTGACCAAGACCGTACTGGTCTGAGCTTGCTGCTGCATAATCTCTCATGATTGAGTCACCGCATGTGATAATTTCAATATCACCTGTTACAGTTTTTGCATCAAATGGATCGACTGTTGCTTCGCGGTTTGTTTCATTTACAGTGATAACACCTGTTACAACTTTTGATGTATCGCTTTTTAATGTTGCAGTAATTGTTGTTGAACCGCCTGAAAGTGCTCTTACAGAGCCTTTTTCTGAATCAAGAAGTGCTATATATTTATCTCCGATTGTCCAGTTTACGCTAACTTCTTCTCCATTGTAAAAGGCTTTAAGGGTCTGTATTTCATCTGGGGTCTCAAATACTATTTCATTATTTGACAATGTAAATTGAGAGTCTGTTGTTTCAGGGGTGAGTTCCTGCTGCTGATCCTGGTTTTGCGCATTTGACTCAGGACTTGATGTACTTATGTTTGAACATCCAAATGTAAGTGCCGTACAGAGAGCAATTAATGCTGCTTTTGGGCATTTTAACTTTTTCATAGAGTCTCCTTTTTTCTAATATCTCCATTATGATATTAATAAGATGGTATCCAAACCATACTTGTTTTTGATAAAAAAAGTTAAAAATGCAGAATATTATATAAGTAAAGTTAAAATCGAATAATAATTTTTTTTGTTCTGTGAAAATAACAAGTTGTTAGTTTAAATTTTGTATAAACTAAAGATATTTTTATATAAATTGTGTTTTTGTGGTATAATTTTGTATATGTATTCAAAAATATCAGAGCGCAGACAGTTTTTGTCAGAACGTAAAAAAAGTGGTAACCGTGTAACAATAGGCTTTGCAGGCATTGCAGACTTAAGATCTTTTATTGCTATGGAATATATGTCCGGTATGATGAAGGCTGCTGATGATTATGACATTAACTTTATTAATATGGGTGCTGCTGTTAAGTATTCATTGTTTGATGATATAAACTTTATAAACAATTATCTTAAAAACTTTAAGTTTATGAAGAGCCCTTTTGTTGACGGTGTTGTAACCTGGGCTTCTTCACTTGGAGACTTTATTGGCGAAGACAAGCTCATTGAGCTTATGGCATCCCTTAAGCCTTTACCTGTAGTTGATATTGGCCACACTGAAATAAAAGGTGCTACCCACTTAAAAATTGATGCAAATGTGGCAATGGAAGATGTGCTTGCTCATTTAATTGATGTTCACCATTACAGTCGTTTTGTTTTCTTTGGGGCTGATGTATCTTTGCCCCACTGGAACCGTCTTAAGTTTTATAAAGAATACCTTAAAAAGCGTAACATAACCGAAAATGAAGATGGTGTGTTTATGGCTAAATCCATGAGCATAAATCATATTGCTGAACAGGTGGATGAGCTTTGTAAAAAGTATGATCTGACAAAAAAAAGCAGCCTTGATGCAATTGTGTGTACTTCAGACATTATTGCCTGTGAGGTTATGGAACAGCTTGAAAAAAGAGGAATTAGTGTACCAAGGGATGTGGCTGTTACAGGTTTTAACAACTGGTATGAAGGTATAACTGCAAGATCCCCTTTAACTACTGTTGATTTATCATATTTCAAAAGAGGTTACGCAGCTGTGGAATACCTCATAGATAAGATGATAAGACCTGTTTGTAAAACTGATTTTATTATGTTTCCAGCTTCACTTGTTGTAAGACAGTCCTGCGGATGTTTTGAAAATAGTGTCCAAAAGGCTGTTTCAAAAAATAATGTTAGTAATGACGAGCTTTCGTATTTAGTGGAGCATGGCTCTGCTGAAGAAGTTAAGCGATATCTTATAACTAAATGTCAGCGTATTTTTACTTATGAAAATGAAAGTGGTGTGCGAGAGCTTGTTGACTGTTTTTTTGAAGATCTGTATGAAAACGACAATAGCAACAATATGCTTTTGTGGCTGCAAAAAAGACTGCAGGACTACCGAAAGTTAAATTATTTTGATGGAGGAGCTTTTCAGTCCTATGTTTCAGATTTCAGAACCTTAGTGATGCCTTTTTTGGACAGTGAAAAAGATATGTTTAAAAAACATATTGAAAATATTTTTCACGAAATGAGAGCATTGATATCTGAGTTTCAAAAGTATGAAATTATTGCATCTCGCGAAAACCCATATCGTATCAGTAATATTTCAGAACAGGCTCTATCGTTTATGGAAGCTGACAGCATTAATAAAATATTTGAGGTATTAAAGACACAATTAAGTATTTTTGATATACAGGGAGCTGTAGTTGCCTTAAGTGATAATATGACTTATAGCTTTCCGTCTCCAGTGATAAAGTTTATATACCCTGATTCAAATAAAGAGTATTCAGTATCCTTTATCAACAAAAAGATTGTCGAAGCAAATATGTTTCCTAAGGGGGTATTTCCTTCTGAAAAAAACTATGCGGTGATACTTGAAGTCTTAAGTTATGCTGACCATTACTTTGGATACGCATTTTTTTTAATGAAGACTCCGAACATAGCAAAGTATGATGTACTTCGAATGCTTTTAAGCAACGCATTGTATAAAGTCTACAAACGAAATGAAGAAAGTGGCGTCATTAACACAACTGTTTCAAAATATCAGATTGAAGGCCTTATAAAAAAAGACAGTGGCGAAGTAAAAAGCAAATCCTATACAAGGCGACTGTCTGTTGAAAAACTGACAAGCTATTTTATTGAGCATATTGGAGACAAAACTTGTATCGAACAGATTGCCAAAGACTTTATGGTTAGCCGAAGTTTTTTGAGTAAAAAAACAAAAGAACTTACAGGATTGTCTGTTCAGGCATTACATGAAAAAATCAAAATTGAACAGGCTAAAAGTATGCTTATGTCTGATGTTTATGAGCTTGGACAAATATCTGAAAAACTTGGCTTTAGTAATCAAAATTATTTCAGTAATGTTTTTAAAAAGAACACAGGTTTAAGTCCATTAAACTGGATGAAAAAAAATAAGTAAGGGTTTTGTCTGAAAAACCATGTTATAATATACAAAGTACACTTATATATAGAAGATAATGGAGTTTATTTATGGTAAAACTTGCAATCATTGGTATGGGCGATATGGGCTCAAAGTACGCTAAGTGGATTTTACAGTCAAGTGACCTTGGCTTTACTCTGGTTGCCGCAACTCGTATAAAAGATGTGTATCTGGACAGAATCAAAGAGTATCTGAGTCCTGATTTTAAGTTTTACCAGAGTGATAGAGAGCTTTTTGCTGCTTTTGATAATAAAGAGTTTGAACTTGATGCAGTTCTTGTTGTTACACCTCACTATGCCCATGAGTACAGTGTAAAGGAAGCCTTTAAGCGAGGCTTAAACGTTTTATGTGATAAACCTGCCGGTGTATATTTGCGACAGGCAAGAGAAATGCTTGAAGCTAAGTGTGATGATAAAAGCTATGGCTTTATTTTTCATCAGCGCCTTTATCCTGTAAATCAAAAGCTTAAGGAGCTTGTTACAAGTGGTGTGTATGGCAAGGTAAAACGAGTTTCATATACTATGACTGAGTGGTACCGTACAAATGCATATTACAAAAGTGCACCATGGAGAGCTACATATAAAACCGACGGTGGCGGAACCTTGTTAAACCAGTGTCCTCACAGTATTGACCTTTTGTGTTATCTGTTTGGTATGCCAGTATCTGTATTTGGCGTTTGCCATGAAGGTAAGTATCATAATATCGAGGTGGAAGACGAAGCCACCGCTTATTTAGAATGGGCAAACGGTGTTTCAGGTGTGTTTATTGCCAGTACTGGAGAATGCCCTGGTGTTAACAGACTGGAAATTAGCTTTGAAAGAGCTGTCGTTACTGCCAGTGGTAACACAATTGAGATTCGTGAAAACGATAAGGATGAACTTTATTACCGTAATCAGGATATCCAGTATCTTGAGCTGCCTGAAAGTAAAGTTTCTACTATTAAATTTGATAAACCTGATAACAGTGCGTACCTTGAAGTATTAAAGGCGTTTGCAAAAAGCATTAATGGAACAGGCTGTGTAGTTGCCAGTGGTGAAGACAGTATTATGAGTCTTTATGTTGCTAATGCAGTTTATTTATCAAGTGCACAGCGAAAGGTAATTGAACTTGCTCCTTTAGGTTGTGAAGCTGAGTTAAAGTTTGAAAAGGATTTTGAGAGCTGGCTTAATAACAAGGTTTAATAAAAGCGATATTGTAAAGAGTAGGAACAAATTCTATAATACTTTGGTTTGACTCTTTAGTAACTATTTATCGTATCAGTTTATTTATTGATATAGGACTTAATATGTTTTATTCATTAGTAATTTATCCATTGACACAAATTATAGAACTTGTATTTATGTTCTGTAAAAAGCTGTTTGACCATACAGGCATTGCCATTATAGGTGTAAGCTGTGCGGTATCTCTTTTAACACTACCACTTTATATCGTAGCTGAACACTGGCAGCAGGTTGAGCGTGATAAGCAAAAACTGATGAAAAATCAGATTGATAAGATAAAGGCTGTTTTTAAGGGTAATGAGCAGTACATGATTTTGTCTACCTATTACCGGCAGCAGCATTATCATCCAATTATGGCATTGAGATCTGCTTTTGGTCTTTTGATACAAATTCCTTTCTTTACAGCAGCTTATGCCTGTTTAAGTCATATGTCAGCCCTCCAGGGCCACAGTTTTTTATTTATCAGAGATATGGGTGCACCAGATGCTCTGTTTATGATTGGTAACTTTAATGTAAATGTACTGCCAATCGCCATGACACTTATAAATATGATAAGCGGTACAATTTATACAAGAGGCCTGTCAATAAGAGATAAGCTTCAGACTTATGGACTTGCCCTTTTGTTTGTTGTAATCCTTTATGACTCTCCTGCAGGCCTTGTTCTTTACTGGACAATGAACAACCTGTTCTCTCTTGTAAAAAATGTATTTTACAAAATGAAGAACCCAGTAAAGGTTTTGTACTACATTGCCTGTGCTCTTGTTACAGTACTAATTGTATGGCTTTTTGCTTTCCACGTACTTTCAGTTAAGAGAGCTGTTTTAGTAAGTGCAATGTTTGCCCTTATTTATCCTTCTCCTTTATATGTAAAAGTTGCAAATTACCTCATTGATAAACCATTTGCTTCTTTAAGAGATAGCTTTAAGCTTAGGGTTGCTTTGTTTGCTGTTTCTGCAATAGCTTTGACATTGCTCCTTGGTTTCTATATCCCAACAAACCTTATAGCTTCTTCCCCAGAAGAGTTTTGTGGTATTGATGGTATTGCAAACCCAATGTTCTTTGTCCGCAATACCTTTAGCCAGGCAGCTGGCTTTTGTATCATATGGTGTTCACTGATTTTCTTCTTATACCATGAACGCATGCAGACATTGATAGCAGCTGCAATGGCGACCCTTGCATGCTGCTGCATTGTTAATAATTTTGCTTTTGCAGAGCATTACGGTAATATGTCAAAATTATTGATTTTCACAGAAATATCAACAGTTGACTCTTCTGTAATGATGATACTTGTTAATCTCTTTGTTAACGCTATTATAGTTGCATTTTTATGTGCTGTAATTACATTGAAAAAAACAAAACTGATGACAAGTGTATTTGGCCTAGTAAGCGTGAGTCTTTTTGGACTTTCTGCTGTAAATACATCAGTAATCAGCAAAGGATTTGATTCTTATACAAGTAAAACCAATAGCAATGGCTCATCTGCAATAAAGACAATAAAGCCTATTTTTCATTTATCAAAGACCGGTAAAAACGTAATTTATCTATATCTTGATAGGGCTCAAAATCAATACATACAGCCATTATTTGAAGAATGTCCTGAGCTGTATGAGCAGTATTCAGGTTTTACACTTTTTGAAAATACAGTTTCTTTTAATGCTCATACACTCTTAGGTGCTCCTGCCTGTTATGGTGGATACGAATATACTCCTGAAGGTATGAACAGTCGAAGTGATGTTGCTCTTGTTACAAAACAGAACGAAAGTCTGCTTATGCTCCCTCGTATTTTTACAGAGCAGGGTAAAAACTTTTCGGCAACTGTAACAGACTCGACATGGGCAAATTATGGATGGACTCCAGATCTGTCAATCTATCAGGACTATCCTGCTATTGATGCACATTTAACAGATGCTGTTTATCTAGACCTCTGGTATAAAGAGCATCAGGATACAGCAAAAATTACAGTAACAAGTACAACCTTAAAGCGAAACATTTTGTGGTACGGATTTTTCAGAACATCTTTACTTGCTCTTCGTCCAGCCTTTTACAATGATGGTGTATACTGGTCATCAAATAAAGCTGATGATGACTTCAATGATTACTTAAACGGATACTCTGTACTCGATTATCTTCCTAGATTAACAGCTTTTGATGCAAAGACTGAAAACGTGTTCATGAACCTTACTAATAACACAACCCATGATGGTTTATTATTACAGGCTCCTGATTATGTACCTGTTTCAAAAGTAACAAATAATGGTACTTCAAAATATGCTGGTATGAGAGACTATTCTTCAATGGCAGGAGCTATGCGAAGAGTTGGTGACTGGCTTGAATATTTAAAAAGTGAAGGCATTTATGATAACTGCCGTATCGTTATAGTTGCCGATCATGGTGCTACACGTAAGGAAGACTGTTTTGAGTGGGATAGTGATTTTGACTCATATGGTCCTGGCCGATATCATCCTCTTTTAATGTTTAAAGATTTTGGTGAAAGCGGTAAGCTGAAAGTTAGTGATGAGTTTATGACAAATGCAGACACTCCTCTTCTTTTAGCTGAAGGGATTATTGATAGTCCTGTAAATCCTTTTACAAATAAAGCTCTTAAAGCTGATAAAGATAATGGTGCGTTAATATGTACAAGTGATACATTTATGCCATATCAAAACAAGAGTAAATATGTATTTACTTGCGGCGAAAATCAGTGGCTGAGAGTAAAAGATAATATATTTAAATCTGAAAACTGGGCTTGGGAAGTTCATACTCAGGAGGCTTCAAAATGATGTTCCTTCCATTATACATTGATCCTGGTACAGGAAGTATGCTGTTTTCCGTTTTTATCGGAGCTGCAGCTACATTATACTTTTTAGCTAAAGCTGCATGGCTTAAAATACAGCTTTTATTTACCGGCGGAAAAGCCAAAACTGACTCGAGCTATAAAAAATATGTAATTTATAACGAGGGTAAACAGTACTGGAACGTATTTAAGCCTGTTTTGGATGCTTTTGAAAAAAAAGGTGAAGAAGTAACATATTTAACCTCATATGAAGAAGATCCTGTATTTTCCTCTGATTACAAGCATGTTAAAGCTGAGTATATCGGACAGGGAAACAAAGCTTTTGCACGCTTAAATATGCTCAGTGCCGGTGTTGTACTTATGTCAACTCCAGGTCTTGATGTATATCAGATGAAGCGTAGTAAAAATGTAAAGCATTATGCCCATCTTAGACATGGATCTGGAGATGCAACAATGTATCGCCTTTACGGAATCGATTATTTTGATTCAGTGTTATTGACAGGGGACTATCAGAAAGACGATATCAGATATCTCGAAAATGCTCGTGGAGTAAAAAATAAAGAACTTGTAACTGTTGGTTGTACTTATCTTGATGAGTTAAAACTCAAGATGGAGTCTATTCCTGCTGAAGAAAACCACCAGTTTACAGTACTGCTTTGTCCTAGCTGGGGACCAAGTGCCATACTTACAAAGTACGGCGAAAAGCTTTTAGATCCATTACTTGCAACCGGATGGCATGTAATTATACGTCCTCATCCTCAGTCAAAGAAAAGTGAACCTCAGATGCTTGAGTATCTTCAAAACAAGTACAAGGACTGCAAAAACCTTGAGTGGAACTATGACCGCGATAATATTTACGCTTTAAAGCGCGGTGATATTATGATATCTGACTTTAGCTCTGTTATATACGATTATACTTTCCTTTGTGATAAACCTGTAATGTATGTAAATGCAGACCTTGACCTTCGTATATACGATGCAAGTGAAGTTTATAATTCAGATGGTACAAACAAACGTATATGGCAGTTTACAACACTTGAAAACATTGGTATCGAACTAAAAGAAGAACAGTTTACGAACATAAAAGAAGTAATTCAGAATGCCAGTGACTCACCAGACCTTGCAAAGGCAAGGGCAAAAGCTAAGGCTGAGGCATGGATGTTCATTGGTAAAGCTGGTGAAAACACAGCAGACTTTATGATTTCAAAAGGAGAATAACTGACTATGCAGGCACTTATTTTAGCAGCTGGTACAGGCAGCCGTCTTAAACCTTACACACTTACAGTTCCAAAGTGTATGGTTCCTGTTGATGGTGTTCCTATGATTGAAAGAGCAATTGATGCTCTTGTGGAAGCCGGAATAAAGAGACTTGGTATTGGTCTTGGATATAAATCTGAAGTATTGAAAGAGTTTATCGCAAAGACTTTTAATGCAAAGCGTCTCAACGGTATGAAGATTGAGTTTATCGAAAACCCTGTTTATGATAAGACAAACAACATTTATTCTTTATATCTTGCCCGTAAGTTTTTTAGTGAAGATGATACAATCTTACTTGAAAGTGACCTTGTATATGACAAGGACATGATTAAAAATCTTGTAAATGCCAAAGACGAAAACCTTGCTGTAGTAAGTCATTTTCAGAGTTGGATGGATGGTACAGTAACTTTACTTGACGAACAAGATAATATTTTGGACTTTGTAGGCAAAAAAAATCAAAATCCTAATGATGTTGATAAGTATTATAAGACTGTAAACATCTACAAATTTTCAAAGGATTTTATAAATCATTACTATATGCCGTTCCTTGAAACATATATGAATGTTTATGGCCGTAATGAGTACTACGAAACTTCACTTAAAATCCTTGCTTTATTTAGTCCGACATTACTTAAGGGCTTTAAGGTTAGTCCTGATATATGGTATGAGATTGATAATCCAACTGATCTTGAAGTTGCTTCTGAAAGATTTAAGAAAGACTAATTAACAGTTTTATTTTATATAAACCGTCACTATGTGAAACACATTTTTTCATGGTGACGGTTTTTTATTTATAACATTTACTTAGAATAATTCGCATTTATTGTAATTACTTAACAAATTTAATATACTCACCTTACTATTATGGCAGGTTTTTACGATTCATATGATGTCGCTGTTGTAGGCGGCGGTCATGCAGGTATTGAGGCTTCCCTTGCTTGTGCAAGAATGGGCCTTAAAACACTTTTGATTACACAGACAATTGACTCAATTGCCCGTATGTCTTGTAATCCATCAATCGGTGGTATTGCAAAGGGAAACATTGTTCGTGAGATAGATGCATTGGGTGGCGAAATGGGCCGCTTAATTGATAAATCTATGATTCAGTTCCGTATGCTGAACAAAAGCCGCGGACCTGCAGTTCAGTCTCCACGTGCACAGGCAGATAAAATTTTGTACTCAAGTTTGGCACGTCAGACAGTTGAAAATACACCTAATCTTTTTACTTTAATGGATACTGTTGTAGATGTTTTAACTGTTGCCTCAACTACTGATTTACCACCAAATAGTGATACTCAAATTGAAAAAGGCCAGATTCCTGGTGAAACACGCAGTACAATTTTGACCGAAGCTGCAAAAAGCGGTAAAAGACAAAAAGTTACTGCAATAGTTACTGAACGTGGGCGCATTATACCTGTACGTTCAGTGGTTTTAACTACAGGTACATTCCTTGGTGGCCGTATTTTTATTGGTGAATATGATGCTCCTTGTGGCCGTATTGGTGAAGGAGGAGCTTTTGGTTTAACACAAAGTCTTAACCGTTTAGGCTTTACAACTGGACGCTTAAAGACAGGTACACCACCACGTATTTTGCGTCACACAGTTGATTTAACAAAGGCTGAAGAACAGTTTGGTGATGATGAGGTTGTACCATTCAGCTTTGATAATGAAAGTGTTGACAGACCTATGGTTAGCTGTCACTTAGTTTATACAAATGACGAAACTCACAAAATCATTCGGGACAATATTGGCCGCTCACCTTTGTACTCAGGAAAAATCTCTGGCATAGGCCCAAGATACTGTCCTAGTATCGAAGACAAGGTTATGCGTTTTGCCGAGCGTGAACGCCATCAGCTTTTTGTTGAGCCTGAAAGCTTACAGACTGATGAAATATACTTAAACGGACTTTCTTCGTCCCTCCCTGAAGAAGTTCAGGATGCTTTTTTACGTACTATACCAGGATTTGAAAACTGTGTTGTCAGCCGTCCTGGCTACGCTGTTGAGTATGATTATGTAGAGCCAACTCAGCTTTTTCCATCTCTTGAAACAAAGAGAGTTGCAGGGCTTTTTGATGCAGGTCAGATAAACGGTACTTCAGGTTATGAAGAAGCAGCCGGACAGGGGCTTATTGCAGGTATTAATGCAGGTTTATATGCCCGCGCTCATATTGAGCTTTGTGGACCTTTATGCGATGCAAAAAGCGGCTGGGGACAAAAGCCTGCTAGTGGTGAAAATGGCTGTTTTCAGCCAAAACCTGATTTTACAAAAGAAGACTTACAGCTTTTTGCTCAGATAAGTGAAAACGAGACAGCTTTTGTAAACGAAGCACTTGCAACGGCTCAAAAAGATGCAGGTAAGGATAACTTTAACGTGATACCACAGTGGGAGCCTCTCATTGTAGGGCGTGATGAAGGATATATCGGTGTTTTAGTGGACGACCTTGTAACTTTAGGTACAAAAGAGCCATACCGCATGTTTACTGCCCGTGCAGAGTATCGCCTTAAGCTTCGTCATGATACTGCAGACCGACGACTTTCGCAAAAAGCTTATGACATTGGTCTTAAAACTGAAGCTCAGTTTAACGCAATGAAAACAAAGTATCAGATGGTTGATGAAGCATTAGAGATACTTGCTAAAAACGACAAGGCTGAAAACCCAGGGTTCCCTCCATTAGTATGGCAGGAAGCCTTAGAGGATCACAAATATAAATACTATATCGAAAAACAGGATGCCCGCGTGGCAAAAATGCACCGTATGGAAAACCACCGCATCCCTGCTAATTTTGATTATGGTAAGATTCCGGCATTAAGTGCAGAGTCAAGACAAAAGCTTGAAGCGGTACGTCCTTTGACTTTAGGACAGGCAAGCCGTATTTCAGGTATACGAAACAGTGATATCATGCTTTTGATGGTGTATTTACACTAAATATGAATATTTACAGGCCGGATTTTATCCGGCCTTTTTATTTCCATCGGCGGTTTTAGTCTGATATAGATTTTAGCTGTGACAGTGCATATATAATATATATTATGCAAGTTCTCTGAAATCTTATATTATTCTTTATCAATTGAGAGTATTAAATGAAAATCAGCGGTTCAGGTAAATATGCTCTTGATATAGCTAAAAAAACATTACTGTAGTTTTTTAAGAAAAAAAAGAGGTGGAAAATGAAAAGAGTTCTTCAAATTGTTTTAGTTGCTTCTGTTTTAGGACTACTTTTTACAGGCTGTGGTAAAAAGGCAGAAGGGCAGAGTAATGGTCAGATTAAAAAAGTATTAAAGTTCGGACAGGCAAATGCTGGTTCAGGTTATGATATGCAGAAATCAACATCATCAGGTTCTGCTTCAATTGCAGATGCTGTTACTGAAAGTCTGCTACGTTTTGATGATGACAATGTAGAGGAACCTGTTCTTATTACTTCATTCCCAGATGTATCTCCTGATGGAAAAGTTTATGCATTTGAACTTAAACAGGGTGTTTATTTTACAGATGGAACAGAACTTACAAGTGACGACGTAAAGTTTACTTTTGAACGTATGTTTACTCCTGCAACTGCTGCTAAAAGCAAAGCGTACTTTACAATGATTAAGGGTGCAAAAGAAATGCTTTCAGGAGAAGCAACAGAACTGTCTGGTTTTGAAGTAGTTGATAAGTATCACTTTAACATTACTCTTGATTATGCCTATGCACCTTTTGTTAAGAATATCGGCACTTCCTATGCTGACATCTTCCCAAGAAAAGCTTGTACTGAAGCAGGCAGCTCATGGGGTATTGGTACAAACCTCGTAGGTACAGGTCCTTATAAGATTGCTGAAAATGATGATACAACAAAAGTTGTTCTTGTAAAGAATGAAAACTACCATGGTGGAAATGTTAATCTTGATGAACTTCAGGTTATCTTTTACGACAGTAATCAGACTAAGCTTATTGCATATGAAAGCGGAGACATTGACTTTTGTGACCTTAATGCAAGTCTATTAAGTCAGTACGAAGCAGGCTATAAGGATCAGATTACTGCTTACTATCCTTTAGGAACAGCCTTTATGTCCCTTAATCTTAAGAGTGAATATATAAAGGATATTAATGTTCGTAAAGCTATCTCCCTTGCTATTAATCGTGAAGAACTTGTTGAATCTGTATTGAATGGTGCAGGTATTCCTGCTTCTTCATTCCTTAATAATAATATCCCAGGTCATGACTCGTCATTACCTGTATATGAGTATAATCCTGAAAAAGCTAAACAGCTTCTTGCTGAAGCAGGTTATACAAATGGTATTACAATCAGGGCAGAAATCCGTCAGAGTGAATCTGCTGTATTCAGTGCCATTCAGGGATATCTTGGGGATGTAGGAATTAACCTTACAGTTGTTGTCGTTGACGGAGCTACATGGACATCAAACCGTACTGCCGGCAAAGATCCTGTTACAGGAATTACATGGAATGCCCTTTATCCAGATGGTGATTTCCAGATGTATAACTATTTCTATTCTAAAAACTCAAATGCACAGGGTGTATTCTTTGAAAACTCAGAGTTTGACAAGGCAATGGATGATGCCCGCTCAAGCACAGATGAAAATGAAAGAGCTTTGCTTTACAAAAAGGCTGACAAGATTCTTTCTTTGGATACATACTCTTGTATTCCTCTCTATTACCCACAGAGTCAGTTTATTGCAAAGCCTTATGTAAAAAACTTCAAAGTTGGTAACCTTATTTATCATTTCTGGAATGTTGATGTAGATAACACTGCCAGATAATAATTATAATAGAAGAAAAATAATCTCATAACAGCTTCTCCCCCTGTATCAGAGGGAGAAGTCGTTGTTTTTTAGGAGTATCTTTTTGATACGTTATATTATAAAAAGAGTTTTTTTAGCGGCAGGGATTCTTTTTTTTATTTCCTGCATGACGTTCTTTATTCTTAACATTATCCCAGGTGATCCTGTAGCCGTTATGCTCGGAGAGTTTGCAGATGCAGACAAGATTGCACAAGTAAAACATGAGATGGGCCTCGATATCCCTGTTACAGCTCAGTATATAAACTGGCTTTCATCTCTATTGCGCGGTGATCTAGGTGTCAGCTATTTTCAAAAAAGACCTGTAGTTGATTTACTTCAGAATGCTTTTCATTACACAAAGTTCATTGCCCTGTGGACATATCTTATAGCACTTGTTTTAGGTATTACACTTGGTATGGCAGCAGCTTTGTGCCGCGGCACTGTAATTGACCGTTCTTTAATGGCATTATCTGTTTTTGGTATTTCAATGCCTTCCTTCTGGGTTGCTATTTTACTTCAGATATATATAGGACTGCGTTTTAAGATTTTACCTGTTTCAGGTATATCGAGTCCTTTGGGATATATACTCCCATGTCTTGCCCTGGGGACAAGATATGCAGCATCAATCTCCCGTATTACAAGAACAAGTGTACTTGAAGTTATCGGGCAGGATTTTGTAAAGACTGCATACGCAAAAGGTCTGCATAAAATCCGTATCATAATGGTTCATATTTTCAGAAATGCAATGATTCCTATTATTACTGTAAGCGGTACTGAAATAGGTAGTCTACTTACAGGATCAATGATAACTGAAAATGTATTTAACATTCCCGGCGTTGGAAAATTACTTATAGATGCAATTAACAGACGTGATATCCCTCTTGTTCAGGGGGGAGTAATCTATGTGGCTACTGTATGTGTAATCATATATTTTGTGGTCGACGTTTTATATGCGGTAATTAATCCTAATGTCCGCTTAGCTTCAACGGAGGAATCATGAAACGACATGGATATTATCGTGATGCCTGCAGGATTTTGTCAAAAAATATACCTGCTATGATTTCACTTTTTATACTTATTCTTTTTACAGTCTGTGCAATATTTGCACCGCTAATCGCCAGATACGATCCTAATAAACAGGTTTTGGCACAACGGCTTTTAGGTCCGTCAGCTTCTCATTGGTTTGGTACTGATGAGTTTGGACGTGATATATTTGCCCGCTGTCTTTATGGATGCCGTATCTCATTAAGTGTTGGTCTTGTATCACAGGGAATCTCCTGTGTTATTGGTTTTATACTTGGTATCTGTGCAGGCTATTTTGGTAAAAAGACAGATGATATAATTTCCTTTTTCATACAGGCATTTTCAAGCTTTCCGTTTCTCCTTATGGCAATGGCTCTTATGTATGCACTTGGATCTGGTATTGTAAATCTTTACATTTCACTTGGTGTTCTTTCCTGGGCAGGAACAGCCCGCCTTATCCGGGGAACTGCCCTGCAGTATAAAAAACAGGAATATGTTGAAGCCTGTCGTGTTGATGGCGGAAGTAATCTGCGTATCATCATAAAGCATCTTCTTCCGAACTGTATCCCAATGCTTATTGTCAGTGCAACTTTAGGAATCCCAGAAGCAATACTTTCGGAAGCAAGTTTAAGTTATCTTGGACTTGGTGTCCCAAGTCCAACAGCAAGCTGGGGGGCTATGATTGCAGGGGCACAGGTATATATACGTACACAGACTTATTACAGCATGTTTCCGGGGTTGTGCATCATTATTACGGTAATTGCTTTTAATATGCTTGGTGATGGACTTAGAGATGCCCTTGATCCAAAACTCAGATAGGCGGAACTAACATGGAAGATGTTGTATTAAAAATTGAAAATCTGTGTGTTTCAATAAAGACAGAGTCTGGCTATCTGAAGGTAGTTGATAACGTTTCTCTTGATGTAAAAAGTGGTGAAACATTAGGTATAGTTGGGGAGTCTGGCTGCGGTAAGAGTATGCTGGCTTCGAGTATTATGAGTCTTATCTCTCATCCTGCAAAAATCACCGGCGGAAAGATTATATTTGAAGGTGTTAATCTTCTTGAGCTTAGTAAAAAGCAGCTTCGCGAATATCGCGGAAAGCTTATGTCCATGATATTTCAGGAACCTATGACAAGCTTAAATCCTCTTATGACCTGTGGCAGACTGATTTCAGAAGCGCTGCTTGCCCATGAAAACATATCTAAAAAGGAAGCTTACAAAAAGGCTCTGGAGATGATTAAAAGTGTTGGTATTCATAATCCTGAAAAAGTTTACAGGGATATTCCATGCCTTCTTTCTGGAGGAATGAGACAGCGTATCATGATTGCAATGGCTCTTGTATGTAAACCTAAGCTGCTTATATGTGATGAGCCGACAACTGCTCTTGATGTAACTGTACAGGCTCAAATACTTGAACTTATCCGTAAACTCCAGAAGGAAACCGGTGCTGCTGTAATATTCATCAGTCATGATATGGGAGTAATTTCAGAGATGTCTGATAAGGTTGCAGTAATGTATGCCGGTCATCTTATTGAGTATAGTGATGCATCAGATATTTTTGAAAAACCTGAGCACCCTTATACAAAGGGATTGCAGGCTGCGATACCAAAATTGTCAGAAGATACAGACAGGCTTGAGAGCATACCTGGAAATGTACCTATGCTGGATGCAATTCCTTCGGGGTGTGTATTTGCCCCAAGATGCTCCTTTGCGGATGAAAGATGTAATACCTGCCGCCCTGATTGTTTTGAGCATGATGGTCATATGACAAAATGCTGGAGGTGTGAGTAAGTGAGTGATGTAATCCTTGAAGTAAAAGACCTTAAAAAGCATTTTTCAGTGCGTAACGGTATATTCGGAAAAAAAGACGTTATAAAATCTGTGGACGGCATCAGCTTTACCCTTCATAAAGGTGAAACCCTTGCTATTGTTGGTGAGTCTGGCTGCGGTAAGTCTACTTCAATGCGTTCAATTTTACGTATTACGGAGCCTACAGCAGGTGAAATTATTCTTAATGGTGTAGATTTACGGAAACTAAAGGGAAAGGAACTGAAAAGTGCCAGGCAGGGAATAAAGATGATTTTTCAGGACCCTTACAGTGCTTTAAATCCAAGAATGACAGTAAAAGATATTATCGGAGAACCACTGGATATTGCAGGTACATGTAAAACAAGGGGTGAAAGGACTGAAATAATCCTTGAAACGATGGATATGGTCGGTCTTGACCGCTCTTACGCAGACAGGTATCCCCATGAGTTTTCAGGCGGGCAAAGACAGCGTATAGGTATTGCCCGTGCAATAATACTTAAGCCCCAGGTTATTATCTGTGATGAGCCTGTAAGTGCTTTAGATGTTTCAGTACAGGCTAAGATTATTAATCTTTTAAAAGACCTTCAGGTCAAGCTTGGTATTTCATACATATTTATTTCCCATGATCTTGGTGTTGTAAAGCATATTGCAGACAGAATCTGTGTAATGTATAAGGGAAAGTTTGTAGAAGAAGGTCTTAAGTCTGAGATATTTATTAATCCAAAAAATGACTATACAAAGCTTTTGCTTTCAAGTGTACCTCAAATCGGTAAAAAAAAGGCATAAAAGGAGACCTGAATGAATATTGATAAAAAAGAAATAGAATCAGATTTCAGAAAACTGATTGTACCATTATGTGATGTACATGGACCTTCAGGGTTTGAAGAAGATGTTGCACTTCTTATAAAAGACCTTGTAAAGGATTACGGAGTTGAAGTATCAACAGATGTACTTGGTAATCTCATTGTTCATAAAAAAGGATTAAAAAAAGCAAAGGTTCTTGTTGCTGCACATATGGATGAGATAGGACTTATTATCCGTCATATTGATTCAAAAGGCTTTATCTGGTGTGAGACCCTCGGAGGAATAGCTCCTCAACAGTTTTTTGGAAAAAAGGTAATCATCAAGACTGACACAGGCTATGTTCCAGGTATTGTACAGTCTTTACATCCTGGCCGTCCTGACAGATGTACTGAGATGCCTTCTGGTATACATGATTTTTTTATAGAGACTGGTGCTGAGTCAAAGGAAGAAGCTGAAGAAATGGGGATTGAAGCTGGTAACAGTATTTCCCTTTGCTATCCTGTTGTTGAGCTTGGTAAAAACAGGCTTGGCGGAAAAGCCCTTGATGACAGGGCTCTTGTGTTTATGCTCATTGAGGTTCTTAAACTTTTAAGCAGGACAGATGAAGAGTATCCTGATTTTTATGCTGTGTTTTCAGTGCAGGAAGAAATTGGTGCAAGAGGTGCTGTAGTTGCAGCAACAAATATTAAGCCTGATTATGCAATTGCCCTTGATATGAGCCTTGCAACAGATATACCTGCAGCAGCTGACAGAAATACAGTCAACGTACTTGGAAAAGGAACTTCGATTAAAGTAATGGATAAGCTTTCAGCAGGTGTAAACGGCATTATTGCAGACCGTAAAATGGTAAGTGATATGAAGCGCATTTGTAAGGAACAGAATATCCCTTATCAGATTGAAGCCTATGCGGCAGGAGCTACTGATGCAAGCTTTATGCAGACCTTAAACGGAGGTATAAAGGCTGGTGGAATAAACATTCCAATGCGCTATGTACACTCCTATGAAGTGTGTGATGTAAGGGATGTGGTTTCAAGTGTAGAGCTTTTATATCATTATCTTGTAAAAGCCAACTTATAAAAAAAAGACAGCTGAAAAACTTTTCAGCTGTCTTTTGTGTTTTAAAGGCTAAAGTGTTTTTTCAAACTCTTTAACAAGGTCACTAAATGTATCAAGAGCTGCCTGTATAGGTTCAGTACTTGACATATCAACGCCACCGACTTTAAGGGCGTCGATTGGGTAGCGTGAACCACCGCTCTTTAAGAAATTGTAATAGTCATTAAGCTCATTTTCGCCGCCATTGAGGACACGCTTAGCAAGGGCAAGAGATGCACAGATACCAGTAGCGTACTGATATACGTAGAACATATTATAAAAGTGAGGAATACGCAAACACTCAAGGTCTGAGTTTTCTTCAAATACCATGTCAGGACCAAAATACATCTGTAAAAGGTCTCTGTAAAGCTTACGGATACTGTCAGCTGTTAATGGCTCTCCATTTTCCTGGGCTTCGTGAGCCTTTAACTCAAACTCTGCAAACATTGTCTGGCGGTATAAAGTTGCAAGAATACCGTCAATGTGATCAGACAAAAGGTATCTCTTCATTGCTTTGTCGCCATTTTGTTCTGCCTGTTTAATAAGATACTGGAAAACCAGTTCTTCGTTAAATGTTGATGCAACTTCAGCTTCAAAAATTGTATAGTCATAGCAAGGGAAAGGATTGTTATGTACTGCATGGTATGAGTGCATAGAGTGTCCACCCTCGTGAGCCATTGTAAATACATTACCGATGCTTGTGCTTTCGTAATTTAAAAGAATGTATGGGTATCCTGTGTAGCAGCCTGATGAGAATGCTCCTGAAGTTTTACCCTTGTTTTCGTATCTGTCAGCCCATCCGTTTAAAAGACCGTTGCACAAAGTATCTGTATAGTCTTTACCTAAAGGAGAAAGCGCCTTACGGCAAATTTCAACAGACTCTTCATATGAAATGTTAGTTTTTACATCTTCGGCCAAAGGTACATATACATCATAGTGTCTAAGCTCTGATACACCTAAAATCTTTTTGCGTAAAGCATAGTACTTGTGTAGAGCAGGAAGATTTTTATGTACTGTCTCAATAAGGTTACGGTATACACTTTCAGGAACATTAAGCTCATAAAGGGCTGAGTCAAGGCTAGACTTATAACCTCTTGCCCTTGCATAAAAGATATCCTTTTTTACCGAGCTGGCATAAAGAGAGGCAAGTGTGTTAACATGCTTTTCATATACCCCGTAAAACTTTTTATAAGCTTCTTCACGAACATTGCGGTCCTGACACTCAAGGAAAGTGCTCCATGAACCGTGTGTCAAAGCTTTTTCTTCGCCGTCCATTTTTACATTTCCAAACTCAAGGTCTACATCATTTAAAAGTGAAAATGCATCCTGAGCACAGCTTGCAGCTTCACCTGAAAGGGCAAGAATGCGTTCTTCCTTTTCGCTTAAAGTATGTTCCTTTGCGTGCAAAGCCTTTTGTACGTGGATTCGGTAATCATCAAAAGCCTTGTCCTTTAACCACTGTGCAATGTCACTGTCAGGAATTGCAATCATCTCTGGGAGAATAAAGCTCTGCTCTTCGCTGCACTGTGTGTATGCACTTTGGGCCTTGTTAATCATCTGCTGGGCGTGACTGTCACCCTGGTCTCCTGCATTTAAAAGAGAAGCATAGTGGTATACATCTTCAAGACAACGGTTATATGCTTCTTCATCTTTTAAAAAAGCAAGAAAAGTCTCTTTGTTTGAAGCAAGTTTACCCTTATAAGAAGCAACCTTGTGTGATAGCTCAGGGAGGGATGCAAAGGCTTTTTCCCAATCAGCTTCACTGTTATAAATTGTTGAAAGATCCCACTTGTCTGAAGAAGGAACTTCATTTCGTGATTTTAATTTGTTTTCGCTCATAGTTAAAATTATAACGTAAAGATTTAGATGTGGACAATATATGTTCTTTGTGTACTGTGTCGACTTTTAACTGCCAATAAAGTATAATCAGAACTATTATGTCACTAAAAAAACTTTTTTTGTTATTGACTGTACTTGCTTCTGCTTTTTTGTTAAATGCCTGTAATTCAACATTAGGGTACAGTATTGTTTTATGGTCTGATCCAGAACATAACCTTCAGGACGGTTCTGTTGTCCGTGTATATATAAAATCAAATATTTCCCATGTATATGTAATTTCTGAGATTGACTCAAAGCAAAAGTTTGAAATTCCTGTATGGCAGCTTACAGAGCCTGAGAGCCGCAAAAAAGCAATTGCTGCAGCAAAAAAATATGAAGAATACTCCCATACTTATGCATCGGTAAAGCTTGACGGGCTTCCTATAAGGGCTGAGGCTGTAAATACATCTAAACAGGTTTACCGCCTGCGTGAAAAAGAAATTATCCGTGTTTTATACAAGGGTAATGGACAGGCTGTAACAAACGGTAACGGCAACATGAGCGGCGACTGGCTCAGAGTAATAACTTCGTCCGGCACTGAAGGGTGGTGTTTCAGCCATAACCTCCAGCTTTTTGCAGGTGATATTTACGGTAAACCTGTAAATCAAGAAAGTAACATTGTCATTGAAGAAACTGATACACTCCTTGAGGATATACTTTCAAAAATGTGGTATCCGGATTTTTACTCTTCAATGATACGTAGTAATAAAATTGATCCTGACCGTATGAAAAGTGAGTATGGCTTTGATTTTGGTACAGAAAGCGGTGAAGTTGCTGTTAACGTGCCAGGCATATTAAAGACATGGGCATACAGTGGTATTACAAAAAAAAGTGACAATGAGTACAAGTTTAATGACATACCAGTTGAGCTTGTTGTTAAGTCAGATGTTTCAATTGTTGTTCAGTATACAGATAAAGACGGAAAACCAAAGTCTGTGCCATTTATATCAGTGGCTGAAAGTGTTGAAGAGCTTTTACAGGGTGAGTATGACAGACGTGAAAAAGAGCTTGAAAGTTTAAGGGCCTTTGGTGTTCTTTTTGAAAGTTCAAATTATGGTAAGCTTGCCTTTAATGAAGACAATACTTTTGTATGGAACGGCTTTAATCTTTTGGTACCTTCAATTATTGCAAAGGGAGCTAAGAGTAATGGTACAGTTTCGATAAAGTATTTTATCGCTGACAACTTAAAATCGTCATACGATGGTATTTTGACATTTAACTTTAATAATACAAGCGGAGACGTTAACTTTTTATATAAAATGACTGAAAACGGTTTACGACTTGAAGATGCTGCAAATGCTGTTATAAAGAATAATATTGTAAATGCACGCAGCTCAAGTCCTCTTGTAATATTCTTCAGTCTTGATACAGGTAACTAATTAATGGCATTTGTACAATTTTCACAGGTATCTCTTGCATTTGGAGACAGGGATATACTAAAAGATGTTTCGGTAAACTTACAGGCAGGCACTAAGTCTGCATTAACTGGTGCCAATGGTGCCGGTAAATCAACTTTAATTAAGGTAATGGCAGGGCTTGTGCAGCCTGACAGTGGCAAGCGTATAGCTCAAAAGGACAGCCGTATTGCATACCTGCCACAGAGCGGACTTACTCACAAAGGTTGTACTTTACGTGAAGAAGCTGACAAAGCCTTTGCTTTTGGGTATGAACTAAAAGATGAGCTTGAACGTATAGGTGATGAATTAAAGGGTAATCCTTCAAATACTCAGGTCCTTCTTGAGCGCCATCAAAAGATTTTAGATGAGCTTGAAAACTCAGGCTGGAACCGTCGTTCAGTTAGTGCAGAACAGATTTTAATAGGCTTAGGCTTTACACGCGAAGACTTAGACCGAAAAACAGAAGAGTTTAGTGGCGGTTGGCAGATGCGTATTGCACTGGGTAAAGCCCTCATGGTTAATCCTGATATTCTTTTGCTTGACGAACCTACTAACTATCTTGATATTGAAGCGAGAGAATGGCTTGAAAAGTTTTTGAATAACTATAAAGGCGGCTTTTTACTTGTAAGTCATGACCGATACTTTTTGGATCATACAATTAACGAAGTGTATGAGCTTTTCAATGGAGAGTTAAAACGATATCCAGGCAACTTTACTCACTATGAAAAGGTACGAGAAGTTGAGCTTGAGTCACTGATAAAAAAATATGATGAGCAGCAAGCTGAAATTGCAAAGCTTGAAGACTTTATCCGCCGTTTTGGTGTAAAGGCAACAAAGGCAGCCCAGGCTCAAGAAAGACAAAAGATGCTTGATAAGCTTTTGGAAAATAAAATTGAAATCCCTGAAAGCTTAAAAAAGATTCATTTTACTTTCCCACAAGCTCCTCATTCAGGGCGTCTTGTTGTTACCCTTGAAGATATAACTAAAACCTATGACGGAGAGCGTAATGTCCTTGATAAGCTTTCTGTTGTATTAGAAAACGGGGATAGACTTGTAGTTGCAGGTCACAACGGTGCTGGTAAATCAACTTTACTGCGTATAATCGCCGGTGTAGACAGTAATTACACAGGTAATGTAAAGCTAGGTTCAGGGGTATCAATCGGATACTTTAGTCAAGATAATGCTGAAAGCCTTAAAGGCAGTGAGTCAATTATTGATTTAGTTGAAAAGGATTGTCCTTTAGAGCTTATACCAAAAATTCGTGATATGCTTGGCTCTTTCCTTTTCAGAGGGGATGATGTATACAAAAAGATTGATGTATTAAGCGGTGGTGAAAAAAGCCGTGTTGCTTTGTTAAAGCTTTTACTCCATCCTGTAAATCTTTTAATACTTGACGAACCTACTAACCACCTTGATATGCACTCAAAGGATGTTCTTCTTAAAGCCTTAAAAGACTTTGGTGGTACTGTAATATTTGTAAGCCACGACCGTGGATTTATTGAGGGACTGGCAAACAGAGTACTGGAGCTGACCCCTGGTAAGTTCCGTACCTTCCCTGGTGACTATCAGTATTATATGCAGAGGCTCGAAGACGAAGCAAATGGCTTAGTTGGAGACTCTCTTGAGATTGCAGGCAGGCAAAATGCTGCTCCTGTAAAAAATATCAATACTGCAGCTGAAGTAAAAAGTGAAACAAAGCTTAACTGGGAAGAACAGAAAAAAGCCAGCAGTGAGCGTCGTAAAATCGAAAGGGAAGTGGCTAAAATTGAAGCCTTAATCGAAGAAACTGAAAAGGCTAAAGCTGATGAGGAAGCCAAAATGGCTAATCCTGAAGTTTACTCAAATGGTGAAAAAGCAAAGGCTGTGCAGAAAAAAATTGAAGAGCTGGCAGGCAAGCTTGATGAACTTAATATGCAGTGGGAAGAAGCTGCCCTTAAGCTTGAAGAATTATAAGTTATATATAAAACTAAAAGTCTTTTTATGTGATAAAATGTACGGTGGATGTTTTTAATATAAGTGAAAAGGAGTGAATATAAATGAAAGTATTAGTTATTGGTGGTGCAGGCTACATTGGTAGCCATGTTGTAAAAGAGCTTATGGCTAAAGGTCATAAAGTAACTGTTTTTGATAATCTTTCAAGCGGTCTTTTACAGAACCTTTTTGAAGAAAATGATTTTATTAAAGGTGATATTTTAAGAACTGAAGATCTTGATGCAGCTTTTGCAAGAGGCTTTGATGCATTTATCCATTTAGCAGCATTTAAGGCTGCCGGCGAATCAATGATTAAGCCTGAAAAGTATTCAGTTAATAACCTTACAGGTACCATTAATATTATGAACAGTGCAGTTAATCATAACTGTCTTAACATGGTATTTTCATCAAGTGCAGCAGTATTTGGTGAGCCTAAGTATCTGCCAATTGATGAAGATCATCCAAAAAATCCTGAAAATTACTATGGCTTTACAAAGCTCAATATTGAACAGATTATGGCCTGGTACTCAAAACTTAAGGGCCTGCATTTTGCAGCATTACGCTACTTTAATGCAGCAGGTTACGATATTGATGGTGTTTTGTATGGTCTTGAGCAAAATCCTGCAAATCTTTTACCAATCATCATGGAATGTGCCTGCGGCATGAGAGAGCGGGTAAAAATCTTTGGAAACGATTATGATACAAGAGACGGTACATGTATCCGCGACTATGTACACGTTACAGACCTTGCTCGTGCACATGTTATGGCTCTTGATTATATCAATGATAAAAAGGACAACCTTACAGTAAATCTAGGAAGCGAAACTGGGGTTAGTGTTAAAGAAATGGTTGAAGCTGCCCGTCGCATTACAGGTAAGGAAATTCCTGCAGACTATGTTGAGCGCAGAGCTGGGGATCCTGCAACTTTAGTAGCATCGGCAACTCACGCAAAAGAGCTTTTAGGCTGGGAAGCACTTCACAGCGATGTTGATACACTTTTAGACTCAACATACAAAGCTTACACAAAATATCTTGCAAAAAAATAACGAGGTAACTATATGTCGGACTTTGAAACAATACGTTCTGTAATAAAAGCAGACGAAGAAAAAATGATTGAACTTGAAGCCCTTTTAACTTCAATCCCAGCAATTGCACCAGAAAGTGGTGGAGAAGGTGAAAGCAAAAAGTGTGAAGCTCTAAAAGCATATCTTGCAAAGCTGGGTTTCACAAACTTTGAGCAGTATGATGCCCCTGACAGCCGTGTTCCATCTGGAGTACGTCCTAACCTTATTGCAACAATACCAGGTAAATCTGATGATTATGCAATCTGGGTTATGGCACATATGGATGTTGTTCCTACAGGGGAAATGTCAATGTGGGAAACAGATCCATGGAAGGCTGTAGTTAAAGACGGTAAAATTTACGGTCGTGGCGTTGAAGACAATCAGCAGGGGTTAGTAAGCGGTGTTTTTGCAGCTCTTGCATTTATAAAGACTCATATTGTTCCTGAACATACTGTAAAGCTTTTGTTTATGGCTGACGAAGAGTTTGGTTCAGAGTACGGCATTAAGTATCTTATCCGTGAGCATAAAGAATTATTCCGTAAGGAAGATCTTATCCTTATCCCTGATGGAGGCGATCCAAAGGGTGAGACAATTGAAGTTGCCGAAAAAAATATTTTATGGCTTAAGCTTCATACAAAAGGCTTACAGTGTCACGGTTCTGTACCAAATCTTGGTAAAAACGCAACACTTGCAGGTTGTGAGCTTGCTTTGCGCTTAAATGACCTTGAAAACTTTTTTAATGAAAAGGATGATATGTTCTCACCAAACTATTCAACTTTTCAGCCAACAAAAAAAGATAACAACGTGCAGACTATAAACATTATCCCAGGTGATGATGTGTTCTATATGGACTGCCGTATTTTACCAAGATATACCCTTGATATGGTAAGAGCTGAAGTTAAAAAGCGTGTTGCTGAAATTGAAGCAAAATATGGTGTTCAGATTGAAGTAACTGAAATGCAGGCTGCAGAAAGCCCTGCAACACCTGTTGATGCACCTGTCGTTCAAAAGCTTGCTCAGGCTATTAAACAGGCTCATGGTCTTGAAGCAAAGACAATTGGTATCGGTGGTGGTACAGTTGGTGCAGAGTTCCGCTGTGAAGGCTATAATGCAGCAATCTGGTCTACATTGGACGAAGTTTGTCATCAGCCAAACGAATACTGCTATGTTAAAAACATTGTAGCAGATGCTGAGACACTGGCAGCATTATTCTTACAAAAATAATTGACAGTCAGTAAATAAACCAAAAGCCCCCAGGTTTTAGCTACTTTTAAAAAGTTTATGCTTAACCTGAGGGCTTTTTTTATGCGGATTTTACGCTTTATTTTGCAAGGCGTGCTTTTAATGCGTTAACTTCGTCCTGAGTTAAACCGCATTTTTTTAAGTAATTTTCACTTTCTTTTGCAAGGTTTGCTTTAGACAAATCTTTAGCTTCAAAAACAAGGTTTAAGTTGCGCTGGATAATTGATTTAATCATTGTTTCAACATCTTTTCCTAAAGGCTTTTGACTTCCGTCTGCAACGTCATAGTAATTTACATATGTTGTGTAATAATCAGATTGTACCTCTTCAAAGCTTGCTCCCATAAGACACTCAAGGACAGCTGCCGTAAAGCCTGCTCTGTCTTTACCTTCTGTACAGTGTACAAGATAAGGGCCTTCGTTTTTGATTATAAAACGCATACCTTCGGCAAGTCCTTTTGCAAAAGTATCGCTTGATAATGCTACAGGTAAATTCAAAAATACAATGTTCTGCTTTGAGTAATAACTTGAGGCAAAATCAGGATAGTCCTTTGCTATTTCAGTTGAGTCAGCAAGATTTACAAAGGTTTTTATGCCAGCTTTTTCACATTCTTTATCGGCAAACAAATTACGTCCTATTTCAGGATTTATAGGGCTTGAGCTTCTGTAAAGAGTTTTTGGAGCAATACCTGTTGTTGTTATCTCCCTGAAGTTTGCGAACTGAGCATCATTGAGGGATGGATAATGAGAGCGGTCTGTTGTCCTGTTAAGTTTACCCATTTTAAGGTTTGCTGCATAACCGCCTTTATTTACAAGGGTAATACGTACATTTATAGGAAACTCAACGTCACTTTTTACAGTAAAAGGATATTTTTCTCCTTCTTTTGATGCTTCAATTATGTTGAGGTCTGTACTGATTTTGCCATAGTTAATGGCAAGTATTGTTTCTGCTTTACCTGGCTTTGCCCTGATAAGTTTTTCGCCAGGGGCTACGTCATCATAGTTTGGACATACCGGAACTGTAAATGAGCCGTACTTACCAAGATCAACCTTTACAATGTCTCCGTGCTCGAATACTGCAAGTAAATCATTTGTAGGTGTATCTAAATCAAGGTGTCCGTACTTTAGCATATCAACGCCATCTGCTTTTACTGTTGTTAATACCTGAGGGCCTTTTGGAGCTGATGAACAGCCTGGTAAAAGAGTCAGTGTAAAAGCAAGAGATGCTAGTAAAATACCTTTAATAAAATTCTTTGACATCAATTTGTCCTCCATTGTTTTATTATAAGGTAAATATTTGCCGTTAATTTATAACATTCAGTTTTATAGGTATAAAAATCAGAGAGATAAGGTTTTGTAATTAGTCTTATTCAGTTTTGCTATCAGGGCAGTTAAATTAATTTTGTCGGCGGAAAAATAAAATTTTGTCGCCGGAAAAACTTTATTTTGTCGCCGGAAAATTTTTTGTAAAAGGCAAAAAAAATGCTGTGACTAAAGAGGCTATCCTTTGGACACAGCAAAAAAATATTAAATAATTCTATCGGATTTTAAAGATGATACCAACTAATGCAACTGTTATCAAAAGCTGCAGCATCATAAACTTAATCAATACCTGGGTAGGACTCCATCCATGATTTTGTCTCATGTGATCATGTAACGGAAACCTGATTGTTGTAAAAATACTTATCTTAAAAAAGCGTTTTAAGAATACCTTTATAAGTCCCATGCCGCCATTAACAAATATGATTGATGAAGTAGCAAGTATTAAAAAAGGATTTCCGCTTATCATAACGCATAAACCGATGTAAAAGCCTAATGCTCTAGAGCCGGCATCTCCCATGAGTACGTGGCTTGGAAACGCATTGTGCCACAGATATCCCATTAGTACACCTGCTAAAGTAAAGGTCATTACAGCCCAGGAAGCTCCGTATGAAAGACTAGGTACTAAAAGATATGCTGCTATGTCTTTGTGACCTAAGATAAAGTAAAAAAGAATACCTAAAGTTATAAGTGCTATGAGTACCAAAGTACTGCTTAAGCCGTCAACTCCGTCAGTACAGTTTGTTGTGTTTACCGAAGTCCATATCATTATTACAGATATAACTACAAAGAACCATGGAGCAACTACGATTTTGTTTGTCAAAAATGGCAGCCAGAAATAAATTTTACCGTCCTGGCTTACCTCTTGTAAATATACTGCCAGTAAAACTGAGGCTACGATACTGATGACAAGGTCTAAAAGAGCTTTGCGGTACTCGCCCCAGCTTGATATGCTGTGGTCATCAAGATATCCGGTAAGCATCATTATCCATGTTAATACAATCGCACTTGCCTTTATCCAGTCAAAGGGAACAAAAATAAAACTTAAAAGTGTAAATACTGTAATAAAAAAACAGCCGGAACCTGTAGGTTTACCCTTTGCAGCTTCGGCCGAAACTGTAAACTCTCGGCCACGGTCATGGGGTAAAAACTTATAAAAAGACGGCATACAGTAACGAACAATTAAAAAACCTGTATATAATGCTAGTACAATAAGTACTGTATAAGACTGTAAAAGTCTGGCAGGACCAAAATATGGTTTTACTAAACCACCCAAATAATAAAGCATAATATAAAAAGTATAACAACTTATTTTGTGTATTTCAATGAATTGGTGAAAATTACATCACTTTTAATCATAATCATGCATAAATCTTTTTTATATTTTCACAGCGAAAGCAGAAGCTTTACAAAATATTCTGGAATATAATTGAGAATATTATAGTCAGCCATAAACTTTGGACTGTGAAGATTTGGTCCGACTCCGCATCCTACCCAAATGAGGACTCCTTTTGTAATTTCCTGAAAATATGCAAAGTCTTCGCCCACCATTGAAAATGGTGTATCTACTGATTTTAACTTTAAGTCTTCAGCGGTACGACGGGCTATTTTACACAAGGCACTGTCATTATTTGTTGCCGGATTTGATTTTATAAAGTCCAGTTGAGTTTTAGTGCCGAATAAAACATCATTTCCATGAACAAAATCTGTAAATCTTTTTTCAATGAGATTTCTTGTTGCACTATCACTTGTGCGTATTGTTCCTTCAAGAAAAGCTTTTTCGGGAATAATGTTCCATGTATGTCCGCTTTCAAAATGTGTCATGCTTACAACTGCATTTGAAAGGGGGGAGACGTTTCTTGAAACAATAGACTGAACAGAGGTGATAAAATGACTTGCAGCTAAAATTGGATCTATTGAGTTTTCAGGTTTAGCCCCGTGGGCACCAATACCTGTAACTGTCATTTTAAACTTATCAACACTTGAGGTAACTGCATTTTCTTTTATTCCTAAAACTCCTGCTTCAAGTTCCGGATTTACATGAAGGGCAACGACTGCTTCAACGTTTTTTAATATTCCTGTTTCAATTATTTTAAGTGCACCGTTTGAAGATTCTTCTCCACTCTGAAATATTACAAGGTAATCAGAATCTAAATTGTTTTTTATTTCATTTAAAAGGACTGCAACTTTTATACCTGTTGAAATATGAATGTCATGTCCGCAGGCATGCATTTTTCCGTCTTCAACAGATTTGTAATCAAGTAAAGTTTCTTCTTTAACCGGAAGCGCATCTATGTCGCAGCGGAAGGCAAAGGTCTTTTTTGATGAGCTGTCACTGTCTTTGCCACCCCGGATAATTGCAACAAGTCCTGTTTCAAGCTTAAGGGGCAAAATCTCTACTCCGTTTTCAGTAAGAATCTCTGATATTTTTTTTGTAGTCCTGAACTCCTGATAAGAAAGCTCAGGATGTTTATGAAAGTCCTTAAATATTTCGATAATGTCCATAGCAAATATAATATTTAATTTTACAGCTTAAATCACATAATCAGGTGATGTAAGCATATTCATTTTTACAAAAAACTCCCGGGTGCGCTCATTCTTTGGGTAATCAAAAACTTCTTTAGGAGTTCCGTTTTCAACAATTTTTCCTTTATCCAGAAAAATGACTTTTGAGGAAACTTTTTTAATAAAGTTCATTTCATGGCTGACAAGCATCATTGTAAAACCTTCTGCTGCCAGATTTTTGATTACTTCAAGTACCTCGCCAATTAATTCTGGATCTAAGGCTGATGTTGGTTCATCAAGAAGAAGCAGCTCAGGCTTCATGGCAATTGCGCGGGCAATGGCAACACGCTGCTGCTGACCGCCACTTAACTGTGAAGGATAATGATTTGCCCATGGCAGCATTCCGACCTTTTTTAGTTCGCTTATGGCAATTGTTCTTGCTTTTTCCTTTTTAATTTTTTTTACAACAATAAGCCCTTCCATTACATTTTCAAGGGCTGTCTTTTTTTCAAAAAGATTAAACTTTTGAAAAACCATTCCTGTTCTACGGCAAAGCTCCGGGGAGTTTTTTTTATTTTTTTTTGCCAGGTTTATAACTCTTTCATCAAAAGAAACAGTTCCTTCCTCCGGGGTTTCAAGCTGGTTCAAACAGCGAAGCAAGGTTGATTTTCCGGTTCCGGAAGGTCCTATTATCCCAATGACATCCCCTTTTTCGATTTCCAGGGAGATGCCGTCCAGAACAAGATTGTTTCCGTAAGTTTTTTTCAGGTTCTCGACTTTTATCATTATCTGCTTCCTTATCTTTTTTTATTAACTGCTGTAAGCTCGTCTTCTGTTACAAGTTTTGAAGTTACTGGCAGTGCCGTTTTCTTTTCAAGAACTTTAATAATCTGTTCAATTACAAAAGTTACTGCCCAGTAAATGATTGCAAGAGACACATACACTTCAAAGTAGCGGTATGTCCTTCCTCCAAGGATCTGTCCCTGGGCTGTGATTTCTACTACCGCACAGGTAAAAGCAAGGGATGTACTTTTGATAAGGGAAATCAACGAGTTTCCTAGATTTGGCAATGCGTGAACAAATGCTTCCGGGATAATGATTCTTGTAAGGGTTTGCATGTAAGTCATTCCCAGTGCGTGAGCAGCTTCGATCTGGCCTTTATTTACAGACTGCAATGCCGAACGGATAATTTCAGCACAAAATGCACTCTGGTTAAGTCCAAGAGCAAAAACTGCATAAACTATTCCGTTTATGTCTGCAACTTTAAGCTGTGTTCCAAACTTCTGGTTTATCCATTTAAAAAACATCGGGAGTCCAAAGAATACAATATAAAGCTGAACGATTACAGGGGTTCCTCGTAAAAGTGAGATAAAGAAATTTACAACAGTTGTGAGACCTCTTATCTGCTTTACTTTTATTACTGCCATCAAAAGTCCAATGAGCAACCCCAAAATCATTGCCAGGATACTAAGCTCAAGCGTAATCGGTAGCTTTGTCAGCAGTTTTGGAATCTGCGTAAACACAAGTTTGAAATCAAAAATCTTACCCATCTTATATTTCCTTTTCTACAAGAACGCAGGTAAATCCAATCCGTTCCTTCTGTAATTTTTTCTGTTCTGCTGTTGGTGGAACAAACTCACCTTCATGCTTTTCGTAATAGCCTGGATCAATGCTAGGGTTTTCTCTGTAACCATTTTTCAGATAAAAGGATTTTGCCCTGTCCTGACTGTTTATTACTATGTGATGTATTCCTTTTTCACAAATCCACTTTTCAGCCTGTTGAAGAAGTGTTTTTCCGTAACCTGATTTTTGTTTTTCCCGGCTTACGCACACTCTTCCGATTTTTCCGTAAACTTTTCCGTCTCTTTGTGGAAACTGAAGTCGGCAGCCTGCAACAGGCTTATGGTCATCAACTATGATGATTGCCAGATATTCTTCATCAGGATCATCATGGCTGAACTCCATTTCTAATGGAATATTCTGTCCAAGAACAAATGCATCCATGCGGACATAATCATAGGCTTTTTTTTGCCATTCAGGGCTTTTGTCTGTGACACGATAGATTTCCATATACCTTCCTCCAGCTTCTGACATTTTTAGTTTAAAGGTGTTACAAAGTGTTCTGCTTTAGGACTTGTATCGTTTCCAAAGTATTTGATTGCATACTTTGCAAGAGTTCCGTCTTCTTTAAGTTCTTTCAAAACTTTGTTTACGTTGTCGCGGATTTCTTTGCCCCGTGCGTCTTTTGTAAAGAGCAGATATGTATTGTTGAACTTGAAAAGAATATCCTGTGTTTCACTATCAATTTCGTTACCTACAAGCTTTCCTTCAAGTCCAAACTTTGGAAGCAGTGTATTTAAAATCGGACCATCATCAATTGCTACGTCAAACTTTTTGTTTACAATGTTTTCAAACTTAAGCTGAAAGTTTGTGCTTGAATACACAAGGTTGATAGGTGTTGCTTTATGAGCTTCGTTCCAGTCTTCAATAGCATTAGCCATATTTGTACCAGCTGAAAACTCAATCTTTAATTTTCGGTCTGCAAAGTCCTGAAGGTTTTTAATTGGTTCATCATCAGGTCTCTGGATGTAAACATAATAGCTTGTCTTGTATGGATAAGAATAATAATAAGTTTCACCACGCTGCTGGGTATAACCGTAGTTGTTAACTGCAAAGTCATACTGTCCGCTGATTACCCCCTGAAGAGCATCCCCTTGAGATATCTGCAGTTCATACTGTGGAAGACGTTTGAAAATTTCCCTTGTAATTTCAATATCAATACCAGTGAGCTTATCGTTTTCGTCAACAAATGTGTATGGAGCAAGGCCAGCGTTTGTTACAGCCTTTACAATTGTTTTTACTTCAGCTTTTGTTTCAGTATTTGCATTTTTTTTTGAGCAGCCTGTAACTAAAAGGCCTAGGGATGCTGCTAGTAAAACTGTTTCTGTAATTAATTTGATATTAATTTTCATTTTGATATCTCCTTTTTAAGCTTTATTCAAAGCTGTTTGTTATTGCTATTTGTCAATTTTTCCTTTCAGAGGGTTAATGCTTGCATCTACATCAAGAACACCGTTCTTTGGATTTCTGTCTTCCCATGAAGGACTGTTCCATATTGTTTTGCTGATTTGTGAAGCATATTCTTCATAAGTTTCACCTTCTGGATGGCGCAGGTATATTTCATCAGGATGATTACTGAGTTTTGCACGGCTTCCATCGTCCTTGTAAACTTCAGCCCAGTTTTCCTTTGAAAGGATACGTGAGTTGTAATCTGCAAAAAGACTCTGTTTTTTAGAAGCATGACTTGCTGCAAGTACTGCAGGATCTGAATATTTGTGGAATGCTGGAATCGCGTTCAGTTCTTTTACATATCCCCAGATATTTGGATAATCCTGAATACGATGCTTTGTTGGTCCTACATTTTTGTAGTAACTTACATCCCAGCGAATCAGTGTTACATAGGCACGGATATCACTGTCTGTAATAAAGTCTCCAAAAAGGAAACGGTTATTTGAAAGGCGAACTTCAAGCTTGTCCAGACTTTCGTAAAAGTCATCAAAAGCTTCGTGGTGGGCTTCAGGACTTTGACAGAATGCCATTCTGTAATGGGCATTGTTGATATGAGGGAAAAGCCAGTCGTTGAACTGGTCAATCTCCCTACGATAGGCCTTTGGGTAAAGATCCGGAGCATCGGGAGCCTGAAATGGTCTGAACTGAACTTCAATGTAGTTTGTCAGGCGATGATAGTCATTGTTTACTGTTTTCTTTTCCTTGTAATCGGCTAAAGTTGGTGTTGTTGCCCTTCCTTTGAAATCTGGATTTGCATTGTGATAAAGCTGACTGAGAAAGTAAACGCCTGTACTAGGATCCTTGTGATCTTTTTCATTTCTGAATCCCCAGCCGTATTTGTTACTTACGCCTGTATGGTCAACTCTGTAATCTTTAATTACATTCTGTAGTCCTAAGATTTCACGGGCAATAAGAGGTCTGTTTGACCAGTTGCATCCTGTAGCCCAGTAAACAATGTAGCGGTCCTTGTCTGCTTTAAGGTCTCCTTCGTTACTCCCAAATGGCTGAATAAAAGCGTTTGGCTGGCGGATAAAAGCTCCTCTTTCATCAATTTCGCTTATTGTTTCTTTTGGACGGGCTGCGGCTCCTGTTTCTACTGCGTACTTTTCTGCAAGTTCATCTGTATATCTTTCATCTGCAGAAGCTGTTATACAGCAACTTGCTGCTTTAATTGTTGTTTCTGTTGTATCTCCACATGCCATAATGGGCCTCCTTGTGTGTTTTTTCCCTATTGCTGTACTAGGTATTTCAGATACTACAGAATTCAAACGTTTGTTTGAAATACTTATTTTTAATGTTACGTAATAGTTTTTATTTATAGCACTACAGGACTTTCATCAGTCTTTCAAGACCTTTTTCCAGATAGTCACGGCTTGTAGCAGCGTTTACCCTCTGAAACTTTTCACCTTCTTTTCCAAAGATGTTACCTGGATCAAGCCATAAATTACCGTCTTCAGTAATACGACGGTTTAACTCTTTATCATCATAAGGAAGAGCAGAGCAGTCAATCCACAGAAGATAAGTTGCATCTGGCTTGCGGCATTTTAAAAGCCCCTTTGATTTTGTATTTATGTAATTTACTGCAAAATCAAGATTGCTGCTGATAAGATCATAGGCCTGCGAAAACCATTGCTCTCCGTTGGTATAAGCGGCCTCACAGGCGGTAAGTCCCAAAGTGCCTGGTTCGTCGTATCCTGTTTTAGCTCGTTCTTGATTGAAAGCATTACGAAGAGCTTCATCTGCAATAAATATATTTGAAACCTGAAGCCCTGCCAGATTAAAACTTTTGCTTGGGCTTGTGCAGGTTACAGTTATTTTTTCTATTTCTTTAGAAAGAGAAGCAAACACGGTATGGGTATTTGGTTTCCACACAAAATCTGCGTGAATTTCGTCACTTACAACTTTTACATTGTGAGTAAGACATATTTCTGCAATTTTCAAAAGCTCATCTTTTTTCCAGTTTTTTCCACCAGGGTTATGAGGATTACACAAAAGAAAGAGCTTTACATTATTTTTAACAATTTGGTTTTCAAAATCTTCATAATTAACAGAATAATTTCCAAATCCGTTTTCATCTTTTTGCCAGACAAGAGGAGATGACACTACCTTTCGTTCATTGTTTATAATTACATTTTTGAAAGGGTAATAAACCGGGGTTTGAATAAGAACTGCATCTCCTTTTTTTGTAAAAGCTTTGATTGCAGTAGATAAGGCAAATACTACGCCTGGGGTTTCAATGAGCCAGTCCCTTTTTACATCATACTGATGATGTTTTTTTATCCATGCAGATACTGCATCAAAGTAATGGCTTTTAATACTTGTGTAGCCAAAAATACCATGTTCTACACGTTCATGTATTGCTTTAAGAATTTCAGGTGCAGTTTTAAAATCCATGTCTGCAACCCAGTAAGAAAGGCAGTCATCTTTGTGTCCCCTTTCTTTTGTAAAATCAAATTTCAAACAGTCTGTATTTTTTCTGTCAACAAAAGAAAAATCGTAGTTCATTTTATCCTCCATACTAATTTTTTTTTATTTTAGTGCCTGTTCAAGATCTAAAATAAGTTCATCAGCATTTTCAATACCAACACTCAGTCTTAATAGTTTATCATTAACACCTGCTTTTTCGCGAAGCTCTTTTGGAATTGTATTATGTGTCTGAGTAACAGGGTAGGTAATAAGACTTTGAACGCCACCAAGACTTTCTGCAAAACTTATTACTTTGAATCTGGAAAGAATCTCCGGAACTTTTTTTTCATCATTCACATAAAAACTAATCATTGCACCAAAACGTTTTGACTGATTTTTTTGAACCTCAAGTGCATCCTCTGAAGCAAAGCCTGCAAAGAAAACCTTTTCTACAGTAGGAACAGTGTTTAAAAAGTCTGCAATTTTTTCTGCATTATCACAAGATCTGTCCATGCGTAATGGTAATGTCTTGATTCCACGAAGCACAAGCCAGCTGTCAAAAGGCGAAAGAGAGGCACCTTCGCTCATTGCCTGCACTCTGAAAAAATTATCATTGTCTTTTCCTGAGTAACAGAGAAATCCTGCAAGCACATCATTGTGGCCTCCAAGATATTTTGTACCTGAATGAATAATAAAATCAGCTCCATGTAATTTCGGTTGCTGCAGATATGGTGAAAGGAATGTATTATCGACACATAAAGTTCCGTCGTTTTTATGGATTAAATCTGCACAGAACTTTATATCTGTAATTTTCATCATGGGGTTTGATGGTGTTTCTATAAACAATGCTTTTGTTTCAGGTTTGACTGCTGTCTGTATTTTTTCCTTATCGCTTGTGTCTATATACTCAAAGCTGATGCCGTATCGGCTGTAGTGATTGAACATGCGCCATGTTCCGCCGTAAAGGTCTTCGCTGACAAGAACATGGTCACCTGGAACAAACTGCTTTACCCAGGTTGAAATTGCGGCCATGCCTGAAGAAAAAGCTAAACTATATTCTGTGTGTTCAAGGGCGGCAACTGTCTGTTCAAGTTCAAGACGTGTCGGGTTAAGGCCGCGGCTGTAATCAAAACCTGACGAATGACTTAAATCCGGGTGTGCAAAGGTTGAGGACAAAATTATAGGTGTGCTTAATGCACCTGTTTTACTGTCCAGTTTTGTCCAGCCGTGGGCACAAAATGTTTCTATAGATATTTTTTTGTCCCAACAGGGACAGGGGGTATCTCCATGTGCCCCGTTTCCATTAATACTTACTGTCATATTTTTTCCTCTTTATCAGAAGTTCTTATAATAATTTAGTTCGTTATAGAAAATTTGAATAATACAAAGTTTTAATAGTACGTCATAAATAAAAATTATACCTACCGTTTTGGTCGGCTTATAGACATGGTTTACCACTTTTTTTATAATTCCTTTATGACCCTTCAGCAGTTAAAATATGTCATTGGAGTTTCTGAAATAGGTTCATTAAACAAAGCTTCAGAAACCCTTTATGTTTCACAACCTTCTCTTACAGCAGCGATCAAAGAAGTTGAAAGTGAATTCAATATAAAACTATTTAATCGTTCCAGCAAAGGAATCAGTTTAACCAATGAAGGAAAAGATTTTGTTCAGCACGCCCGTCAGATTTATGCCCAGTATGAAAGTCTTTTGGATGATTTTGATCCTTCAAAAAAACGTAGAAAGAAATTTGCTGTCAGCTGCCAGCACTATTCTTTTTGTGTAAAGTCATTTGTTAATCTGATGAAAAAATACGAAAATGTTACTGCGCAGTATGAATTTGCAATTAATGAAACAAGAACACTTACAGTAATTGATGATGTTTCAAATTTGCGAAGTGAGATTGGTATCCTGAATCTTTCAAACTTCAATCGTTCGTATATTACAAAACTCTTAAAATCTAATGATCTTGTTTTTACCCCCCTTGTATCATGTAAGTGTTATGTATATCTTTGGAAAAAGCATCCTCTGGCAAAAAAAGAATCTATCAATTTTGCTGATCTTAAACCGTATCCTGTTTTAATGTTTGACCAAAATGCTATGAGTTCTTTGTATCTGACAGAAGAAATATTTGCAGAGCGCGAATATGACAAAATCATCAAGACAACAGACCGTGCAACTAATTTGAATCTTATGATTGGGATGAATGCATACTGTCTTTGTTCCGGAATCATTAGCAATGATTTGAATGGCGAGGATTTTATCGCAGTTCCTTTTGACGACAAAGAAAACTCAGACGATGCCATGGAAATCGGCTACATTACAAAGTCAAATGTTATACTTTCTGATGCCGGAAACGATTACATTGCAGAACTAAAAAAATATCTGAAACACTGTAATTAACTTCACGTTAGTGGTTTGGACGGAATGTTTATTGCTAAACTCGTGCAGTGGTTCTGTCAGTACATTAAGTAAAACTTCAGAAGTGCTCTATTATTAAAAATGAGATTATGGTAATATCATTGATTATGAATATAATCGCATCTAAACACAGCCTTTCAGGCAATATTACAGTGCCTGGATCAAAATCACATACAATAAGGGCTTTAATCCTTGCATCTTTAGCTAAGGGTAAGTCAAACATATATAACCCACTGCCAAGTGCTGACTGTTACAGTGCAGCAAATGCCGTACCTTTGTTTGGTGCTGAAGTTGATTTTACTCCTGATGGTAGTGACTGTGAAAAGCTTCACTGGACCGTTACAGGAAGCGAAAATGGCTTACATTTACCTGATAATATTGTAAATGTAGGTAACTCAGGCTCTCTTTTATACTTTTTATCTCCTGTAGCTGCTACATTAAACGGATACACTGTTTTTACAGGGGACGAAAGTATTTGTAAAAGACCTGTCAAACACGTAGTTGATGTTATAAAACAGCTGGGATCTGATAGCTTTGTAACTCGACCTGATGCAAATGGTTGTCCTTTAGTTGTAAAAGGACCTGTAAAGGGGAGCCACACAGTTTTTACTGAAGGTTCAATTTCCAGTCAGTATATTACAGGTCTTATGCTTGCCGGTTGTCTTATGGACGGTACACTGTCCATTGAGCTTTCTGATCCAAAAGAAACTCCTTATCTTACCATGACACAAAAGTGGCTTGAAAAAGTTGGTGTCAGTGTAAATGTTTCACCTGATTTTAAGCACATTAGTGTAGAGGGACCTGTGGATATAAAGGGGTTTGACTGTACGATTCCATCTGATTGGGAAGGGGTCGCTTTTCCTTTAATAGCAGCACTTGTTAGTGACAGTGAAGTTGTAATTGAAAATGTTGACTCAAGTGGTACTCAGGGAGATGATGCAATTGTTGCTGTTCTTCAAAGCATTGGTTCTGATATTGACTGGGATAAACAAAAGTCTGTCATTACAGTAAGAGGCGGCAAAAAAAGCAAAAATGGTATAGGGCGTCTTACAACTGAAAACCTTAAGGACAAGACACTGCATGTTGCTATGTCAGATTTTCCAGATGCAGTATGTGCATTAGCTGCCATTGCCTGTTTTACAGAAGGTACTACAGTCCTTGAAGATGCAGCTGTCTGCCGTCGTAAAGAAACGGACAGATTAAAGGTATTAAATATTGAACTTACAAAGCTTGGGGCTGACATTGAAGAAGGGGAAGACTATCTTATAATCCACGGGCACTCACCTGTATTGGCCGATGGTTCTGCAAATCCTGACTTTAAGATGCATGGTGGAAATGTATTAAGCTATCTTGACCACCGTATGGCAATGAGTCTTGCATGCTTAGGCTTGGGGCTTAGAGAAGGTGAATCAGTTAATATACAGGATAGTGAGTGCTGCTCTGTGTCGTTTCCACATTTTTTTGAGCTTATGAACAATCTTGGTGCAGGCTATACTGAGTGTTAATACTTATAAACCGCGTCTTTTTCTGTCTACGTTAATCCATTCTTCAAGGGATAACGGAGTATAGTCGCTGAAGGCGCAAAAGCAGTTTACCATGTTACACTGGCGGCCTATTGTTTTGCCGTCTTTTGTAACATAGGTTTCAGACCTGAAAAGCTTTATGCATTGATTTATAAGCTTTTCATCTGTTGAATTGTGTACATGACCGTACAGCATCCAGGATCTTGGTGTGAGGTCTGGATTTTGTACAAACTGAAAATTATAACTTGGCATAGGGTAGTGGCTTAGTATTACAGTTGTACCGTGGTCATTTACTTCGGCATAATCTTTTATCCACTCAAACCGACTTAAATCAACGCCCGGGATTTTAAGCCACTTGTCATCATGATTTCCTCTTATAAGGAAGATTTTTCCGTTCAGACGGTTAAGTACATAGTTTACCTGGCTTGCTTCAGCCTTCCAAAACATATCTCCTAGTACATATACCTGGTCTCCTGACTTTACTTTGCTGTTCCACTTTTCGATTATATAGCTGTTCATTTGTTTTACGTCAGCAAAGCTTCTCATGTCAAATTTTTTTATAAGGTCTTCGTGATAAAGGTGAAGGTCTGCAATATATAGCTTCATGGTAATATTTTACTGTAATTATCAAAGTAAGGTAAACTGCAAAAAAAAGACCGTCTGAAAACGTAAAGTAAAGTTTCATTTTCAGACGGTTCTTTTATAAATGTATACTAAAAAGCTTATTACTTGTTGCCTGGTACAACTACAGTGTTCCAGTTATTTGGATCTTCGAGTAAACCGTACTGACGACCCTTTAATAAGTGCTGGAGCTGTTTTGCTACAGGACCAAAGCCCTGTCCAAATACAGTCTTTTTACCCTTAAGGTCTGTAATTGACGAAAGTGGGCTTAAGCCTGCTGCAGTACCTGTAACAAAGCACTCAACGGCTTTTTTCTGAACTTCCTTAACAGATATAGGACGTTCTTCAACTTTCATGCCCTGTTCTTTAGCAAGGGCAATAACAGACTTACGTGTGATACCAGGAAGAATTGTGTCTCCAAGTTCTGGTGTTACAAGTGTACCATCCTTAAGTACAAAGAATATGTTACAGCTTGAGCCTTCCTGGAAATACTTATGCTTTACAGCATCAAGGTAAATACATTCTACATAACCTGCGTCTTCTGCTTCCTTTTTAGCAAGGGCTGAAATAACGTAGTTTGATGCACATTTGATATAGCCTGTACCATGTGGAGTTGCACGTATACGGTCTGTAATAACTGCACCGTCGAGGCCTTTTTTAAAGTATGCACTTACAGTTGTAGCACAGATTACTACATATGGCTGCTTTGAAACTCCAACACCAATTGCGCCTTCACTGTTCATAAATGGACGCATATAAATAGACTCTGCATTTGCATAGTCTTCTTTTTCCCATTCTTCATTGTACTTTGGTACATAGCCTAATGCTGCATTGCGTTTTACAAACTCAACACTTGCTGCAACAAACTGATCTACAGGGAAAGGTGGACAATACATACCTTTCATACTGTTATGAAATCTTTTGCCGTTTTCTTCAGGACGGAATATTGCAACTCCTCCATCTTTTGTAGGAAAACCCTTCATACCTTCAAAACAACCGTATGCATACTGACTTGTATAGCTTACTGTAGGGATACCCATCTGGTTGCGCTTGTCTAAAACTGCCTGACGGTCGATTTCACTCATCTTCATAAGCTCATCGTAAGTTACCTTGTCAGTTTCGATCCACTGTTCGTCCCATTTTTTTGTTTCAGGGTTGTAACGTGCAATATAAGTAACTGGATACAAATTTAATGCGAATGCCATTTTTATTCCTCCATGCAGGTGCGATGTTATAAAAGGAATATCTGATCGTATCTGCTTTTATAAATTCTTTAAAAATATAACATTTTCTGCAGTCTGTGTAAAGAAAGATTCTTCTAACAAACATTTAACTTTATATTTATCGTATTTATATATAAAATACTATAGTATGACTTTTGAGGATGTTCAGAACGATTTATATAGCAAGCTTCAGCGCCGTTTTTTAATATTAGGCTGGATTGGTGCTGTTGTTGTTTTTACTGCCGAGATATTAATACTATTGGCGTTTTTAAGGTCTGAAACTCTTATTGACGAGATTCTTCACTATATTTTTATCCGCATTGTCCTGCCAACCTTTATCAATTTTGGCCTTGTTATTGTAAATACTGTTGTCTATAACTTTACTGATAAAGATAAATCAGTAAATCTTCGTAATCTTACAGCCATCATGTCAATTTTTGGTATTTGTGCTTCTCTCAGTATCTTTCATAACTATTACTTTTTTTTGTTAGTAGCACCTGCAATACCTCTTGTATTATGTACACTTTTTGCTCGTCCTTCACTTGTATATAAGGTAGGGGCGTGTAATTTTGTGGTGTATATCTTAAGCTGTATTACATTCTGGATGGACAGGGTCTGGTTTATTGATGACGTATACAAAGTTACAACTGTGTTCAGCTGTGCCGTTTTTTTGCTTTTCATTTTTGGCGTGACTTTAACTATTGTAAAGTCTCAGGCAATTCAGATTGAGTTTATTTACAATAACTATAAGAGGCAGAGCGAGCTCATTGAAGAGCTTAAAATCGAGCCTTTAACCCACCTTTATAACAGAACTGCCTTTAATGAGTGTATGGATCAGCTTGTGCGCAATGCTCAGCTGGGATTTGTAAAACCTTGGGCAGCTATGATTGATATTGACTATTTTAAAAGGGTTAATGACACATATGGGCATGCAAACGGGGATTCTGTCCTAGTTGCCCTGTCTGCAATTATAAGGGAGCACCTTGGTACAATCCGCAGGGCATTCAGATATGGTGGTGAAGAGTTCATAATTATTTTTGATAACGAAAACAAAGACTCAGTTTACGAGGCTGTGAGCTCTATAAAGGATAGTTTTGAAAAGCTTTCGTTTTCTTTTAGCGGCAACATTCATTTTACATTGAGTGCAGGTATTGCTCTGTACAAAAAAGGGCAGTCCGGCAGAGAGTGGATTGATGAAGCTGATATTGCAATGTACCGCTCGAAAAAGGGTGGCCGTAATAAGATTACTATAGCAGACTAGTCTGTTTTTTATATTTGTTTCAGGTACATTGCATATATCCTTTCGTATCATTAAAATATCAGCCATCTGAGGTATCAATTAATGAAAGAAGTAGTTTTTAAAACAAAAGGCACTTGTGCTAAAACAATATCGTTTACAAAGGATGATGATAATAAAATCCATAACCTGGTGTTCGAAGGTGGCTGTAACGGTAACTTAAAGGCAATCGGCCGTTTGTGTGAAGGTCGTGATGCTGAAGAGATTGCTGCAATCCTTGAAGGTAATACCTGCGGTGCAAAAAGTACTTCATGTGCTGATCAGCTTTCAAAGGCTTTACGCAGCTAGTGTTTTATAGAACATAAGACACTTTTCTAAAACTGTAAATCTCGTTATCATATTAATACTATTATATATTGAAGGACTTTTGTCATGAAATTAACTTGTGGTATCGTTGGTTTGCCAAATGTTGGTAAGTCAACTATTTTTAGTGCCCTTACAAAGGCTCCAGCTGCTGCTGAAAACTATCCATTCTGTACTATTGATCCAAACGTAGGTGTTGTTGAACTCCCTGACGAACGTCTGGATTTCATGGCTGGTATCTTTCAGCCAAAAAAGAAGATTCCTGCAACTGTAGACTTTGTTGATATTGCAGGTCTTATTAAGGGTGCTTCAAACGGTGAAGGTCTTGGTAACAAGTTTTTAGCAAATATACGCGAAACATCAGTTATCGCACATGTAGTTCGCTGTTTTGATAATCCTGATATCCAGCATGTACGCGATGATGCAAAGACAGATGCTCCTATTGATCCTGAAAGTGATATTCTTACTATTAATTATGAGCTTTGTCAGGCTGATATTGATACAATTACTAAGCGCAACGAAAAGGTTACAAAACAGGTTCGCGCTATGGGTAAGGAAGAAGAAAAAAAGTTTGCAGGATATAAGAGTGCTGTTGAAAAGATTCTTCCATTGCTTCAGGAAGGTAAGTGTGCCCGCAGTGTTGAACTTACTGATGAAGAAAAAGCCGGTATTTATGATCTGCATCTTTTAACTATTAAGCCTCAGCTCTTTGTTTGTAACATTGATGAAGATACAATTGCAACTGGTACAAATAAATATGTTGAAACTGTAAAAAAGATTGCTGAAGCTGAAAACAGCGAAGTTATTGTTATATGTGGTAAGTTTGAAAGTGATCTTGTTGAAATCAGCGATCCTGCTGACCGTAAGGACTTTATGGAAAGCGTTGGACTTACAGAAAGTGGACTTACTGTTCTTGCACGTGCTGCATATCACTTAATGGGGTTACGTACTTTCTTTACAGGTGGCGCTGATGAGTGCCGTGCCTGGACAATCCATGCAGGAGATAAAGCTCCTCAGGCTGCAGGTGTTATTCACACAGATTTTGAAAAAGGCTTTATCAAGGCTGAAGTATATTCTGTTGAAGATCTTCGCAAGTATGGTAGTGAAGCTGATATTAAGGCTGCCGGTAAATATCGTCAGGAAGGAAAGGAATATGTAGTACAGGATGGTGACTGTATATTCTTTAAGTTTAACGTAACAAAGTAATAATTTTATATTTATTTTTACATAAAATGCACAAACTTTTTCTATAAATACTGTAAGAGGTGTTTATGTGGTGTTGTACCGAGATGAAAAGGTTTTGTGCATTTTTTTTTGTCTTATTTAACAGTCTGTATCTATTAAATGCAAAGCCTGTAAAGCTTTTAAGCTGGAACCTGCAGGCCTTTTTTGATGGAGTCACTGATGGGAATGAGTATGAGCTTTATAAAGGCAGTAAATCAAAATGGAATGAAGATTGCTATAAGCAGCGTCTAAAAAAGCTTTGTGATGCAATAAAAACTATTGAAGCTGACGTTATTGTTTTACTTGAACTTGAAAATGCGGGGCAGCTGTATGATATTACAAATATACTAAACACAGGTTTTAATGTTAAAAAGTATTATAAATATGGAGCCTTTTCAAAAGGAAAGGGGTGTATTGGATGTGGCATTTTGTCCAGATACGAGCTGTCTGATTTTTCGCTAGTGTCTATGGATATTTTTAAAGAGTCCTTTATAAATCCGCCTGTACGACCTCTTTTACAGTGTGATGTAAAGACCCCTGAAGGCTCTTTTACTTTAATTGCAAATCATTGGAAAAGCAGTGGTGAGGAAAACTCTTTGTTTACCAGATGCTATCAGGAAAAACTTCTGAGTGATCTTATTGCCTCTTTGCTTAAAAGTGGTAAAGGGGTTGCTGCCTGCGGGGACTTTAACCGGGATATTTTTGATTTTGATTTTAGTGATGATGGTCAGGTGTTTTTGTCAGGGGGCGGTAAGGTAAAGGTAAAAAGTGTTTTGATTAATGATGGTAAGCTGATAAAAAACGGAAGTTATGTTTATAAAAACAGGTGGAACTGTATTGATAATATTTTTATTGCCGGCAGCATAGAAGCTACCGGCTCTAATATTGAAGATTGTGGGCCATGGGCAGATGATAAGGGACAACCTTTGGCATACAAGGTTTGGGAAAATTATGGCTGGTCTGATCATTTACCCGTATCAGTTTACCTGCAGCCTATTTCTTCTTCATCTCCTGTGTCCCAGCTGTCAAACATTCGCGAAGGACAGGTTAAGTCTGTGTCTTCTTCCTCATCATAAGCAACTACAGTGCCTGATGGAAGAGAAGCTGTCTGCTCTTCCTTTGTCTGGATTTGAGTATCTTTTGTCTCTGGTATTACTTCAGAGATAAGTTTTTCAACTGTTGGTATTAAAGTAATCTCAGATTTTTGTTCTTGCTTTGCTGACAGAGTAACTGTAAGTGGGAGACCGTTTTTTAGGATTGATTGTCGCAAAAAAATCCTGAAAGCCTCTTCTAAGGTCATTCCCAGCTGGTCGTAGAGTGATTGGGATTGACTAATTAAATCACTGTCAGCTGTAATTTCAATTTTTGTATTTGCCATAACTTGTAATATATCATAAATCAGTATGTGTGTTTGGCGCATTTTAAATAATTAACTCTAATTTTTATAATTACTATTTGATTTAATAATAATATTTTATTATTTGCGGTAATCTTAAATTAAATTAATAATGAATAATGAGGATGAGTGTTTTTTTGTGAGGTGAGTTTATGACTGCAAAAAGTAAATTGATTATTAAGACTGTGTGGTATGTTTTTTTAGCTGTTATTCTGCTAAGTTTTGTTATTATTGAAACACACAACATATTTAACTCGACTACCCAAAAACTTTTAGTTCAGATTATTCAAAAAGAACAGCTTGAGTTTGACTCTCAGTTTACCTCTGAAATTACTCTTGCAAAGCAATTAACATCATCTCCTTTGATAAAAAAATATATGAGCAATCCATCAGACCATGATATTGGTGAGTTTGCTATGGATGAGTTTAAATCGTATATGCAGTCTTTTATAAGTAAAAGTATATTTTGGATCAGCGATGAAGACCATGTTTACTATTCTGACTGTAAACCGGCATACACTTTGAATCCTTCTGATAAAGGCAGTGAGTGGTATAACTGGACTTTAAATGGTAATGAAGATTTTAATTTTAATATTAACTATGACATTGGTATAAAAAAGACTATGCTGTGGGTTAATGCCATTGTTCGTGGTAATGGAAATCGTCCGATTGGTATTGCTGGTACTGGTATTCCTTTAGGTGATTTTGTTAACAGGATGTACGCCGGCCTATCATCTGATATTCAAATGTATCTTTATAACGCAGATAATGAGATTACTGGTGCTAGGGAGGCTCAGCTTATTGAACAGGCCTTACCTGTAACAGATTTACTCACTGATTTATCTAAAGGTGATTTATTAGTTGGAGACGGTATAAAGGTTCTGAAAAAGCAAAGCGGATTGTATGTATTTGCTCCTATAAAGGCGATTGACTGGTCTGTATTACTGTTTGTTCCTTATGATGCTTCGCAATTTATAAATAACTGTGCAATACCTGTAAGCGTTGTTGCTTTAATCATTTTGGTTATTCTTATTATTATCGCAGTTCGTCACATATTTAGGCCTATATATAGTTTACAAAAGTCGATTACACAAGTTGCCTCCGGTAATGCTGATTTGACTCAGCGGGTTACAATTAAGTATAAAGCAACACTAAAGTCCCTTTTGATAATGGCTGCTGATTTTAATAAGTTTATTGAGTCATTGCAGAATATTGTACTTGATATAAAGAGTCAAAAGGATAAGCTTGTTGTTGTTGGAAATAATCTTGATGATTGTAGTTCAGCAACAGCTTCATCTATTACTGAAATTCTTGCAAATATCGATAGTCTTGGCTCTACTATGGTAAAGCAGGGAAACAGTGTAAAGCAGACTAGTGAAGCTGTTGGTGAAATAAGCGCAAGTATTGAGTCGCTGGACCGTATGATTATTACTCAGGGGGACAGTATAAATCAGGCATCTTCTGCTGTAGAACAGATGATTGGTAATATTGCTTCTGTTAACTCTTCGGTGGAAAAGCTTTCTGGGGCGTTTATTGAACTGCAGAAAAATGCTCAATCAGGAGTTGCAAAGCAGGCTGATGTTGATGAACGTATACAAAAGATTGAAGAGCAGTCTAAAATGCTGCAGGAAGCAAATCTTGTAATATCAAATATAGCACAGCAGACAAATCTTTTGGCTATGAATGCTGCTATAGAGGCTGCTCACGCAGGTGAAGCCGGCAAAGGGTTTAGTGTTGTAGCTGATGAGATTCGAAAACTTAGTGTTACATCAAGTACTCAATCAAAAACAATAGGTGAGCAGCTAAATACTATACAAGAATCAATTTCGGATATGGTTAATGTATCAGGTAGCTCTAAAACTGCATTAAAAATCATAACAGAGGGAATAAGTAAGACTGATACTCTTGTAAATCAGATTGCCAGTGCAATGGAAGAACAGGAGGAAGGGTCTAAAATGATTAGTGATGCTCTTGAAGTAATGAATGAGTCTAGCATGGAAGTAAGATGTGCAAGTAAGGAAATGACAAATGGTAATGCACTTATCCTTGAAGAAGTTAAAAACCTGCAGAACTCAGCAATAAGTCTTGATCAGGCAATGGAAGAAATGTCTATTGGTGCAAATAAAATAAACGAAACTGGTGAAAAACTGTCAGAGCTTACAAAAGTTGTTTCAGAAAGCATTAACTTGATTGGCAGTAAAATAGACACGTTTACGGTGTAAAACTTTTTTAGATTATGCTTTTGGCAATGTAACGAGTCAGGACAAGGTTTTGATTAAAGTCTTGTCCTTGCTTAAAAATAAAAAAACCGCAGGTGTTATAACACTTGCGGTTTTTTTTCAGCTTATGCTGTTAATTTACTTTGAAAGGCGAGCTTCGAGGTCATCCAAACAAGCAGTAAGTTCTGCTGGGAGGTGAGAACCGAACTTTGGATAGTGGTTTTCACGGATGTCCTTAACTTCCTTGAGCCATCCCTCTGTATCAACCTTAAGAATCTCAGGGAGAGTCTTCTTGTAGTATTCTGGGAGACCTTCAGAATTGATAGCACCTTCTTTTGGCATGTAACCGATAGCTGTTTCAACAGCGTTATCAACGTTGTTACAGCGGTCGAAGATCCAAGCAAGTACACGGCTGTTATCACCGTATCCTCGCCACATGAAGCCACCAGGGAGTTCTGCGTTGTTGTCATCCTTGCGGAACCAGTTAACGTAGAAGATCTTAGGAAGCTTGTCTTCCTGTCCCTTAGAAGCTGCTGTCTTACCAATGTTAATCCAGTGACCGAAGTAGTCACCCATGTTGTAACCACAGAATGGGAGAATAGCAAATGGGTCACGGCGAATCTTACCAACTTCAGCAGCATTGATTGTTGAAGCAGCAGTGATTTCTGAACCTACGATAGAACCGAGGAATACACCGTGGTTCCAGTTGCGGCTCTGGTGTACGAGAGGTACAGTTGATGGACGGCGACCACCAAAGAGGATAGCACTGATTGGAACACCAGCAGGATCTTCCCATTCTTTAGCGATACATGGACACTGTCCAGCAGGTGCTGTAAAGCGTGCATTTGGATGTGCCATTTCTTCACCCTTAGGAGCCTTGTCCTTTGGAAGAGCATCACGTGTGTTGTTCTTCCAGTCAACAAGCTTACCAGTTGCTGGGTAACCGATACCTTCCCACCATACATCTCCGTCTTCTGTAAGAGCACAGTTTGTGAAGATTGTATTTGAAGAAGCTGATATAAGAGCGTTCTTGTTTGATTCAGCAGATGTTCCTGGTGCAACACCGAAGAAACCTGCTTCTGGGTTGATAGCATAGAGACGTCCGTCTTCGCCGAACTTCATCCAAGCGATATCATCACCAATTGTTTCTACCTTCCATCCTGGGATTGTAGGAATAAGCATAGCGAGGTTTGTCTTACCACATGCACTTGGGAATGCACCTGTTACGTACTTAACTTCGCCCTGTGGGTTTGTAAGTTTAAGGATAAGCATGTGCTCAGCAAGCCAGCCTTCCTGACGAGCGATTACTGTAGCAATGCGGAGTGCGAAACACTTTTTACCGAGAAGAGCGTTTCCACCGTAACCTGAACCATAAGACCAGATAAGGCGTTCTTCTGGGAACTGTGAAATATATTTCTGTTCAACTGGAGCACAAGCCCAAACACCGTTATCCTTTTCGCCGTTGTTAAGTGGCTTACCAACTGAGTGGAGACATGGAACGAAGTCACCGTCTGTTCCGAGGTACTGCCATACCTTTTCGCCTGTACGTGTCATGATGTCCATGTTGAGTACAACGTATTCAGAGTCTGTAAGTTCGATACCGTTCTTTGAAATTGGTGAACCAAGTGGACCCATGCAGAATGGAATTACGTACATTGTACGTCCGTGCATACATCCCTTGTAGAGACCAGACATTGTAGCCTTAAGTTCTTTTGGATCGATCCAGTTGTTTGTTGGACCAGCATCTTCCTGATTAACAGAAGAGATGAATGTTCTCTTTTCAACGCGAGCAACATCTGATGGATCTGAGCGGAAAAGGTAGCTGTGTGGCTTTTTTGCCAATGGAGTAGCGAGACCTGCATCTACGCATTTCTTCATCAAGCGGTCATATTCTGCCTGTGAACCGTCGCAAACTACAACTTCATCTGGTTCACACATCTTAACGCATTCTTCGATCCATGCCTTAATTTTGGCATGTTTAATGTCATTAACTGTCATCTAAACTCCTATAAAAAAGTGGAAACGGCCACTACCTGTGTAAAGCAGCACTTTTGTACCGTTTCACTGAAAATATTAACCTAAAATTAACGTTTATTCAACGGTGACAGCCTTATATTTATTTGTTATATTGACCTCAGAGAGTCTTTTGTGCTTTAATCTGATGTTTCATTTTTGGAGGTTGCAGATGTCATTTGCATTAAAGTGGATTGTACTTGCTGCTGCCGTACTGATGTATATTCTTGTTATTTGTTTTCAGGAAAAGAAGGTATGGTTTTCAAGTGTTGCAGCATTACTTGTTCTTTGTTTAGGTATTGTTTTTCCGGGTGGCGTATTTGAACAGTCTGACAGAGCTTTAACACTTGCCCATGTTTTTGGAGAACTTATTAACTGGAATGTGCTTATGATTTATGTAGGCAGTATGACAGTTGCGGCTCTTTTTTTGTACTCAAAGGTTCCTGCAAAAATCGCAGACGGACTTGTTTCAGTGTCGCCAAGTACAGGCATTGCAATTGTATTGATTCTTGCAATGACAGGTATTATTTCAATTTTTGTTGAAAATGTTGCAACCGTCCTTGTTATGGCTCCGATTGCCCTGTCCATGTGTAAAAAGTTAAAAATGAATCCTACTATGTTTATGGTGGGACTGGCTGTAATGTCAAATCTTGAAGGGACTGCAACTCTTGTAGGTGATCCTCCTTCAATGATTTTTGCAAGCTATGCAGGATATAATTTCAATGACTTCTTTTTTCATCAGGGACAGTTTTCAATCTTCTGGATTGTTCAGGCAGGTCTTTTGGCTGGATGTTTGTTTTTTTACATTGTTTTTTCAAAGTACAAAGATAAAACAGATGTAGATCCTGAGACTGTTATTTCATATGTTCCTCTGTACCTTTTACTTGCCCTCATATTTGGTCTTGCTGCAATTTCATTTTTGCCTGAAGTCCCTTTTGGTTCAGGATTGTTTGTTGTAGCTTTAGGGTGTGCAGGTATTTTGTGGTACCGCTATAGTCAAAAAAAATCTGTTTCGGACACAGCGGAGCTTATAAAGGAGCTGGACTGGGAAACTATTGCGTTTTTGATCGGTATTTTTATTGTGGTGGGTGCAATCAGCGAGACAGGACTTTTATATGACTTTTCGCAATTTTTAGCTTCAGTTACAGGTGGTAGCAAGGTTATGGGCTTTATACTTATACTTGCTGTTTCCATTTTGATTTCAGGCTTTGTTGATAATGTTCCTTATATTATCGTAATGCTTCCTGTTGCCGGAAACCTTGCTTCTGCATTAAGTATTAAACCAGAGCTTTTTATGTTTGCTCTTTTAGTAGGTTCTTGTTTAGGTGGCAACCTTACTCCATACGGGGCAAGTGCAAATGTTGTTGCAATGGGTATTGTTAAAAAAGAAGGATATCCTATGAACTTTGGCAAATGGCTTAAGCTCGGTGGTTCATTTACATTAATTACAACAGCTTTTTCTGCAGCTGTTTTATGGCTTTTGTGGGCTTAGTTTTTAGCGATTACTAATATAAAAAGGCTTAAATCTTATGAACTTTAGTTTTGTTCAGTAAGTTTTAAGCCTTTTTTATTTTTCTTCTATAATCTGTTATATAATTTAAGCGGTTATGTTTAATAAAGCTCCAGCCTCAGGAGCTGCCCCTGCAAGACCGTAACCTGTATTTTGTGCAATTTTTATTGAAGTTTGAATCTGTCCCTGATAGTTTTTGATTAATGCATCCATCTGGTCGCTTGACAGCTCAGTCTTTGCTGATTCAGGGTCTATGTGCTGCTTACCTTTCATAGATACAAGCTGGGAGATTAGGGAGTTTAATATCTGGAGCTTACTTATAGATACTCCTCTCTGGTTTGGTCTTGCAGCTACTCCAGAGATATGCTCAAACTGTGCGTATACTACAGACGCTGGTTTTACAGGAATATACAGTTTGCTTCCACCGCCTGCTAAAACCTGATCATACGAATATACATTCATTGAAAATGTATTTACCATAACCGCACCTCCATATGCTCCTATGGATATTATCGGAGGTGCAGAAACTTAGTTTAGTTAAATTGTTTAATCCAGATATTAATTCGGTCATCCATACTTTTTATTGTTGAAATATTATCTGTTTTTGTAGCATCTGTAAGGTATGGAATTATTACACGTTCTTTTAAGCTTGGCCATCTGGCAGGTAATGTTTCAGGAGCCTTAACCGCATTTGCAGGAGGAAGGTTACCTATAAGGATACTGTAGTACGATGGAAAAAGATGTTCATTTACATTTTTTATCGATGAAAATCCTGACGCAATGCCAAATGTCTGGGTAGACAGTTTTTGCTCGGAAGATCTTTCAAGCATATGCTTTTGATTTTCTTCCCTTAAGAGCCAGAGAATAAACACTTCAGCAGCTTTTGTATTATATGATTTACGATATAACCCCATTGTAACTATATCATCTTCAACAAATATCGCAGACTCATTTGCAATCCATCTAAAGTCAATATCATTGAGAAGTTCCTGGGAGATATCAAAAAGCCTGTTGCTTGTAGTGTAGGCAAAAAGACACCTGTTTGATGTAACTTGTCTGTAGTCTGGGGTATAAAGATATTTAAACTTAAAATCTTCTTCTGCTGTCTGGGATGTATTTTTTTCTTCAGTCCAATCCTTTATATACGTAACACATTTTGCCAGAGCCTGGTCGTCCCAGCTGAAAAGATTACCTTTTTCTTTAAAATTAACATTATGTATTTTTGCAAGTGTATATAAAAAGTCTGGGTTCCATGTAGGCCCAATACCCATATTTGTATATATGCCTGTTTTTGTTGTTTTATTAAATAAAGTTCCTGTGTCACGTATTTGATCTGGAGTTAAAATATAATCATCAGGAATAATATCTTTATTTTGGTTTGAAAAAATTATAACTGGTAAATTAAAACTTACTGGCAAAAGATATTGATGATCATTTGCCTTACCATAGGATAAAAGAGGCTGATATATTGTATCCGGGTTAAGCTGCAGCTCGCTGAACAGATGGTCGAGGGGTGCAAAGTTTTTACGTATTTTTGAGTTTTTTAACCAGGAACCTATTAAAATATCAGGGTTGTCCTCGTCTTTCCCAGGGGGTATTGCTGATGCCACATGCTCTTTGTATATGACAATTGCTTTTACATCGTTTTGAGTTTTATTAAATAACTCAGCATAAGAAACCAGTTCAGGATGATCAGTCCAGATAATAACCGGTTTTTTATACTGAGCTTTGCAGCCTGACAGTAAAGCTGTTACTGCCAGGGAAGCTATAAGAGTCTTACTGTGCCATTTCATCAGCACAGCTGTAAATTGCTGTGTAAACTGTATCAATCTTTTCATCATCAAGGCTACTGAATGCTACACGCAATGTTTTTGAATCAATGGCAATAGTTCCAATGCCTTTTTCATTCAAAAGCTTTTTGCGTAAATCTTCTGCATTTATCCCATTCAGATGAAAACTCATAAAGTATCCAGAGTTAAATGGAAGGGCTTCAAGAGCTTTGCTTGAATGACTGGTAATAAATGCTTTTACCTTATTATAGCGTTTTTCAAGCACATCGCGGAAGTCCTTTTTTTCTTTTTCGAGAGTTGGTTCTTGAAAAGCTTTGAGACACATGCTTTGTGATGGAGTTGAAACACATGATACAGAAGATCGTATTAGTCCCATAAGTTTTTTAACAAGAGCTTCGTAATGTACATCTGTCATCCCTTTGCCACCAAATGTAAGGAATCCGTTTCTAAATCCCCATACAAAGTCTTCTTTTGTTGGACCGTCAATTTTAATTGCAAGAACGTTTTCATGGATATCTGCCAGCAGTGCAAAAAGACTTTCTGGATAAATATCCTTTTCATAATTAAGACCAAAGTATGCATCATCATCCCATACAATAATCTTAGTTCCCTTTTCTGCAAGCTCTTTTATTACATTTGCAATAGCATGAGCTTCTTGTGTTGAAGGGCTGTATCCACTAGGATTTTGCGGAAAGTTCAGTAACACGCGCACAGAACCTTTTTCAGCTTCTTTTTCCATTGCAGCCTTAAATGAATCAATGTCAAACTTACCATCTTTGAACATTGAAAACTGATGGAACGGTGCGTTGCGTCTTGTCTCAACTATAAGACTGTAGTTATCCCATGATGGATCTGCAGCAAGCAGTCCATGATTTTCATCAAGAAATAAATCTGAAAGGTATGAGATACCTGCTGTAAGACCAGGTACAACAACTGGAAGTGAAATATTTTTTCCCTGTAATGTAGGGTTTTTCATAAAAATCTTTTCTTTCCAGAGCTTGCGCAATTCAGGATTACCAGCTGTAGGAGCATAAGCTACAAGCTCTGCTGCTGTTAAATCTGGAGCCTGTTTTTGGATGCAAGGAAGAATTGCAGGTTTTCCATTGATAAGGGTTGTACCAATGGTAGCATTTGCTGTTTTTCCAAACTGTTTTGCTTCTGCGCCTTGAGCGATTATTCCCTTTGGGAAATAAATACGAGTGCCTAAATCGGATAATAATGATCCTGCTGTTGTTCCGGCCAGTATGCCGTTCAATTCTTGTGCTAATGGGTTTAACATGGTAAAGTATATTAACTCGTTAAAATATTCATTGTCAATTATGCAAAATGTATATTTATGCAAAAATGGGGTTAAAAAGTGGAAATAAATGATAATAAAGCTGCTTTAGCAAAAGCTTCAGATCTTGAGTTTAAACAGTGTAAAGAACTTATTGAAGAGTGTCGCACTGAAGCTGCAAAAAGAGTTGTAGGGCAGGTTCAGGTTATAGATGGTATTATTACAGCACTTATTGCAGGAGGTCATATCCTTTTAGAAGGTGTACCAGGACTTGCAAAAACTCTTGCGGTAAAGACTTTTGCTGAGATATCAGGTCTTGGTTTTAAGCGTATTCAGTTTACTCCTGATCTATTACCTGCTGACGTAAGCGGAACTTTAATTTATGAGCAGAACACTGGTAAGTTTTCTGTCCGTAAAGGCCCTGTCTTTACAAATGTTGTTCTTGCAGATGAAATAAACCGTTCTCCTGCAAAGGTTCAAAGTGCACTGCTTGAAGCCATGGCTGAACATCAGGTTACAATTGGTGAAGAAACATATCCTTTACCAGAGCCTTTTATTGTACTTGCAACTCAAAACCCTATTGAGCAGGAAGGGACATACAATTTACCAGAAGCCCAGTTGGACCGCTTTTTACTGAAAGTACTTGTTCCTTATCCTTCAGCAAAAGAAGAGTTACAGATTGTAAAGACTTCGGGTAATGCAGCCCTTATCGAGGTAAACAAGGTTTTTGATGCAAAAAAGATAGCTATGTGCCGAAAGCTTGTTGATCAGATAGTATGCGATGATAAAATTGTTGAGTACATTGTTTCGATTATCAGTGCAACTCGTCCTTCAATTGAAAAGAAAAGTATTGGCCGTCTGTCTGTTTCTTCAATAAAAAAAGATGATGTTACAAGATATATAACATACGGAGCTTCTCCTAGAGCAGGCATTGCACTTTTACAGTGTGCAAAGATAGCAGCCCTTTTTGCAGGCCGCTCATTTGTGCTGCCTGAAGATGTAAAATCTGTTGCCTGCAGTGTACTGCGCCACAGACTTGTTCTGTCCTATGAAGCTGCTGCTGATGGAATTACAGGTGATGATTTAATTACCCGTATTTTAAGTCTTTTACCTCTTCCATAATCTTGTATGGCAAAGCTATTAAAAGAAAGTAAAAACCGTTTAGTCAGCCGGGCTAACATACTGCGCATTGCAAGTGCACCTGTTGCACAAAATATGCGTAACGGTAATTTTAAGTCTCTTTTTCGTGGGCAGGGTATCGAGTTTAGTGATGTACGTGACTATAACCCTGGTGATAATGTACGTGCCATCGACTGGAACGTAACAGCCCGCATGGGACGTCCTTTTATAAAGCAGTATGAAGAAGACCGTGACCTTCAGGTATTTTTTATTATGGACAGAAGCTTTTCAATGTACTCAGGCTCAAGGGACAGCTCAAAAATTGAAGCCAGTACTGAAGCTGCAGCTTTACTTGTCCTTGCATCTGATATTAACGCTTCGTCGATGGGGGCTGTATTTTTTGACGGTGAAATCAGATTTTCATGTTCTCCAAAGTCAGGCAGAGACCAGGCAATGTTTTTGCTGTCTCATCTTGATACCCTTGAAGATGAAATTATACCAGGTTCAGCATTATCAAATGCATTGAACGGTGCTGGAAAATTACTGAAAAAACGTTCATTAGTATTTATTTTTTCTGACTTTAGATCAGAGGGGTGGGTTGCATCCCTTGCAAATCTGGCTCTAAAAAATGATGTTGTTGCAGTGCGTGTAACAGATCCTACTGATAGTGAACTGCCACATGTCGGTACCATTGATTTTGCTGATTCAGAAACAGGTATACACAGATACCTGCCTACAAGTTCAGCCTCATTTAGCAGAGCTTGGTTTGAAGCAAACCGCAGGCGTACTGATTTGTGGAAAAACACCTGTTTAAAGCATGGGGCTTTTCCTCTGGAACTGTCCACATCAGAAGATCCACTTCATGTTTTGGTACGTTTTTTTAACAAAAGAGGCCGCAGATGAAAAAACTTTTTATACTGACAGCTCTTTTTTTTACTTTAACTTTACAGAGTCTGAGTGCTTCAGTTAAGCAGTATGTAATACCTAAAAATGTTTATATTGGTGATAAGGCTGAGCTGAAGTATGTTTTTCAGACTGAGGTTGATTTTTTTTCTGATAAAATAGGCGAAGAGCGAACATCACATCTTGATTTGTCTACAGACTTTTATGTATTTGAGCAGTTAAAAGACAGCTGCTCTGTGCTGGGGGCTTGTCTTGACCGCACAGGATTTGAATACACACTCACAATTTCAATTATTCCGTGGACAGTTGGTACTATATTTTTTGCACCATTTGACCTTTCGGCCCTTATTAAACAGTCATTGAACAGAGATTATACAGGGGCACCTTTTTTAATAAAGCTCGATCCTGTCACTATAAACTCCATTGTTGAAAAAACTCAGGTAAAGTCTTTAAAACCTGCATTGTCTCCTTTTATACTGCCAGGAACAATCTTTTTTATAAGCTTTGTTGTCATACTTTTGATTTTATCTATGGCCTGTCTTTCGATTGTCCTTGTAAAAGTCCCTTACTTTTTGTTTTTGTACAATGTTTCAAAATCAACTATTGCTCAGCGAAAGCTGTTGCGACGCACAATAAAGCAGCTGCGTCGTCTTTTAAATGTATCTGGCAAAATAAAGGATGACAGAGAGTTTTGCTGCCGCCTGCAGTATATTTTGCGTATGTTTTTAACTCATCGCTTTGACCGACCATTTTTATCAATCACTACAGATCTTATGTATCAGGAGTTTACTGATGTCGCAGGAGGTTCTATTGATGATGATGCAGACCATACTGTCCATCAGATTCTCGAAATTTTTAACAGAACAGATTACGTACGTTATGCATCTGGTTCAATTGATTCATTTAAAATCCCTGTAGCTTTGCATCAGGCAAATCTTGCTGAAGGTGAACGTGATATGCTTATCTCCAGGTCAATAAAACTTGTTACACAGTTTGTAGTCGAAAAAAAAACAGTTAAGGAGGTTATGTAATGCTAGTGTTCGAAAATCCAATAGCATTTTTGTTTGTTTTATTAATCCCCATGCTGTTTATTCTGCGTAAGTTTAAGATTTTTAACAGAGTTGCTTTTCCTCTTACTTTGTCAGACTGGAACGGTAAAACTTTTACCTGGAACGGCAAAATACGTATCTTTGGTGTATTTTTATCCAGGGTTCTTTGTATACTGGGATATATAGCAATAATTGCTGCATTAGCAGAGCCAGTAGTTCATCACCAGGAAAAAATTTATACATCAAAAGGTACTGATATACTTTTTGTTCTTGATACAAGTCCTTCAATGGCTGCAAAGGATATAGCAAACCTTAATCGCCTTGAAGCTGCAAAAACAGGTATAAATACACTTATAACTGAAAATAGCGGAGCATCCTATGGCTTGGTTGCCATGGCAAGTGAGGCTGCTACAATAATACCTCCTACAAATGATTACGACTTATTCAGAAGCCGTATGGATTCTGTTGTTATAGGCGCTCTGGGACAAGGGTCGGCTATCGGCATAGGTTTAAGTACTGCAATTTATCACTTAATATCATCAACTGCCAAAAAAAAGTGTATCATTCTTGTTACAGATGGTGAAAATAATGCCGGATCTGTACACCCTGAAACTGCAGCGGAGCTTGCCCGTGAAAACGGAATCATTCTCTATGTTTTAGGAATTGGAACCCGAGGTTCAGTCCCTCTGGAATACGTAGATCCTGTAACTGGTAAGGTACACTCAGGCTATTATGAGTCAGATTTTGATCCTTCTTCTCTTATGGATATAGCTGCGATGGGAGACGGCCGCTACTTTGGAGTTGAGTCTATAAGTGAAATAAGCAGCGCACTTTCAATGATAAGCCGCCGAGAAAACGTAATACAGTCTTTTTATTATAAAACAGTGGATGATTACTACTACCACAAGTTTATAATTTTGTCTGTTGTTTTATTTGGATTGTGCTGGATTGTCCGCCGTATATTTTTGCAGGAGGTATTATAATGTTTTTTATCGAGCGTCCTATGGCATTGTTTGCAATCCTCGGTATTATTCCTGTAATTCTGTATTCCTGTATCAGCTATCGCCGCCTTGTTTTGTCTGTGGTAGGGCTTTACAGCAGGGACAACACTGGTAACTCAAAGCTTTACAGGCGTTTAAAATATTCAGTAGCTGGCCGTACAGTAATGAGATGTACAGGCTGGATTATGATTGTTTTTGCATATGCAGGTATTTCCTGGGGAACAAAAAATGTACCTGTGCAAAAAAGTGGTTGTGCTGTAAGTCTTGTATACGATATTTCGTACAGCATGACAACAAAAGATGTTGCAGGTAAAGTTTCACGCCTTGAAGCTGTAAAGCAGTATTCCCGTAATTTAATTTCCTTTCTTGACGGAACATCAATATCAGTGGTACTTGCAAAAGGGGATGGTATACTTGCAGTGCCGCTGACAGAAGATATGATGGCTGTAAACTCAATAATAAACGTATTGTCTCCAGATCTTATGACAAGTGCCGGAACAAGCCTTGGTAAGGGTATTACAGCTGCTATAAGGGCTTTTCCGTCAAATTGTCCTCAGTCAGCACATATCATTCTTTTTACTGACGGCGATGAGACTGATGATAGTCTTTCTTCAGCTTTAGAAGATGCCATAAAGTATGGTATAGACGTTACAATTGTAGGCTTTGGCTCTAAAAATGAGATACAGATAATCACAGCTGACGGAAAAACTCCTGCAATGACAGCTTTGCGTGAAGAAGAGCTTATGCAAAAAATTGAAGAAGTAAATAAACGAATCAACTCATCAAAGGTTCATTCGCCCCAGCATGTTGTACAATGCCGGTATATTGCGGCTTCAACTGTAGGCTCTGCTTCTATGATATTAAAGCTTTTAAACCATAAAAAAGAAGACTTTGCTCAGGACGGACTATATTTTTCATATGAGACACAGTATATAAAACGTCACTCGTTTTTTATTTTCCTTGCAATAATATTCTTTATTTTTTCATTTATTGCAGGTGAACTTGATTTATCAGGCATAAGGGTAAGATTTTTGAAAAAGACAGTTACATCTATTGCCTTTACAACAGTTTTCGCTTTAATGACTGTATCCTGCAGCGGAAGCTCAAAGGACCGTAACTCAATATTAAAGGGGTCGTGGTACTGGTATCAGGGTAAATATCAGTATGCTGTAGCAAATTTTATGCAGACATACTATGACTCTCTATCCGAGCAGGATAGTGAAGTTAATCAGTATGCAGTGTTTGACTTAGCTTCAACGTATATAAGACAGCATGAGTATGAATCTGCAATGAACCGGCTTAATGAAATATCTGGTAACCCCTTACCAGAGCTTGAAAGTCCTGTTTTTTACAACATGGGGGTAATCGCAAATCACGAAGGTGACTATGCTTCTGCCATAAAGTATTTTAAAAAAGCTGTTCTTGCAGATATGAACAATGTAGATGCAAAAATTAATCTTGAGCTTTCAATACAAAACCTTGTAACAAAAAATGCAGATCAGGGAGTATCAGTACTTACTGGTATTACAGAAGAAAAAAAAGAAGACGCTCTTAAAAGCGGAGTATTTAATTTAATAAAGGAGAATGAACAGAACCAATGGAAAAAGCTGCAGTCAGAACAACAGGAAAGTACTGTATTGGATTATTAGTATTCCTCTGTTTATTCTCAATACAGAGCTGGTCTCTTTCAGGGGCAGATATAAAAAAATTAAGGGTAAAGCCAGATGAAAAGTTTTTTTTTACAGCCCAGGAAAACGGCTATACTCTTACAATACCTGATATCGAACCATCCAGAGTACAGACAGATTTACCAAGCTTACCTTTAGGTGTGCAGTTTATATCATCAAAGAGAGATGAGTATATGGACATAACTGGTGCCAGAGGGACAACCATACAGTTATGGTTTTCATTTACAGATACTGGGCCTGTAAAACTGCCACCTTTAATTGTCTTAATTAATGGTCATACATACTATATTCCCTTTGAAGACGTTACTGTTTACGAAAACCCGGCAGTAATAACCCCTGAGCTTTACGTAATGTTTGATGACAGCGTAAATGTAATTACAAAGGGCGGCCGCAACATAATTAATACACAGACCGGTCAAAGTATACGTTTTACTATCTATATCAAGTATTGTGTTCAGATAACTAATTTTTCATGGCAGATACCTCATAACTCAATATTTAAAGAAGTTAAACGATATGACATTACAAATGAAATTCCACGAGGGGCTGGGTTCAGTACCGAAGCTTTTCCTATATCAACATTTGAGTGGAAGCCGTTAGTTAGTGGTTCATATTCACTGCCTCAGGTAAATATATCAGCAACCGCATATAACGGTTCCCGTCGTCAGGTATTTTTGCCAGATTATGAAATAAATGTTGAAAAGGCAGAAGTAGTATCTGAAAGTGAAAGTACAGAAAATATCATATACAAAGATGCTTTTACTGAGATTCACGAAGAAAAAGAGATTGAACGTACTTATGTTTTAACACCTGAAGACTGTAAAACTCTTGCAGAATTAAGAAGTAGAGAACGTAATTCTGTATTTTATGTTTCAGCAAAAAAGCAGAGACTTGCAATCGAAGATAAGCTCGAAGTAAAAGCCCGTCAAAATGAGCCTAGTTTACCTTTTGTATATCTTTTGATGTCTATCGTTGTATTATTTTTACTGTTTACAATGTGCAGTCTTTTACTTAAGCATTATAAAACTGTAATAATAAGCATATTTTTTACAATAATATTTTTAAGCCTGTCCATATCATCTGGTGTAAAGCTTATACCAAAGTATGGTATTTTTATCGGAGGAGAAGTAAACTCAATACCTGAAGAAAAAACTTCTTCATCTCATGTAGTTTCATCAGGAATAAGGGTTCGTATAAAGGGTCAGACTAAGGACTGGCTTTATATAAGCACACAGGATGCAGACGGATGGGTTAAAGCTGATACTGTTTATAAAATACGGTAAAAGCAAAAAAAGATACAGGAGTTACGAAAATGGATTTTGGAGATATATTAAATCAGTGGAGTGCCCAGCAGAAAAAGGCCACTCAGGCTAAAAAGGAGCCTCAAAAGCAGGTTTCACACAAAAAGGCTAATGCTCCAACTAAAGAAGAAAAAGAAATGATGAAGGCAAAGCTTTCTCCTGAACAGCTTATGGAAGAGCAGTCTAAAGTTGCAATAAATCCTATGGAGTTATGGCTTCGCCGTTATGGGACTACTGATAAAGATGCAGCAGCCGATGAATATGAACTTAGTACCCGTATGGAAAGCAGAGAGTATTTGCGTACAATGAGGCCTGAAGCCCGCATCGATTTGCATGGAATGACCCGAGATAACGCATGGTTAAAGCTTAATGAGTTTGTTAATGAGTGTTTAAGACGAGGTTACCGTAAAGTGCTTATTGTTCACGGTAAGGGAAATCACTCAACAGGTTCAGACCCAGTATTAGGTCCTATGGTAAAAACTTTTATTGAACAAAACGAACACTTAGGAACTTCAGGACACCCTGACCGAAACCACGGTGGTACAGGAGCAACCTGGGTAATAATCAAATAACATTTTTTTTGTTGTAACATTGTAGGATTTTGATTATTTTGTATATATAATTTGTAATCAGTTGGAGTGAAATGGAAGATTTATACAGTGTATTAGGAGTATCTAAGACAGCCTCTTCAGACGAGATAAAAAGAGCATACAGGGTTCTTGCCATGAAGTATCATCCAGACCGTAATCCTGGCGATACTGTTGCAGAAGAAAAGTTTAAAAGCATCAGCAGTGCCTACAGCATTTTAGGTGATGAACAAAAACGGAGAGAGTATGATATGCGCAGTGACTACTCATACACAACTTCACAAAGCTCATATAATAACTCTGGTACCGGCTCTTACTATGATCCTTTTGCTCAGTGGGCAAATAACTCTGACTCATATAATACACAGTTCCATCGTACTTATTATACATATACAACTTCATCAGACCATAATACAAACAGCAATATTACTAAAGCAGAATATTTTGCGATGCTGATACAGAAAGCTATTATATTAATGCTCTGTATGTTCTTTTTCAGATTTTCGTTTTTGTTTTTACCTGTAGGACCTCTTTTGTGTCTGTTTGGGTTTGTAAAAAGCATCACAGGTATTTCAGAGGCTCTTAGAGGCTTACTGGCACCTACAAAAACAAAATAGGTTTGCTGATGTTTATAAAGCGGTTTTCATTTGATAAACCTGGCTTACGCAAAAAAAATTAATAAGAAAAACAAAGTTTATTAACCGAATATATCAGTTTAAGTCTATTATAAGAATACTCAGACAGGCGCTGTCTTTGATCAATACAGGCTCTGTACAAGACTTAGACAGGTACTGTCTTATCTTAATACAGGTGCCGTAAATGTCTTAGACAGGAGCTGTAAAAGCCATATACAGGTGTTGTGTAACTGGTGTTTTCAGTGAAAAAAAGTATATTTGCAGCAGTAAAACAATATGAATTTGCACTGATAATATTTGATGGGTGTCCCTATTTTATTGTAAAACAAATGCTTTTATAAAAAAGAGTACTGCAGAATAAAAAAGCCTGACTGAAAAAACTCAGACAGGCCCTTATATTACTTGATAAAAATCTTTGCAAAAAACAAAGACTGACGTTTTTTACTGGTTTAGCGTTCGCGGAATATAATACGGCCGCGGTTTAAGTCGTAAGGTGAAAGAGCAACCTTTACACTGTCGCCAGGTACAATCTTAATATAGTGTTTACGCATCTTACCTGACAGATGTGCCATAATTACATGTCCGCCGTTTTTAAGTTCAACACGGAACATTGTGTTTGGCAATGCTTCTTTTACAATGCCTTCAACTTCGATAGCTTCCTCTTTAGCCACGTTTCCTCCAAACAAAAAAGACCTTATAATAAAGTGAAAAAAGTTGTCTTTTTAGGATTTTATACTTATACTATTATGTACGTATAAATAAAATTGTCAACACGGGAGTGCGCGCTAATATTATGGAAAAAGAATTTGTAGAAAAAATGGAAAAATTGCTTCTTGAACAGAAGCAGGTTATACTTGATTCCCTTTCAAGCCAAAGCGATGATTACAAAAAAATTGTTGAAGGTGGTGAGAGTGGAGATGTTATTGATGTTGCTTCTGATGTAATTGATGGTAAGCTTCTTGAGTCACTTGGTGCTCAGGATCAGCAGCGTCTTCAGATGATAAACAATGCACTTGACCGCATCAAGCAGGGAAGATATGGTGTTTGTCTTAAATGTGGTAAAGAAATCCCACACGAAAGACTTGAAGCTATCCCATATGCATTTATGTGTATTGACTGCAAAAATAAAGATGAACGTCGTAACCGCTAAAGTTACTGGTTAAGTCTATATTTTGTAAAAGTCAATTTTGCCGGCTTGAGGAACTGCAAGTTCTTTATAGCCGGCTTTTTTTATCTGCATTAAGGCAATATCATAGGCGCAGTCTAAAGCATCACTTGTATGACTGTCAGAGTTTATCATTACAGGTACGTTATGCTCCTTTAAAAGGCACAAAAAGTCCTGTGATGGATAAGGAGATGTCATATAGCCTCTTGCTATTGCTCCTGTGTTTACTTCGGCAATAACCCCTGCTTTTGCAATTTCAATGGCAGTAAGTAAAAGCTCTTGTTTGTACCACATCTCATTTTCGGTAAAGAGCTTAAGAGTTGTGTTAAACTTACGGATTAAGTCACAGTGGCCTAAAATTGTAAATTTGCAGGTTTTAAGCATATTTCTCTGCTGCTCAAAGTATGAATGAACATATTCCTTAACGTTATTGTTAAAGCAGTCCTTTATACCTTTTAAAAGGAGATCTGGAGTATTATCAACTGTAAACTGACCTTTTTCATTATAAAGGTAATGAACTGAGGCTATAAGGTAGTCTGCATCAAAGTCCTTATAGTTGTCAAAGTCAGGATATGAAAATGGCGGAAGATAATCAGCTTCAAAGCCTGTAAGTATTTTTATTTTATCTGCATAAAGATTTTTAAGTCTTTTTATCTCTTCAGTGTAGTTTTTAAAGTCTCTTACACTCATATGCCAGTCAGATGAAAAAGGGTACAGGCTGTGAGCTGAAAAACCAAGTATGTCAAAGTTTTTTTCTATTGCTTTAATGACATTATCTTCGGCACTTGCTTTACCGTCGCAAAATAATGTGTGGGTGTGTAAGTTAATCTTTGGTATTGAGCTCATAAAGAACATCTCCATATGTCTACTGCTTTTTTAAATTGCGAAAATATATATCTAAGTCTTTTAATGTATAGATTAGTGTTGTCATAATCCTTGTTTATTGCAGCATTTTCAAGCTGGCCTGCAATCTTACTGGCGGCTGCGGCTGATATTGCTCCTGAACTGCCTTTTATGCGGTGAGCGGTTTGTTTTATTTTATTATAGTCTTTTGAAGCAAGGTTGTGATCTAGTTCTTCAAAGCTTGGCTCTGTCTGTATTATATATTCGGCTATAAGCTCTGTTGCAAGGCTCAAATCATTTGATACAGTCCCCATAAAATCTTTGATGTCCCATATTGTGTTATCAATTTGTGGAGAAGCAAGTGGTTTTTGGATGATTGCAGTGTTTTGAGGCGATGTCCACTTATCTATAAGAGTTTTTATAGCATCCTTTTTAAACGGTTTAACAAGAATATCGTTCATGCCGATGCGTTTGTAGTCTTCAAAGTCATTTGTGTCATTGTTAGCTGTACAGGCAATAATAACACCTTTATAGCCTGCTTTTCTAAGTATTGAAGAAGCTTCGACTCCGTTCATCACTGGCATTTGAATGTCCATAAATATAAAGGAAATGTCAGGAGATATTTTTATTACATCGATTGCCTGCTCACCGTCTTCTGCAACATATACTTTTGCTCCAAGTCTCTGGACAAAGGTCTGCATAAGCTTACGGTTTACAGGATGATCTTCAGCAATAAGAACTTTCAGCTCTTCATTATAAAACTGCGGCTGCTTAAAAGGGGTGTCATCCTCTGTAATGCCCTGTAGTTCCTCAAGTTCTTCCTTAAAGTCAAACATATGCTTTAAAAGATTAAAGAGCATTTTATTTTTTATTGGCTTGTAAAGATAGCCATTTATCCAGTTGAGCATTTTCATCTTTGTGTCTTTGCCCATCTGGCCTTCGCTTACCATCATATATAGTTTCGGCTGGGAAGTTATCTCTGGATTGTTGCGTATATCGGATGCTATATGCCAGCCGTCTCTGTCACCCATGTTCATGTCAATAAATATTGTTGTGTAAGGGGAGTTGTTTCGTTCTGCCTGAACTAAAAGCTGCATGGAAATTTGTGCTGTATTTGCTGCTGTAATGTTTTTTACACCTGTATTTGATATACGCTTTACAAGGCTTTGGGTAAAAATATCATTAGAAGTAATGATTAAAAACTTTTGGTATTCAGGGACTGTAAGGTGTATTTGTTCTATATTGTACTCATCATAACGGCGAAGGGGCAGCTTTGCCCAAAATACTGAGCCTCCCTGGGGGTTGTCCTGTACTCCCACAGTGCCGCCCATTACAGTTACAATTTTTTTTACAATGGACAGTCCCAGGCCTGTGCCGCCATAGTTACGGTAAGTTGATACATCTGCCTGAAAATAATCAGTAAAAAGCTTTTTTTTGTTTTCATCACTGATACCGATACCGGTGTCTGTAACTTTTATTAAAACCTCGCTGTTATTTAGATAGGACAGCTGGATATATATGTAACCTTTGCTTGTAAACTTAACTGCGTTTTTTATAAAATTAATGAGAACCTGCTGTATGCGTACAGGATCCCCCATTACTTTCAACGGTAAATCTGGTGTAAAATCTGTTATTACTTCGACACCTTTATTGTAGGCACTTATGCTTAATGTATCTACAACCTGTTCGGTAAGCTCGCTTATGCTTACAGGTATGCACTCAAGCTTAAAATCGGGAGAGCCGATTTTTGAAAAATCAAGGATATCGTTTGCAAGGTTTAAAAGGACATCTGCACTGAACTGTATTTGCCTTACGTATTCTTTTTGTTCTGAGTTAAGGGCTGTTTCCTGCAAAAGCTCTACTGTACTGACAATTGTCTGTATAGGGGTTCTGATTTCATGCAGAGTGCTTGCCAAGAGGCGGTTTGGGTTTAGTTTAGTGTTTTTAGATTCTTCCATTTAATAGTTCCCGGACTTTTGCAACTATTGTATCTGGTTTTTGCGGTTTTACCAAATAGCTTTTTGCCCCTAATGAGAGGGCTTGTATTACAATTTCTTTTTGAGTCGCCTGGGAATAAACAATTATTGGCAGGTTTGGTTTTTTTGCATGTAAAAACTTAATAATATCAAAACCTGATAAGCCGGCCATAAAAATATCAAGAATTAGTATATCGTAATTTTTTTGTAATATAGACTGTGTAAAGGTAACGCTTGAGTTATATAAATCAATCTGGGCATCAAGCTTTGTAAATACTGCGCCTAAAAGCTTAAGTATTACTTCGTCATCATCTACGATGGCAATGTGTACATTTTGAACTTGTTCATCATCGTCAAAATCTTCTTCAGCACCATTGTCTGACGAAAACCGCATTTCTACAGACAGCTGATTGTCTTCAACGGAAGAAGTAAGAATGCGGTCTGTAATAAGTTCCTGGACACTGTTTGAGTCTCCTTCAGGTACAACTGAGTTTAATATTGCAGAAAGACTTTTTACTACTTCGATACCAAAATATTGAGGGTGCCCTTCGATAAGGTCTTTTGTAAAGTCATTTAATGACAGTACTTTTACATTTTTTTTATTAATACGGGAATCAGCCAGTACATTATCAAATAAAAGCTCAAGGTTTGCCCCGTCTACAAAGCTTAAATCAAGAGCCGTCATCATTATTATGACCTTAGGGTCAGTAAGCTTGTTCTGATTAATAAGCTCGGCAATGCGGTATTTTAAAAGATACAGTTTTTCGCGGTTTAACCCCTGGGCTATTTCGATAAAAATAATGTTCTGGTTAAGGTGAACTTCAAGTACGCAGGGAGTCACGTCGATTGAAAAGTTTGCTTTAAGTACTTTACCGATGGACTCAAAAAATATGTCAAACTTTATAGGTTTAGCAAAATACTTTATTACACCAAACTGCACTAATGCTGCAACTTTTTCTCTTTCAATGGACGGACCGGATATTATAACAGGTATATTTTTTGCATTAGGATCTTTTTGTTTTTTTTGAAAAAACTCTAAAATATTTTCTTCAATGCTATCATTAATATCAATAATGACTAAATCGGGGAGTATTGAAATTAATTTTGTAAATGCATCTCTATTGCCAGATGCAACTTCAACATCAATTTTTTCGACCATGAGTTTTTCTTTTAAAAACTCACGGAACATCTGAGTTGCATCAATTAGCAGAACCTGTTTCATATTACAATAATACAACACCATATTTGATTTTTCAATGAAAGTATTAGAGATATTTTACATATAAAATTAAGCTTTGTTTTTTTTGTGGTAAATCTTATTACTGTCGTGTACAATGAAGGTCAGACAGGTGATTTGCTCATAAAGCAGAACTGTTTTATTTTTTTTGTTATGGAGTAGCTTTGAAAAAGGTTGTTGTTTTTTTAGCTCGTGGCTTTGAAGAAATTGAAGCTTTAACTGTTGTTGATTACCTTCGCCGGGCCGCAGTTGATGTAACTGTTTGTGCTGTCCCTGAAAAAGGTTCTATGGAGTCTACTCCTATTGTTACAGGTTCTCACGGTATAAGTGTTGTAACTGATATGTCTATTGGTGCGTATTTAAGCCATAAGGCAGGGGAAGTGCCTGATGCTGTATATGCTCCTGGTGGTATGCCTGGTGCTGTTAATGTTGCAGGGTGTGATGCTGTTATTGATTTAATTAACGAGTGTGCAGCCAAAGGTAAAATTGTAGCTGCTATATGTGCAGCTCCTGTGGTGGTTCTTGCAAAAACAGGGTTGCTTGCAGGTCGTAAATATACATGTTATCCGGGAATGGAAGATAATTTAATTGAGTACTGTGGTTCGGTTCAAGCTTTTGAGCAGGCTATGGAAGGATCCGCACTTATAAAGGATGTGCCTTTTGTCTTTGATAACAATGTGCTTACAGGCCGCGGTCCTGGTACTGCAGAACAGTTTGCTATGGAACTTGTACGCTTATTGTGTGGTGAAGGAGTTGCTTCAAAAGTAAAAGAAGGCAGCTGTCAGAGATAGGATATATAGGATAAAAATGAAAAGGGACTGTCCCAAAAGTGAAAACTTTTGAGGGCAGTCCCTTTTTTTATACATATAGCATTAACTATGGACGTACGATGATTTTGGCAAGATCTGGAGTCTTTTCGAGATCCTTTTTAAGACCTTCTTCACGAGCCTTGTTAAGATAAGCTGGATCCTGGAAAGAGTATGTGATGTTTGTATGAACATCATATGTGCCTTCCATAATCTTAACAGCATCTTCTGTCATAACGAGCTCTTCGTCTGTAGGGATTACAAATACCTTAACCTTTGAGTCATCTGCAGAGATACATGTTTCAGCATTACCTGTATTTGAAAGCTGGTTCTTAACTGGGTCAATTTTGATACCAAGGTGTTCAAGACCTGCAAGTGACTGACCGCGGATAAGAGCTGAGTGTTCGCCAACACCTGCTGTAAATACGATTGCATCAACAGGACCGATAGCTGCAATGTATGAACCAAAGTACTTTTTGAGGCGGTAGCACTCCATATCAACTGCAAGTTTTGCATCTTCGTTTCCGCTTTCAGAAGCCTGCTGGATATCGCGGCGGTCTGATGAAAGACCTGTAAGACCTAAAAGACCTGATTTTTTGTTTAATGCGTTGTCCATTTCATCAGCAGTCATACCTGTCTGACGCATGATGTAGAATGGGAGAGCACAGTCCATATCACCTGAACGAGTACCCATAACAAGACCTTCGAGAGGTGTGATACCCATTGATGTATCATAACACATACCGTTTTTAACAGCACACATAGATGCACCGTTACCAACATGTGCGATGATGATGTTTGTATCTTTTGGTTCTTTGTGTAAGAGAACTGATGCTCTTTTTGCTGTGTAGAGGAATGATGTACCGTGGAAACCGTAGCGGCGTGCACCATACTTTTCGTACCATTCCTTTGGAATTGCATAGCGGTATGATGAAGCTGGCATTGTCTGGTGCCATGCTGTATCCATTACTGCAACGTGTGGAACATCAGGAAGTACCTTTTGTGCAGCTTCGATACCCATAATGTTAGCAGGCATGTGTAAAGGTCCAAGACCACATACTGCAGGTGACTTAAATACATCGAGTACTTCAGGAGTTACCTTTACAGATTTTGTGAACTTGTCTCCGCCATGGAGTACACGGTGTCCTACTGCACCAATCTGTTTCATATCTGTAATAACGCCGTGTTCTTTGTCTGTAATAGCGTTAAGAATAAGTTCAATAGCTTCTTTGTGTGTTGGACATGGGCTTTCGAGAACAAACTTGTCCTTGCCCTTTGGCTTATGTGTGATAACTGAACCTGGTGCTGTAACACGTTCTACAACGCCAGTAGCCAATACGTCTTTGTTGTCCCAGTCATAAACCTGGTATTTTGCAGATGATGATCCGCAGTTCAATGTAAGAATAACCATTATTATGTTCCTTAAAAAAAAAGATATAATTATTATAAGTAGATAACTGTTTTTATGGAAGTATAGTTAAATATAAATTTATATTTAACTATACCTCACTGCAAAGACATGCAGCTGTTGAGTTTTCATTTTTTTACAACAGTACTTGCCCAGGACGGAACCTGAGTATCATACTGTTTTTTGTACAGAAACTTAAAGGGATGGATATCAAGGGCGTTTGCATACCAGCCGCCAGTTTGCTTTAAGTTTATTGCATGCAGGCTTATTGAGTGTGATATTGGCATTACAACTCCGTCATCTAGCAGAGTAAGTTCTGCTTCAGCCTGCATCTTAAAGCGCTCTGTACTGTCATTTGTTAAAAGTGACTTTTGTAAAAGGTTTTCGTATTTTGGGTTAAACCACTGTGACTGATTTAGTGTCGAGTTGTGCCTGAAAAGCTCTAAAAAAGCCATAGGGTCTGCAAAATCCCCGATCCATGAGTAGCTGAATATATCTGCGTCCCAGCCTGATATACTTGAAAGATAGCGGTCATCTGTAGTTTTTTGGATTACAACATCAACGCCAAGGTTCTCCCATGCATTTTTTAAAAGCTCAGCCTGGGTTCTCATACGCTCTGAATCAGATATACCAAATATGATTGTAAGCCTTTGATCCAGTGGTATGTTATTTTTAATTCGGGCCTGATTCATAAGCTCAATGGCATAATCAGTGTCTGTATATGTTAAGCCTTCAACATCAGGATAACCGGCAAGAGGATACACAAATGTTTTTGCTGGCATTATCAAGGATTTGCGGAGCTCTGCCCATGGAACAGCTGTTAAAAGGGCATTTCTGAAATCGACATCATCCCATGGCTTATTTTTGCAGGTAAAAAACAGATACTCAGTGCCAAAGACAGAGCCAATATGCTTTGTACTTTCATTTACAAGGGAACGTACGTCTACCATACTGTATATCCAGTCTATACTGCCTTCGTTAAAAAGCCAGGTATTATTTTGAGTGTCATTACTTTGTATTATTGTTATCTGCTTTAACGGAACATTTTCTTTATCCCAGTAATGTTCATTTTTTGTAAGTGTAAGGGTTTTGTCACTGTTTTCTGTCAAAGCAAAGGCTCCTGAATAAGAGTCTGCTTTATCACTTACAACTGAAAAGGAGTGGTGACACAAAAGTCTTGCAAAGTGTGATGTTGGATTTTGCAATGTTATGATCAATGTATAGTCATTTTTAGCTTTTATACCTACAGTACTTTCATCTGCTTTGCCTGTACGGAATGCCTGGGCATTTTGTATACAGTCTAAAAGAGATGCATATGGGGCATCTTTTGTCTGTAAAAGCTTTATCCATGAGTCACGTATTGTGTGTGATGTAATGGGAGATCCGTCACTGAACTTTGCAGTCTGTCTGATTGTGAAAGTCCATCTTTTTTTATCTCGTGATATTGTACAGTCTTCTGCAATTGCAGGTATCGGATCCAGTGTTTTGGGGTCATATGCATATAAACCTTCGAACAATGCATTTAATACCTGGGCTTCGGTACTGTAAGTTGCCGTATGGGGATTAAGGTCAAGCTTAACATCGGCTATAGCAATTGTATAGTTATCCTGTAATGCAGGATCAATAGTATCATAATACTGTGACCATGCGTTTGTGCTGACTATAAGAAATGCACAGAAGAAAAAAAATGCACAAATATGTTTATTAATCATTAGTTATTCCAAGTTTTTTCAATTGAGCTTCTTCTTCAGTAAAGGCTGCGTATTCGGCTCTATGCTGATTAGCCTTAACAATAGTGTTTTTTAATGAAGATATCTCAATTTTAAGACCTTTTACTTTAGATTTGTCTTCGGGAGCTGCTGATACCTTAAAAAACTCATCAAGACCATTTAACTGAGCGAGCATTTTATTGCTGTCTAAAATCTGCTGGCTGACATATTCTAACAGTTTATCCTCTGGCATAGCCATAAGTTTTTGAAATGTCGATGTGTTTTTGTTTGCTCCTGCTGCAAAACGTCTGCCACGGGAAATTAAATCGGTTATAAACTGATTGTAGTTGATACGCTCATGTTTTTTTGTGTCACCTTCAATGAGAACAATCTGGTAAAATAAAGGTTTTTCTTCGATGTTAAACGCCTGTCTGAAAAGCTTTTTTACTTTATCTAAGAACGTATTATGCTCGCTTTGCAAAAGATCATGATTACTCTGTATTTTTTCAACAACAACATTTATAAGCTCTGTCATAGCGCCTAAAACTTTAAGGGCAGAAACAAGCATTTCTTTTGTATCAACCTTTACTTCGGCTTTTTTGTTCTTTTTTTCGGCGACATTTAAAAAGTCAAGAACCTTTTTTTGCAGTGTTTCTTTATTTGGAGCCTGGTCTTCCCTGATTAGTTCATCAACAAGCTCTGTGTAAAAAGGTGTTTTACCCATAACTGCAACGTAGCATTTTTTTATCATGGTCATCTCTTCCTGTGGAGATGACAGGGCTTTACTCATGTCAAAGTTTGGGTGCTCAAATACATTTTTGCGTATCTGGCCTTTGTAATATTCTTTTTGAAACTCAGCCAGACCTTTTAATGTCAGGTTAATTGCGTTTACAGCCTTTGCAGCCTTTGTAAGGCTGTCATTAATCATACTTGCTGTAATGTTGTCTGAGTTTTGTCTTGAGTCCAAAAGCATTGCAGCAAGAGTACGGGTATTTGTCTTAGGATTGTTTGGAGTAAAGGATGTCCACTGTATGGCCTGGTTAAACTCTGAAAGCTTTTTTATGTTTGCAACATCAAGATTTATAACTGAAAATTTGAGGTAATTACAGATAAAGTCCAGTATACTGTCATAATCTGAAAAGCGTATACCCATGACAAGGGCTTTTTCATTTTCAGCAAAAGGTCCTGAGTCAGGAACTCTGACTCCTGATATCTTTTTGTCCAGCTTATAGGGATCTGGTGTGATAAGAGACTTTTTTGTGAGGTACTCATAAAGAGACTTTACACAGTTATGAAGAAGTCTGTAATTATCAAGCATAGCAGGCAGTTCTTCTGAGTCATACCATTGTGTTTTTGCATCCAGAGCCGAAAGTAATGTAGCTGTAAAGTTGCTGTTATTTTCCATACTATATCAATTATCGGTCATTATATTAAATTTGTACACTAAAAAACCCGTCTTGACAGTCTTAACGGGAAATAATACTCTGTTTTTTATATATTCTATTGTAATAAAAGGTGATTTATTATGTCAGTTGATGAAAAATTACAGATTATGCGTCACAGCCTTGCTCATGTTATGGCAGAAGCTGTTATGCATCTTTATCCAGACACAAAGATTGCTATAGGTCCTGCAATCGATAATGGATTTTACTATGATTTCGATTTTTCTGAAAAGGTAGGTGAAGAACAGTTCCCTGCTATCGAAAAAGAAATGCGCAGAATCCTTGCCGGAAATCATGAGTTTGTTCGCAAGGAAGTATCAAAAGCTGAAGCTCTTGAGATTTTTAAGGACCAGCCATACAAGGTAGAACTTATCAACGATCTGCCTGAAGACGAAACAATCACCACTTACACCCAGGACGAATATATTGATCTTTGCCGTGGTCCACACGTAGCAACAACAAAAGAAATAAATGGACAGGCTTTTAAGCTTACAAAGGTTGCCGGTGCATACTGGAGAGGAGACGTTAAGCGTCCAATGCTTACTCGTATCTACGCCGTTGCATTTGCAAAGCCAAACGACTTAAAAGACTACTTTAAAATGCTTGAAGAAGCTGAAAAGCGTGATCACCGTAAGCTCGGTGTTCAGATGGATTTATTCCACATTGATGATGAAGATCCAGGTCAGATATTCTGGCATCCAAACGGATGGTCAATGTATGTAACAATCCAGGATTATATGCGTAAGCGTATTATTGCTGACGGCTATAAAGAAGTTAATACACCTGCAATCATGCCTCGCACATTGTGGGAACGCTCTGGTCACTGGGGACACTACCAGAAGAACATGTTTATTACTGAAAGCGAAAAAAAGCTTTTTGCAATTAAACCTATGAACTGTCCTGGTGCCCTTGAAATATTTAAGAGCCGACCTCGCTCTTACAAGGATCTTCCTTTACGCCTTGCAGAGTTTGGTCATGATGTTCGTAATGAGCCTAGCGGTACATTGCACGGTATTATGCGTGTACGTGGTTTTGTACAGGACGATGCACACATTATCTGTACTGAAGACCAGATTGGCAGCGAAGTTGCAAAGTTCTGCCGTCTTTTAAAGACTGTATATCATGACTTTGGTTTTGATGACTTAGTTGTTAAGTTTTCTACTATGCCTGAAGATCACGTTGGGGACCTCGCTACATGGGAAAGAGCTGAAAAAGCTTTAAGTGATGCCTGTCACTCAGCTGGTCTTGAATACGAAATACAGCCAGGTGAAGGTGCCTTCTATGGTCCTAAACTTGAGTTTAAGCTTTATGATACACTTGGCCGCGAATGGCAGTGTGGTACAATTCAGGTTGACTACCAGCTTCCTAGTGCTGAGCGCCTTGATGCAACATATATTGGTGCTGATAACCAGAAGCATCATCCTGTTATGTTACACCGTGCAGTTCTTGGTTCAATGGAGCGCTTCCTTGGTATCCTTATCGAAAATTTTGCCGGTGCAATGCCTGCATGGATTGCATTTGAACAGGTTGCAGTAGTTCCTGTAGGTCAGGACTTTAACGAATATGCCGAAAAGGTTGCAAGTGACTTAACAATGGCAGGCCTTCGTGTTAATGCATATACAAATGAAGACAATATGAAGACTAAAATTAAGATGATTACATCTGAACATAAGACTCCATATATCCTTGTTGTAGGTGCAAAGGAACAGGAATCAAACAGCGTAGCTGTTCGCTTCAGAGCTGACTCAGGTCTTGGTCAGAAGGTAATGACTGTAGAAGAGTTTAAAGCTTATGCTGTTGAAAAAAATAACAGCCACTTTGTAGGTATTTAGTTTGTAATTTATATAAAAAGAGCTCTTTTGTTTTTATAAAGCTGAAAAACTTTGTAAAGCAAAAGGGCTTTTTTTTATAGCTGTAATCTTAGGGCTGCTGAAAAAAGCATTTCATCAAAACTTCCGCTTTTTGTCAGAGAAGCCATGTTAAAGTACACATTTGTGTCAAAACCTGCTTTAACCTTGTCATTAATCTGCCGTAAGTAAGTAAATGATAATTTTGGATAAAGGTATCTGAAATCTGACCAGAGCCAGCTGTTTATTTTTTTTACATATTCTTTTTCGGCAGATGATACATTGTTTGAAAGGACAGCAAACCTTGTATTAAAACCTAAGCCTAAGCCTGGAGTAAAATAGTTTTTACCTGAAACAAAATTATATTTTGCAGTAAAATCAAACATAAAGCTAAGAACTGTTGCAGTTCTGTTTTCGACCTCAGAGGGCTGGGCATTTTTTTCGTCCCACAGGTAGTAGTTTGTAAAAAAGCTGACCTTACCTTCCCCTGTGATTTTATCAGTAAAACTGTAAGTAGTGCCTGCTCCTATACTGTACATAACAGGGGATGGCGCACTGTTTATTTTTGAGTCAGTGTTAAAAAGCAATACAGGTCCCATGGTTATAAAAGGCTTAAGACCTGTATTGCACCATGCTTCGTTTAAGAGTATTAAAAATATAATGCTAAAGACTGACAGTTTTTTTTTCATTTTAATGAGCTTTCTGTATTACAAAGCAGATTTGCCATATCAACAATCAAAAAACCACTTCGACCGGTACGGTAAAAATCATTTTCTTCCCAGCCGACAATCAAATAGTCATAGCTCATACAGAAAGAGCTGTAAATATAGTTTTTTGGCAGCTTTGGAAGCCTGAATACAATGTTTTGACCATTATTTATGAGAGTTCTGTTTTTGATTGCTCCTGAAAAATATGTTGTTCCATCGGCAAATACGCTTGCAATCCACTCATCATCAATAATTGCCGTTGCAGGTGTGTACTCATCGCTGTCTGTGTTTACATAATGCACAGGGGATAAACCGTCTGTATATTTTAGTGATACTGCATAAGGAAAACTTTTTGGTATCGATTTTAACAGAGTCTGTAACCTTTGAGGTGCCTGGGATATCAGTAAAGGTGTGTTGTCCTGTCTGAAAGTCTGTTCTGCTACTTCCTTTATAAAAAGCTTTTCGCTGTTTGTAACAGGTGAAAACGACTCATAGGAACCTATTGGTATACACTGTTTGTATGTAAAGTTTACTCTGCCTTTATCAGTTGTCTTTATTGATATAATAAAATCATCCTGCCTGAAGGTTGTGCCTGTAACTTCGCCACCATCTGCAATGCCAATGTCCCCATATGTTAAAACAGGGTAAAGCATACGCTCTCCACTTGCAATGCGTACCATGTAGCTGCGGTTTTTGTCATTATCAGGTGTATGGGATGTTGTAGCATCTTTATTAAAAAATGAGTTACGAAACAGAGTAAAATAAGGGACTGAGTCACTGAACGTCAGATTAGCAGCTGATGAAGATGAAAAAAGCTGATAGTCCTGTATGGCGATGGGGTACCCATTTGAGTCTTTGTCAAAAACAAGTATACCCAGCTTATTTACAAGAAGGTAACCTTTTCCGTCTTTACCTGTTGCAGCATCACTTATACGAAGACTTTCGGTCCAGGGCTTAAGGGACTGCAGAGAAGATGTCTGTGGTAAAGAGGTTTGTTCAAAACCGTTTTGAGTAAAATAGTACCACTTGTGGTCAATGTTTGTTTGCTCAAGCTGAGGTATTTCAATTACAGCCTGCTCTTTTTTGCATGAGTCAAAAGACAGTAGCGTAAACGCTGTAAAAACTAATACTGAAAAGGCCTTGTGTTTCATAAGCTATTTATAAAATCGGTATACTGTTTAAGTTTATTTAATACTTTTATCTGTGCTCTGCAATCTCTTTCTGGCAGAGCTGGTCACACACTTCGTTATATTTAACTCCTGCATGGCCCTTAACCCAGTTCCATTCTACATTCATCTGTGAAACAAGCTTATCAAGAGTCTGCCATAGGTCCTGATTTAATACAGGCTTTTTTGCAGATGTTTTCCAGCCGTTTTTTTTCCAGCTGTTTATCCATGATGTGATTCCGTTTTTTACGTATTGACTGTCAATGTATACACTTACACTCATATCCTTAAAGCGAGGTGTATTATAAATGGCTGTCAAAGCATTAATTGCAGCAGTAAGCTCCATGCGGTTGTTTGTAGTATTGTGTTCACCGCCGCTCAGCTGTCTGGCTTGCCCTTCAGCAATGATTACAACTCCCCATCCACCTGGCCCCGGGTTACCTGAGCAGCCGCCGTCTGTATATACTATTATTTTGTTATCATCTGCCATAATTAAAAATTAATTCCTTTTTTTATTGCCTTTTGGCATTTTTTTTACTATTTTGAATGATATAGCAGATTAGTTCAAGAAAAATCGTCTGGATTTTTTTATCTGCTCTTTATTTAATTTGTAAACAATACGTTTTATAGGAGTATTAACGATAATGGCTAAACAGTTGATTTTTAATGAAGACGCTCGCAAAAAGATGTTAAGCGGCGTTGAACAGATTGCACGCGCTGTAAAAGTAACATTAGGACCTTGTGGTCGTCTTGTTATGTTAGATAAAAAATTTGGTGCACCTACAATCACAAAAGACGGTGTAAGCGTTGCAAAAGAAGTTGAACTGAAAGATCCATTTGAAAATATGGGTGCTCAGCTTGTTAAGGAAGTATCATCAAAGACAAATGATGTAGCAGGTGATGGTACAACAACAGCTACTGTACTTGCTTACGCAATTGTACGCGAAGGACTTAAGTCTGTAGCAGCTGGTATGACACCAATCGAAGTAAAACGTGGTATTGATAAGGCTGTTACAGTAGCTGTAAAGGCAATTAAAGAAAACAGTCGTGCAGTTAAAGGCAGCGAAGATATTACACACGTTGCAACAATTTCTGCAAATAATGACCCTGAAATTGGTAAGATTCTTGCTGATGCAATTGAAAAGGTTGGCAAAGACGGTGTTATCACTGTTGAAGAATCAAAGAATATGGATACAACAGTTAAGACTGTTGAAGGTATGCAGTTTGACCGTGGTTACATTTCATCATACTTTGTAACAGACCGTGAACGTATGGAAGTTAACTACAGTGATGCATTTGTACTTATCCATGATAAAAAGATCAGCTCAATGAAGGATCTTTTACCATTGCTTGAAAAAGTTGCACAGACAGGTAAGCCACTTGTTATCATCTGTGAAGATATGGACGGTGAAGCTCTTGCAACTCTCGTTCTCAATGCAATTCGTGGTACACTCAAGTGTGTTGCAGTTAAGGCTCCAGGCTTTGGTGACAGACGCAAGGAAATGCTTCAGGATATCGCAATCCTTACTGGCGGTACAGTAATTACTGAAGAACTTGGCCTTAAACTTGAGACTACAGAGCTCGATCAGCTTGGTCAGGCTAAGAGCATCAAGATTGACAAAGACAATACAACAATCGTTGATGGTGCTGGCAGCAAAGAAGCTATTGCTAACCGCGTAAACGAAATTAAAGCTCAGGTTGAAAAATCAACTTCAGACTATGATAAAGAAAAGCTCAAGGAACGTCTTGCTAAGCTCAGTGGTGGTGTTGCAGTAATCAATATTGGTGCAATTACAGAAACTGAAATGAAGGAAAAGAAGTTCCGTGTTGAAGATACACTGGCAGCAACTCGTGCCGCTCTTGAAGAAGGTATTGTTTGTGGTGGTGGTATTGCTCTTATCGAAGCAAGCAAGGCCCTCACTGAAGAAGCAAGCAAGGAACTTACTGATGACGAAAAGGTAGGTTTCAGCATTGTTAAGCGTGCTCTTGAAGAGCCAATCCGCCAGATTGCTGAAAATGCAGGTGTTGACGGTGCTGTAATTGCAGAACGTGCTAAAAACGAAAAGAAGGGTGTTGGTTACAACGCATACACAGGTGAATGGGTAGACATGATGGAAGCTGGTGTTATTGACCCTGCAAAGGTTACTCGCTCAGCACTCCAGAACGCAGCAAGCGTAGCAGGTATGCTCCTTACTACTGAATGTGCTATTACAGACATTCCTGAACCTCCAGCTCCTGCAGCAGCTCCTGCTCCAGATATGGGCGGAATGTACTAATATTATTAATTGATATTGCTAAGGGACCTTTTATAAGGTCCCTTTTTTTTATATTCGAACGACTGTGGATTAATACTGTTATTCTTATAACAATTTATTTAAAAATCGAAAAACAAATTATTCTTTATGGAGTATATATTTAATCGCATTTTGTATGCAATTTTTTGCAGATTTTTTTCTTTTTAATGAGATTGTCTTTCAGTCATTGTATAACTAAATCATGAAGTTCAGACAAACAGTTTTGAACAACTAATAAGTATTTTTTTCGAAGGGCTCTTTCTTGCTGCAATAAGACAGATACCTTCATATAAGGAGTTTTTTATGGCAAAGACAAAAGATTTTAAGACAATCTTCCCAGCAGTTTCAGTACCACTTAACGATGATTACTCAATTAATGAACCTGAGTTTCGTGCTTATTTGAGATGGATTAAATCTTTTTATGACAAAGGTATCCATGGTTTAGTTTGTAACGGACACACAGGTGAAATTACAGGTCTTACAAAGGCAGAGCGTAAGCGCGTAACACAAATTTGTGCTGAAGAGTGTGGAGACATCATGACAATCATCTCTGGTGTAAACTGTGAAAACACAATTGAGTCAATTCAGGATGCAAAGGATGCTAAGGAAGCTGGTGCAGACGGTATCCTTTTGATGCCACCTCATATGTGGCTCCGTTTTGGTATGAACGAAGATGCTCCATTTGAGTATATTAAGGATGTTGCCGAAGGTGCTGACATTGATATTATCATTCACCTTTATCCTGCAACTTCAAAGGCTTTCTATCCAGTTGAAACACTTATCAAAATGTGTAAAGAAATACCACATGTAAAGAGTATCAAGATGGGTACACGTGTTACATCAATTTACGAACATGATGTTCGTGAACTGCGTAAGGCTTGTCCAGATGTATCTCTTATCACATGTCACGATGAAACACTTTGTGTATCATGGTTCCCAGGTATGGACGGTGCATTAATTGGTTTTGCAGGTTGTGTACCTGAACTTATCTGCCCTGCTCGTGAAGTATTTGCTAACCCTGACAAGCATACTCTTAAAGAAGCTCAGGACTGGTCTAATCAGATTTACCACATTTCACAGGCTATTTATGGTGGTGGACAGCCATCTGGTGAAGCTCATGCACGTCTTAAGGAAGCTCTTGTTCAGCGCGGTATCTTTACAAGTGCTCTTATGCGTAAACCTGTTCTGCCTCTTAATCAGGAAGAAAAAGACTGGGTTGCTAAGGGTTTGAAGAACAGTGGTCTTGGCAAAGTTGATATGAGCAAATACAGCAAATAGTTTTTGCTCTTAAATTAAAAGCGGCTCAAGTTTTTTTTCTTGACCGCTTTTTTTTATACCTTTTACACTATAGGGGTACATTTATGAAAGATAGTAACACACCAAAATTATCATTTTGGCAATTAATAAAGCGAATTGGACCTGGCATCATCCTTGCAGGTATTGTAATAGGACCAGGAAATATAACTACATCAGCCATGCTTGGCGCTCACTTTGGATATAGTATGATGTGGCTTGTTATTCCTATTATCGTTATGGGAACAACTTTTTTGATGGCTTCATATTACATTTCAATTATTTCGGGTATGCCAATTATCCATGCTATAAGACACTACTACGGTAAAGTAAGTGCATACATTGTAGGTATTGCAACCTTTTTGTCTTGTCTGTTTTTTACAATGGGTAATATCTCGGGTTCAGGCACTGGCTTAATGATGCTTACAGGTCTTAACTGGAAGGCTGGAGCTATAATACTTATTATAGTTATCCTTGGTCTTTACTTTATGAAAAATGTTTATTCAAAAATTGAAAAACTGATTACTGTATGTATCGTCGGTATGATTGCCTGTTTTTTTGCAACACTTGTAAAGACTGGTGGTCCTGACTGGGCATTATTTGGTAAGTCTCTTGTATGCTGGAAGGTGGCTCCAGGTGCTTTGCCAACAGCTCTTGCATATGTAAGTACAAATGCAGCTATTACTGCTGGTATTTATGCCACATATCTTGGACTTGAAAAAAAATGGAAGAAGGAAGATTTGTTTAACGGTGTAATGCTTGCAGACTCAATTGCCCATGTACTTGCAGTTGTATTGATTTCAGGTGCAATTGTGCTTGTTGGTGCTATTGTAATGCATCCTACAGGGGCAAAAATAAAGGCTCCTGCTCAGCTTGCAGGGCTTTTAGCTCCATTTTTGGGTAAGGCTTCACCTGTTATCATGGGGATAGCTCTTCTTGCTGCAGCTTTTTCTTCACTACTTGGTAATACACAGCGCGGTATGGTTTTACTTGCAGCTGGTGTTGATAAAGATACAGCATTAGAGTCAAAGTTTATAAAAATCGGAAGCCTTTTGTGTCTTGTTATAACTGCTGCAATATGTTTCAGCTATAATGGATCACCAACTCAGTTAATTTTTATAGCTAATATGGCAACTGCAATAGCAACACCATTTGGAGGATTTTTTGTAACCCTGATGCTTTTCAGAAAAGACTTAAACAATAATCCTGAAGGCAACAAAATACCATTAACCCTTAAAGTTCTTATGGTTGTAAGCTATGTATTTTCCCTTGTAATGACAATTTCGTCTTTAATAAAGCTTTTTAATCAGCTTGTAAAATAGTAAGGTCGTAACAGTATCTGATTAAGTGTCAGGCATGCTGTTACGGCTTTTTTTATCCACTTGATCTTGATATAAATGTAGAGTTTAAAACCACTTTTTCGATTTTTCGTTTTTTACTGTTTTTGTTTTCAATTTCATTTATTATCATTTGTGATGCAAGCTTGCCAATTTCTTCAGACGGAAGCTCCAGTGCTGTCATTTTAGTTTCTAGCAGAGCTCCTACGGAGTTGCCTGTCAAACTTACAACTTTTACTTTGCCAGGTACTGATATTTTCTGTCTTTTAAGTTCCTGCAAAGCTGCCATACCGTGCATGTCGTTTGCTCCCATGATGGCATCAAGGTCAGGGTTTTCGGCTAAAAGTTTTTTTGTACACTCAAGGCCATAGTCAAACCCTTTTGAAATATTATCTGACGAAACACATATTTCTTTTATGTTTAACTCTTTTACAGCTTTTTTGTATCCTTTGAGGCGGGCTCTGTAAGGATATCTGATTACAGGTCCATTGATCAGCCCTATATTGCGGCAGCCTTTGTCATAAAGATATTTCACAGTTTTATAGCAGCCTTCTTCATAGTTTGACACAATAGAGCTTATGGAACTTTCCTGCCTGCGTACAATTTGTACGATAGATAAGCCTTCCTGATAGAGCTTGCGTAAAAGATAGTTATTATGTCCAGTGCTTGAAATAATTATACCGTCCACCATACCGTTACCAAACTTTTTTAAAAAGTCTTTTTCAACTTTAGGGTCGTCATCTGTACGGCAGATTAATGTGGTATATCCCTTTAGATATGTTTCAAGTTCAATGCGCTGTACTATGTCACCAAAAATACTTAGCTGCATCCGTGGAACAATGATGCCAATAATTTTTTTAGGTCCCTGTTTTAGGGCCTGCTTTACGTAATTTGGCTTATAGCCTAAGGTCTCCATTGCCTTTTTTATCCGATCCTTTGTTTCAGGATGCACATATGATACGTTGTTTATAGCCCGGGATACTGTACTGATATCTACATTTGCTAATGCTGCTACATCTTTTAGTGTTGCCATAACAAAATTATAACATGGTATTAATGATTTTAAAAAAAAATCCCCCTTTTGCCTGAAATAAAATGTACTGCAGGTAAAGGGGGATAGGTGTATTTGCTTTTTTCGTACAGTTTTTAAGACTGTGACACTGAAGAAGCCTGGGCGGCTTCGCGTTTTGCAATCTTACGCTGGTTAAGAACTGCTGTAATGAGTGATATTACAGCAAGAGTAAAGAATACGTTACAGATAGGGCGTGTAAAGATCTGCATAAAATTACCATCAACAATCTGCATGTATCTGCGGATGTTTGACTCACTTAATGGTCCTAAGATAAGGGCTAAAAGAATAGGTGATAAAGTAAAGCCATATTTTTGCAAAAGATAGCCGATAACACCCATTACAATGGCAAAGTAAACGTCAAACATACTTTGGTTTATTGCATATGAACCAACAAGAGACAGTACAAGGATACATGGTATTAAAACATATCTTTCGATTGATATTACTTTACTGAATGCATTGATACCAAGCATGCCGACAATAAGGAATGCAAGGTTTGCTGCTAAAAGAGCACCAAATACAGAGTATACGATATCAAGATGTTCTACATACATCATAGGACCTGGCTGAAAACCATGCATGATAAAGGCACCCATTAATACAGCTGTATTACTGTCACCAGGAACCCCCAAAGCAAGCATTGGTATCATAGCACCGCCTGAACATCCGTTGTTTGCAGATTCTGCAGCTGCAATACCTTCTGGAGCACCTTTACCAAACATTTCAGGTGTTTTTGAAGAGCGTTTAGCTTCGCTATAGCTTACAAAGGCTGCAATATCACCACCGGCTCCAGGAATAGAACCAATAAATGTACCGATAAGACCACCCTTTAATACATGTGGTGCAATTGTTTTTGCATCTGACTTACTTGGTATTACGTTTTTAATTACAGACTTTAAGTATGCGATTACAGGGTTACCACTGTAGTGAACAAGCTTAGCGCCTTCAGGTTTTGTGCCTGTTAAAAGCTGCTCAAAGTTTGCAATTACTTCGCTTATGGCAAACAAACCAATTAAGGCTGGGATAAAAGGTATACCGTCATAAAAGCCTGTAAACTTAAAAAATCTAAGGTAGGCACAGGTTTTATCCATACCTACAGTACCCATTAAAAGACCAAATATGGCACTGATAAGACCTTTAATGATTGATTTACCTGAAATTGAAACGATAACACTTAAACCAAACACTGCAAGGGCAAAAAACTCACCTGGTCCAAACTTAAGGGCAACTTTACTGATTGTAGGTGACAAAAATGTCATTACAATAGCACCTATGATACCGCCACAAAATGATGAGAACAATGATAAAGTCAAAGCTCTTGATGCCTGACCCTTTTGCCCCATAGGGTAACCGTCCAAAACAGTTGCTGCTGCACTTGGGGTTCCTGGTGTGTGGATAAGGATAGCTGCGATTGAGCCTCCGTACATACCACCACAAAAGATACCTAAAAGCATTGCAACACCAGGGATAAAATCAAGACCGTAGGTAAAAGGTACTAAAAGGGCAATACCCATAGTTGCAGTTAAACCTGGAATACTACCGATTAAAATACCACCGGCGGCACCCAGCAATGTATATAGCAGTGTAGCAGGTGCAAAAACCTGTCCAAAGCTTGATAATATTAAACCAAAATCCATTTATGTGTACCTCCGTTTTTTTTTAGAATATCTCGTCAAAGAAACCCATAGGCATTTCAATACCCAGGAGGAACTTAAAGGCTATAAAAATAATGATTGTGGCAACTACTGATATAATTGCCATTGTTTTGTAATTACGTCTGCCTAATATAAGTATCATGATAAATATTGCAAATGGAGTTGCAATAACAAAGCTTACAGTCTCCCATGTAAGTGCATAAACAACAATAACTAAAAGACCTAAAAGAGCTTTTTGAATATTCTTATTTAAAGGATTGATAGTTGGACAAGGAGAGTTATCGTTTTTGTTACCAAAAATATTGGTAAGTAAAAGAATGAGACAGCAGATAAATAAAGCTACTGCCAGTGCTCTGGGGAAAAACTCCGGACCAACAGGAACATTCTTAAATTTCTTAAATGTAAATGTATATCCGAAAGTGGCCAGAGAAAACAGCATACCAATTATTGCTGAAATAATATTTGCTTTTTTCATTGTATGACACCACCTAAAAAAAGAGCCGGTGTATTTACGCCGGCTCTGTAATAGCTAAGTTAAAACTGTATTAGTCAACGAGACCGATTGATTTCATTGTTTTTGTTACAGCTTCGTAGTTTGACTTAAGGAACTTACCAAAGTCATCTGGGTTCTGGTAAGCGAGGTTAAGGTTAAGGCTTGCAGCTGTTTTTACAAACTCTGGATCCTTTTCAGCTTTTGTAAATGCATCAACAAGAATAGCCTTAATTGCAGGATCTACACCCTTTGGAAGAGCAAGACCACGCCATGTAGCATATTCGATTGGGAAGCCCTGCTCGTTAAATGTAGGAATGTTTGGATATGAAGCAGGTCTCTTTGAGTCCATAATACCAAGAACCTTTACGTTACCTGCGTCGAGCTGTGATTTAACTTCAGCAAGTGATACTGTTACAGCCTGGATGTGTCCGCCTGCAACAGCTGTTACAGCACCTGCAGCACCTTCGAAAGGAATGTGCTTAACCTGGATACCTGTCTGGTCAGCTAAAAGACCTGCACCAATGTGCCATACTGAACCTGGAGCAGAGTTACCGATGCTTACTTCGCCAGGATGTTTTTTACAGTAGTCAACAAATTCCTGTACAGTGTTGTATGGAGCATCAGCCTTTACTGTGAGTGTTGCAGCATCTGCATTTACACGGATGAGTGGATCGTAGTCTGCATATGTAAAGTCAATAAGACCCTGCTGTGGCAGTGAGTTAAGTTCAAATGTAACCATACCTACAGTGTAGCCGTTTGGTTTTGCATTTTTGATTGCAGCGTGTCCGATGGCACCTGCACCACCTGTTTTGTTTTCAACAGTGATTGATGTACCTAAATATTTTTCAGCAGTTGTACAAAGAGCACGGAGAACAGCATCTGTACCACCACCAGCACCCCAAGGACAAATCATTGATACACCCTTTGTTGGGTACTTTACTTTTTTTCCAGCTGCAAAAGTTGGCATTACCATTGTTGCACCAAGAGCTAAACAAGCAAGTGTTGTTAAAAGCTTTTTCATCTATTTTCCTCCTTATTTATAATGACAATTAGATGATAATTTGATGATAAGGCTAATTTAAGAATCTGTCAAAAAAAAAGAATAATTTAAGATTAATAATCTGTTATCTGCTTGTAAATCAAAAAGATGAGGGGTTTTAGTCAAAAAAACTTTACAGAACATCCTGTTATATCTGAAAAACTTTGTTGTCTTAATATGGAGATAATGGAACAATTAAGCTGTTGATAAAGGAATAGGTCAAAATATATTTACCTGTCCTTTTATTATTGATAAACGTTTGGGAGGTTTTTATGAAGATGCCTGTTTATTCAAACGATGAAAGATCCGTTAATAAACTTGTATTATGGATTGTGGGAGTCCTTGGTGCTATGTGTCTTATAGGATTTATCTTTTAACAGTTTGTTTCATTTATAAATCATTTAAACTTGTATTTTTCAGAGGACAAAAAATGTAACTTTTTGTCCTCTTTTTTTGTTTATTTAAAGAAATTGTCTGTTTTGTCTATTAAATAAATATTAAAAATATCGTTATATCACTACTTTTTTATAAAATTTACTGTGTATCAGCCAATAAATTACACTTTTTTATAAACTAGATAATATTTTATAAAAAATGATATAAAAATATAAAATATTGTTG
>JAZUGE010000001.1:0-11429 GCA_045641045.1 Treponema sp. | reverse complement strand
ATTTATCGTCCCCTGTACTGTATTTTTTATAAAGCTCTGTAAGGTACTCTAAAAAGCGCAGTGGCATATTGTTATTGATAGTACTCTGCTGCTCAACTAAAACAATAAGCCGGCCGTTAATCTCCATTGAGACATCGTTATATAAGCCTTTGTATACAGTGTTTTCGAGCTTTGTTCGGACAATTTTGTCCTTTTTAATATCAAGGTTTGAGTGGGATAGGGCGTTATATAATGAAATAAAATATTCTTCATTGTTACCAAACATATCAACAAAGAGTGTATCTTTATAATTACGTTTAGGCTGGTCTAAATAGTCTGAATGCTGTGCTTCCATTTGATTGCTCCTTATAAAGTGTTTAACTATTTATAGGAGCAAAAGGGGTTATTTTTATAAAATATAAAGATTAAAGTTTTGTTATAAAAACTGTATTACTCAGCTTACGAAAGTCCCACTCCAATCCATGAGCGCACTGAGTTTGAGTTTTTCCGCACAAAGCCCATTTCGTCTAATCTCATCCCAAAAGTTTTTGATGAAACACTTCTCTCTTCATTTTCAGAGCACCATGAACAGTATGCTTCATACAGCACTTTGTGTGCAGTTATATAATCAGGAGCTGTTTCACATACTGCAGCTAAAAATGCACTTACATTGTCCATTTGCGCCCTATACTCTGCAGTTGCCTTTACAATACACTCTGGTTCGACAAGTCCTTCAGTCTTATAAAAATAATAACCTTGTAAAAGCCACAATAAAATTCCAGACGACTCATAACATAGCTTACTTGCAAGATCTTTATCCCTGTCTTCAGGCCTGATGGTTATATTAAAAGGTATAAGCTTTATACGTCGCCAAATTCCGTTATCACTGCCTTTTATACGTGGTTTATGATTTGTTGCCATAAAAATCTTAAAGGTTGGCGTAAAGGTAAAGTACTCACTGTATAAAAAGCGGGCTGTAATTTTATCCTGACCTGTAAGCTGCTTTATAAGACTTTCGTTAAAGGCTTTGCCCTGTTCAATTTCACTTGTGGTAACAAGACGTAAGCCTTTAAGGCGGGCTATGTCATTTGTCTGATCACTGTTTTTACGGGTAAAAGTATCTGTTCCGCTTGAACCTGCGTAATCGCCTAAAACATACTGCAATGTATTTAAAAATGTTGATTTACCGTTACTGCCGCTTCCCCATAAAACAAACATGCACTGTGAGCTGGTACTGCCGCTTAAGGCATAGCCGCAGGCCTTTTGTACATAGTGAATCAGGTTATCATCATGATTAAAAGTTGTGCTGATAAAGTTAAGCCATAAAGGACAGCTTTGGGTGGACAAAAAAGTTGCATTTACACTTTTTGTTATATAATCCAGAGGTGTGTTAGGATAGCTTTCCATGGTATCAAGATTAATAGTGCAGTCTTTTGTGTTTATTAGATTAGGTTTATCATCCAGGTATTCCTGCTTGATCTTTATATCAGACGACATTTTACATATTTGCAGACATGAATCGATATGTGCTTTATTCTGAACTTTTTTAACAAACTGCATGAAGCTTAAAGCAAGAAAATGGTCAGTAAACTGCGAAACCAGTAAATCAAGGTTTTGTATAAAATCAATTAATAGTTCCTGTACTCTGCCGTCATTATCAATATCCCAGTTACAGCCGTTCCAGATTAAAAACTTGTTCCAGACCCAGCAATAACGGATTATATCTTTGTATTGTATGATAAAAAGATTTGTAATAGTAAAATCAGTAAACTGAGTATCTTGTGTAGCAAGTCTGTTTCGCTCAAGATTATGAGCATAGTCAAAAATCTGCTGCTTAAATTGTAATGTTTTCATATAAGTAAAATTATAGGCACACTTATTTGTTTTTAGGGTACGACTAAAGTCGTAAAATTTTATATAAGCAATCTTTATAAGCTATACTGCCTTACTTTACTAAAAAAAGTAGTGGAGTTCTTAAAAAAAGCAGCCTTATTTACAAAATAAAGTATACTGATTTTGCAATAAAAAAAGGGGATTCTTTTTATAAAGTGAATATAAAGTTCACTTCAAGAATCCCCTTTTGATTTTTACAGGTGTACTATTTTATAACGACAGGATTTTTGTAAGTAAAATCCTCATAGCGTTTTGAACCAGGTTTTGTTACGATTTTTACAGTATATGTGCCTGAATCAATACCAGATGATAAAATAAAGTCAATGATGCCAGAACCACGGCGAATATAATGAGTAATACGCTGGGTTACACCATTTGCATTATCTGTAAAAAATACCCCCTGATTTGTGTCTGTGCTGTCGATCTTTAAGCACTCACCACGCAAACGTATAATTTGACCAGGAGAAAAGGTGTCCTGTTTTATCTGGACTCCGTCATTTGTAATACCATAAATAATCTGAATAAAAGGATCACTTACGTATTTTGAACTAGCTCTCTGGTATTTGAGATTTGCAATGAGCTGCTTTTTTTGTGTTTTTGTAATATGCAGACGCAGATTAAGGTCGTGGTCATTTGCCGGATCTGAAGGATTATAAGATTCTTCAGGATTAGTAAGACTGCCTGATGCATATGCTTTAAATGTTCCGAATGGTGTTTTTACTGCAATGCCCTGTGCTGCATTTGAAAAAAGTAATGATGAAAACTGCTCGAGTACAGATGTTATATCTGTACGGGTAAGTGTTGAGTGATAAGCTTCAATTACATCTACAACTTCGCCATAAGATAATGTCTCTGATGTGCGGCTGCGGATTGCAAAAGGTTTTCCGTCTGTGCCAAAAGTGTTTTCACTTACAATTATATCTAACATTAATTACTCCATTTTAAGCTGATAAAATATGCATCTTAAAAAGGTAATTAAGATGCACCCGTCATAAAATCATTTTCGCTTTTTTTTCAGTTTTACACCGTCGCCAAGTCATACATCCTCCTTATGTTTTCTTTTTACATTTTTAGTATATGACTAAAGCTATACCTGTGAGCTACGACTAAAGACGAAAAAAATTAAAAGTGCGGATTATTTTAAAAACGTAATTTTTTTGTAAATACTTTTATAGTTAAAATATTAACAGATACTTTTTTAAAAAAAAGTGCACTGTAAATAAAAATAAAGACTAAATAACTGCTTTATAAAAAAATAATGGCAGTGCGCATTTAAAAAATGACAGTGCTCATAGTGCTTATTAAATTACGACTAAAGTCGTGTGCCACACCCTTATTGCATGATTTATTTTTAAACATATAGGGGGATATTTATGTCTGATTATGACTTAACTTTAACTCAAAAGTATCAGAGAGCTTTAAGTACCCTGGTATTCTCGCCATATAAATGGGGCGGGGATAACGAAAAAGGTACTGACTGCTCTGGTAGTGTGTGCTATGCACTTAACAAAACTTTTGATATTAACGTGCGGTTTACAGCTGAGGATCTTTATAAAAACTTTTTTACTGAGCAGAACCCTAAAAAAGATACTATAAAGGCCGTTTTTTGGTTTTGTAAAAAGGACACTGATTTGGGACAAAAAACTTATAAGGCAGGACAGTGTGCTCATGTAACTGGTGTTTGTGGCAGCGATGTAGTTTTGAACTGTGTTGATAAAGGATGTTATTTACGAAGTGTTACCAGCATGGCTTTATACTACTGCTCCATTGGTTTTGACTACAAGGTTATGGGGCTAAATATAAAGGCCTTAAAAAAATATCTAAATACACAGTGAGGATAGCTATGAACATATATAAAAGATTAAAAAGCTTATGCGCAAAGCTTTTAAGCTTTAAGTTTGTAATTTTTTTGATTACCTGCTTAATGCGCATGGCTAAATTTATTGACGGAACTGAATGGGTAACAGTAGCAGTTGTTACTCTTGCAGGACATGTTGGCATGAAGTATGTGCATACAGTACAGGGAGATATTTTATGAAGTTTGTGAAAAAACTTGCAGAACAATTTTGCGGGTTTATCTGGGGCTTTATCACGTGTCTTTTTGGTACTGTTATGTTTGTTACTTCAAAGGGGAGTATAAATAATGAAAAAAGTTTTTTTAATGAAAAAACAATTAACGCTGAGGCATGTAAAAAACAAAAAATGGCCCAGGAACAAATTAAAACTTCTAGCCCTGGTGATGTTATCAGCTGTTATGAAGGGGCACTGTCAGCAATTGCAGAAGGAGTCAAAAGATTTGACAGCTTTGCAAGAGCAAAACAGAGGGAACTTGAGCAGCTGCTCAGCGCAAACTACGACTGCGATGGGCAGGATTGTATTTACTAGAGAGGAGTTTGACAGGTTTATGGATAGTCTGGTTCAAAAAGCAGATGAAGAAATAGCCAGAACTTCAGAGCTTGCTGTGAAGCATGTTATAGAGCAGGCTAATGGAGAAATAGCTTACCATAAAGAAAGGGCTGAGCTTTATAAGGCTATGTGCAATAAGCTTGAAAAGCAGCTTATGATAAACAGAAAAACATATTGGTTTGCAGCAGGTACAGGCTGTGTTTTAAGCTGTGGTGCTGTATTAATTTTTAATTTAATTAAAGGAATAATAAAATGAGTGATAGTATAAAAGTTATTGTTGTAATGCGAAATCCGATTTTGACAGATACTTTTTTGTCAGATATAAGTATCTGTCACCGGCAGCTTGTAAATGAAGGTATGATCTGTTTTGCTAAAAATGACAATGAAGCCCTTGATTTACTAAAGATGCATAAAGAATCGGTTCTTTTTTGTGAAAGCTTTTATCTTGGTATGGAGTGCAAAAAACGCATAGCAGCTTTTAAAAACAATAATCCTTCTCTTAAGGTTTATGCATATGATAATGCGGTTGCTCTTACTCCTTACTTAAAAAAGCTTAAGGAGTGTTGTGTTGACGGTTATCTTAATCATAAGGACTTAAATCTGGACAATATGATTAAAAAAGCTTTAGCCGGCGGATTTGTGTGGAGTGACAAAGTTCTTGAAGATATCAGATTGTGTCCTGTTAGCTGTCCTCGTACAATTTATGTTGACTACAACATGCGCTTTATTTTATCCCAGGTCATACAGTGCAATAACTACGACTATGGAGATATTGCAAAAAACTGCGGAATAAGTGAACACGGTGTAAAAGACAGGCTTTCAAGGGTAATGAGGTATTTTGGGGTAAGTAATATCCGATGCCTCATTACCGCCCTTACTTTTTATACAGATGATAAAACGTTGTTTGATACAAATAGTGACAAACTGATTGTTTTAAGCGAGTAAAAATTAACAGAACCCCGGCTCTTAAAATGCTTTTTAAAAGAGCCGGGGCTTTTATTGAAGATAACAGAATATTTACCTCTAGTTTTCACAAAAATTAGCCCTTTTGCTCCTATAAATAGTCAAACACTTAAAAGGAGCAAACAAATGGAAACTCAGCACTCAGACTATTTAGACCAGCCTAAACGAAATTATAAAGACACACTCTTTGTTGATATGTTTGGTAACAATGAAGAATATTTTATTTCATTATACAATGCCCTATCTCACTCAAACCTTGATATTAAAAAGGACAAAATTATACGTACAAAGCTCGAAAATACTGTTTACAAAGGCTTATACAATGATGTCTCAATGGAAATTAACGGCCGACTTATTGTCTTAGTTGAACAGCAGAGTACTATCAATAACAATATGCCACTGCGCTTTTTAGAGTACCTTACAGAGCTTTATAAAAAATACAGTACAGGGGACGATAAATACAAAAAAGCACTTATACCAATACCAACTCCTGAGTTTTATGTTATTTATAACGGACAGGAAGACTGCCCTTCATATTATGAGTTAAAGTTAAGTGATGCTTTTATGATAAAGACTGATTTTCCTCAGCTTGACCTTGCAGTCAGGGTATACAATATCAATAAAAATGATGATATACTTAAATCAAGTGAAAGCTTAAAGGCTTATGCCGTATTTGTACAGAAAGCCGAACAAGAGCGTCGTAATGGGGCAAAGGATTTTATAAAGGCTGCACTGGACCAATGTAAAGACCTTCCGTTTTTTAAGAGTTATATTGATATGCTTCAGGAGAAAAAGACTATGATGTTAGGTGAATATAATTATGAAGATGATATCAGAGTCCAGAGGCAGGAAGCCTTTGAACAGGGCGAGACTAGAGGCAAAGAAGCTGGACTTGCAGAAGGTGCTAGAAAAACAGCTATTGAAAACGCTATTAATTTGATTAAGATAAATCTGCCTCTGGAGCAAATAGCAACCTGCATTGGTTTATCTTTAGATGAGGTTAAAAAACTAAAGGCTGAAATGGATAAATGAATAGTTATTAAATGAAGTGCCCGACAAAACTTATACTGAATGTATAACTTTTGGTGAGCACTTCGAAAAAAGTAAAGTTTAAGCTTTTGCAAAAACCAGTGTCACATTATCCCCACCAAAGCCAAATGAGTTTTTGAGTATTTTTCCTCCCATATACTCAGCATTTTTATTGAGCAGTAAGTTAAGGCCGCTGCACTCTAAAGCAACTTCTTCTGGTAAAACATTGATTTGTCCTATGATAGTTTTGTTTTTTATCATTAGGGCAATTAAAGCACTTTCTAAAGCTCCTGTAGCTCCCAGTAAGTGTCCGTGATAAGCTTTAGTGGAGCTCACATAAGGCTTTGATCCAAAAATATCCCTTATTGCTTCAGACTCAACTTTATCATTTGCGATTGTACCAGTTCCGTGTGCATTGATGTATTCAACTTCCTCGGAGCATACCCCCCCATCTTTTAATGCATTGTTTATGCACTTTTTTATACCTGAAAGGTCTGGGCTCACTAGGGATTTGCCGTCAGAGCTTGCTCCATAACCAATAAGCTCACAGTATATATTTGCACCTCTTTCTTTTGCATGCTCATACTCTTCGAGCATAAGCATTGTACTACCCTCGCTCATTACAAAGCCTGATCTGTCCTTACTAAACGGAACAGAAGCTTTATCAAGGCTGTTGTTTTGAGATAACGCATGAAGCTTACCAAAAGAACCTAAAGCCTGCCTTGTAATTGATGCTTCGCTGCCCCCTGCCATAATTATGTCCGCATCTCCATACTGTATTTTTTTTATGGCTTCACCAATTGCTTTTGTGGACGAAGAACAGGCACTGCTATACGTAAACACAGGGGCATTTAGGGTAAACTTCATAGTAATGTTAGCTCCTACCATATTGCATAAAAGCTTTGGCATACCTGTTAAAGACAAAGCATCCATACCGCTGACAACTGAGTTTGTAATTTCAGTGGTAAATGACTCAATACCACCTATGGCTGTCCCAATACAGACTGCCATATTTTCGTCATTTAGCTTTTCACATTGTAAAAGTGAATCTTTAATACATTCTTCACTAGCGACAACAGCCATCTGACTTACTCTGTCCATGTATCTTATTTCTTTTTTTGTAAGAAAACTTTGAAACCCGTTATCAACCTGTCCGTAAAAACAGGCTTCAGGAACCTCGCTTTTTGTAAAAAATGCTTTACCTGTCAGGATATTCTGCCAGGTTTGATCCTTACTTAGTCCTAAAGGACTTACAGAGCCTATACCAGTTACTACAACACGCCTTTTCATTTGTTAAGTTCCTTTAATGCCTCTATTGTTTTATCCAGATCTTCTTTTGTGTGACTTGCTGACAAAAAGAAGCGGATGCGGGCTTCGTTTTCGTGTACTGCAGGGTATACAATTGGCATTGCATTTATACCCATTTCATAAAGCTTATTTGACATAATCATAGCTTTTTGCGAGTCCCCGATAATTACAGGTACAATAGGCGTATCACAGCTTAAACCTGTATCAAAGCCAAGCTTTTTAACCTGGTCTAAAAAGTAAAGGGAGTTTTGCTTTAACTGCTTAACATAAGTATCATCATTACTGAATATATCAATAGCTTTATATGCTGCAGCTGCATTTGACGGAGTTATACCGCAGCTGAAGATAAATCCTGGTGAGTTATACTTTAAATGCTTTATAAATGTTTTGCTGCCTGCAATGTATCCTCCGCAGCTGCAGCATGACTTACTTAATGTCCCCATAAGAATATCTACATCTTTAGGGTTTATGTTCCAGTAACTTGTAACACCACGTCCATGGTCACCAATTGTTCCGAATGAGTGAGCCTCATCTATCATTAAAATACAGCCAAATCGTTTTTTAAGTTCAATAAGCTTTGGAAGGTTACATATATCTCCGTCCATTGAGTAAACACCTTCAACTACTATAAGGACACGCCTGAACTTTTTACGCAGCCGTGTAAGCTCACTTTCAAGATGTGTCATATCATTGTGTTTAAAAGGCTTACGTTTTGCATGAGATAATATACAGCCTTCAATTATTGAGTTATGAGCTAAGGCATCGTGCAGTATAAGGTCCTGATCATCTACAATATTACCTATTGTATTAACATTTGTTGAGTGACCACCTACCTGTACTATTGCATCTTCTGCTCCGATAAAGTCTGCAATCTTTTTTTCAAGATCTCTGTGCAGCTGTATTTCACCGGTTAAAAGACGGCTTCCGGATACTGAAGTGCCGTATTTGTCAATCTGTTGTTTTACAAAATCATTGATACGTTTATCACCATTTAAGCCAACATAGTTATAGGTACTATAGTTTATCTTTTGTTCACCTTCTATTGTCATTATATGAGCAGGAATTCCGTCATTTACTCTAAAGTAAGGAGCATGAGCTTTATTCTGCTCAAAGTACTGAGCAAACTGCACTACTTCCGGAAAGTTATCAATGCATGAAGTTTCCTGCAAGTACTCACATTCACTTTTTTTATCCAGCTTGAAATAAGATATAAGTTCTGCAATTGTAATGTCTTTAGATAAAATTGTACGTAAAAGCTCCTGATTTTTATTACGGTCCTCTGCCTTCACTAAACTTGCATACATATCCATGAGCATAAATGAGTCAAATCCAAGATCGTTCATTAACTTGTCTGAATCATGAAGCTCATCAAGGTCATATCCGGTAATGCTTGATATAACCTCATATAGTTTTTCAACTGTAATGTCTGTCATATTTTCTCCATATCTTTTATTTTTGATAGATAATTATAAGATATATTTATAGTTAGATTAATGTCACTAATATGACAAAACCGTGCTTAAAAAATGCTATATTAAATATAAATACAATGTTATAATTAGACATATGCAGTTTTACGCTATACAAGTAAAAACAAATAAAGAATCTCAATTTATAAAAAACTTTGAAAACTTTAATGACCTTGCAGGTGTTAAGCTTATTTTTTTGCAGCGAAGATTAAACATCAGGCGTAAAGGCATTAACACTACAGAGCTGCAGCCACTTTTTTCGGGCTATGTTTTTTTGCAGCTTGCAGGTGACATGGAAGGTGAGCTTTTTAGCCGCATTAAAAAAACAAAGTATTTTACACGTTTTTTACCTTCAAATGAGCTTGTACACCCATTAAACCAGCAGGATACTGATATTGTTAAGCATTTTATACAGTACGGTTCTATTGCAGAGTGTTCACAGGCATATTTTGATGCAAATGACAGAATCATTGTTACCAAGGGTCCGCTTATGGGACTTGAAGGAAGCATTAAGTCAGTTGACCGACGTAAAAAAAGAGTCCGCCTTGCCCTTGAGTTTGAAAACTCTGCTGTGAGTTTTGATTTGTCTTACGATCTGATTGAAAAAAAGAGTTCATAATAAATGCACCGTCATAAAAACAATTATTTGTCTGATTTTACAGCGGTGCGATTCATTACTAATTAAGCTGATAAGCCTCTTGATTTATAAAAATCACAGCTTTTTACAGTTCGCTTACAAGGCCAGCAGCTTTTTTAACATCCTGAACATGATCTTTATCTGCAATGAGGATAGAGTCATCTGACTCAACTACTACGATGTTATTAACACCGATTGTAGCAATTGTATGTGACTTTGCCCTTACATAGCTGTTTTTTGTATCAATTGTAACAACTTTACCAGAAGTAACGTTTCCGTTAATATCTTTTGGCTGTATGTCATAAAGAGCACTCCAGGATCCTACATCATCCCAGCCTGCATCAAGCTTTACAATCATACCGTTTGATGTTTTTTCCATTACTGCATAGTCAATAGAGTTGCCATCAATCTTATCAAAGCTGTCTTTATCAAGACGGATAAAGTCAGCATCAACCTTTGCCTTTTCAAATGACTGTCTTGTAAGCTCTGCCATTTTTGGCTCATACTTTTCAAGTTCTTCTAAAAATGATGAAGCCTTAAATACAAACATACCGCTGTTCCAGCTGTACTGTCCGCTTGCAAGGTACTCCTGGGCATGTGGTAAATCAGGCTTTTCAACAAAGCGCTCAAGGGTATAAGCTCCATCGTTTTCATCCCCGCTTGCTTTAACATAGCCGTATCCTGTAGCTGCAAAAGTTGGCACAATACCAAAAGTTACAAGCTTACCTTTTTCTGCCTGCTTTGCAGCAGTTAAAACAGCATCCCTAAAGGCCTGTTCGTCTTTTATTACATGGTCACTTGGTAATACAACTACTATTGCATCTTTATCCTGCTTTAGTGAAGCAAGACAGGCAGCTGCAATTGCTGGTGCTGTATTTTTAGCTACAGGCTCTAAAAGAATCACTGGCTGTAAGTTACTTATCTCGCCAATCTGCTGGGCAACTAAAAATCTGTGTCCTTCGTTACACGAAATTATAGGTGCAGAAGTTTTAAGACCATTTAATCTTAACAATGTCTGCTGAATCATAGTTTTTTCACTTGTTAATGATAAAAACTGTTTAGGGGTTTCTTTTGTTGAAAGTGGCCAAAGGCGTGTGCCTGATCCACCACTTAAAATCACTGGTGTAATTGTCATTAGTTTGTTCCTTTTTATTTTTATAATATCACTCTTTGCAAAAATATTCATATATGAACAGTGAAAACGAACTAATATTATAGAATAGCTTGCAATCTGTATATAATGGAAATGTTTTATTAGTTAAAAAACCAATCAGATTGGCTACAAAATAACATTTTTTTTACCTTCGCTTTTAATAAAAATAAACCCTTTTGCTCCTATAAATAGTTAAACACTTAAAAGGAGCATACAAATGCAAGCACAGCATTCAGACTATTTAGACCAGCCTAAACGTAACTATAAAGACACACTCTTTGTTGATATGTTTGGTAACAATGAAGAATATTTTATTTCATTATACAATGCCCTATCCCACTCAAACCTTGATATTAAAAAAGACAAAATTGTCCGAACACGACTTGAAAACACTGTTTACAAAGGCTTATACAACGATGTCTCAATGGAGATTAACGGCCGACTTATTGTTTTAGTTGAGCAGCAGAGTACTATCAATAACAATATGCCACTGCGCTTTTTAGAGTACCTGACTGAGCTTTATAAAAAATACAGTACAGGGGACGATAAATACAAAAAAGCACTTATACCAATACCTACCCCTGAGTTTTAT